>NZ_JBNDIT010000018.1:0-93175 GCF_050434545.1 Comamonas sp. 4034 | reverse complement strand
TTGTGGTGCGGTACTTGCGCCGACCCCAGTTCGTCTCACTCATCATCCGAGCCTACTACCGCTGCGGCCCGGATTTGTGCAACAAAGCCGACCTACACCGTCACCGCCACCGTGAGCAACACGCCACCGGCGTCCATTGCCAATACCGCAAGCGCCACGCCACCGGCGGGCACCTGCGCGCCGGGCAACACGGCCCCGCCTTGCACGGCCACGGCCAGCAGCACACCGCTGCCGCAGGTGGAGATCACCAAGACGGCGGGCACCAGCACCCTTATCCCGGGCGGCACCGTCACCTACACCGTCACTGTGAAGAACACCAGCGCAGTCGCTGCAGACGGCACCACCGTGAGCGACCCGATGCCTGCGGGCATCACGGCCCAGAGCTGGAGCTGCGCAGCAGCAGGCGGGGCCACCTGCACGGCCAGCGGCACAGGAGCGGTCAGCGACACCATCGCCAGCCTTCCTGCAGGTGCTATGGCCATCTACACCATCACGGCCACGGTGAGCAATGCGCCGCCAGCGACGGTGACCAACACCGCAAGCGCCACCCCCGGAGCCAATGGCGTATGCGCGCCAGGCAACACCGCAGCGCCTTGCACGGCAGCGGTGACTCTCGGCTCAGCCCCGATCATCGAGGTGAGCAAGACTGCCGACACTACCGTTCTGGCTCCTGGCAGCACGGTGCATTACACGGTCACCGTCAGCAACGCGGGCTCTGTTGCCGCCGATGGAGCCACGGTGAGCGATGCCGTCCCTGCCGGTATTGCCCAGCAAAGCTGGGCTTGCGCTGCCACGGGCGGTGCCACTTGCACAGCCAGCGGCAATGGGGCGATCAGTGACACCATCGCAACCTTCCCTGTAGGCGCTGTTGTCACCTATACCGTCACTGCCACGGTCAGCAGCGCGCCACCGGCGTCCATCACCAACACGGCGACCGTTACCCCATCCGGGCAGGGCGTGTGCGGGGTGGACATGAAGGCTGCCGCAATGAAGGCTTCGCAAGCGAAAGCTGCATCATTGAAGGCGCCGCCATGCACGGCGTCTGTCACCGGCAGCTCCACGCCACAACTGCAGATCACCAAGACGGCAGACCTGCAGACGGTCGCAGTGGGCGGCACGATCGAGTACACGGTCACGGTGATCAATGGCGGAAGCGTGCCGGCAGATGGCACTGTCATCAGGGATCCGATCCCCGAGGGCATTGCCAGCCAGCTGTGGACATGCAGAACCAGTGCAGGAGCTGTCTGCGCGGGCATTGGAAGCGGAGCCATCAGTGACACGATCACGAGCCTTCCTGTTGGCGGCTCGGTGGTCTACACGGTCACGGCAAAGGTGAGCTTCACAGCACCCAAGACCATCACAAATGTCGCGACCATCACGCCTCCAGCGGGCGGTAACTGCGCGCCATGCACGGCAAGCGCTACTACTGCGGTGCAGCAGAGCTCGACACCTGCACCTGTGCCGGGGTTGGGAGCGTGGGGTGTGGGGTGGATGCTGTTGTTGATGCCAATGGCTGCTGGCTTCGCCGCCCGCCGGCGGTCAATGGAGGCGTAGCGCAAGCTGGGTGCCACGGGTGCATAAGCCCGTGAGCGCCTACGCGTGCGGCTGGCTGGCCGCACGCCCGCCACAGCACACCCGCATACACGCCGCTACCCGCAAACCAAAGGCGTCGGGCCTTACAATACGCACATTTTCAACAAGTTGCGCAGCATGGCTTATAGCGTCAAGGAAATCTTCTACACCCTGCAAGGGGAGGGTGCCAATGCGGGGCGCCCAGCGGTTTTTTGCCGGTTTGCGGGCTGCAACCTGTGGAGCGGTCGGGAAGAAGACCGCGCTGCAGCGGCGTGCAGGTTCTGCGACACCGATTTTGTGGGTACCGACGGAGAGGGAGGCGGCAAGTACCCGTCTGCCACCGAGCTCGCCGCCGCTATTGAGGCACATTGGCCATCAGAGAATGTTGACCGCCGTTTTGTTGTTCTCACGGGCGGAGAGCCTGCTTTGCAGGCGGATGCAGCCTTGGTCGCCGCTTTGCACGCGAAGGGCTTTTTCATTGCGATGGAGACGAATGGCACGCTCATGCCTCCAGAAGGTATTGATTGGCTATGCGTAAGCCCCAAGGCCAATAACGCGCTTGCCGTAGATGCAGGGCAGGAACTCAAGCTGGTTTATCCGCAAAACCATGTGGATCCCTCGAATTTCATTCATCTGAATTTCGACAGGTTCTATCTCCAGCCATTGGACGATTTCGAACAGCACAAGAATACTGCAGCCGCCATTGCCTATTGTCTTCAGCACCCGCGCTGGAATCTGAGCCTGCAGACGCACAAAATCACAGGAATACGATGAAGTACGAACTGAGCCAGAAGTTCATCTTTGAAGCCGCACATACACTCCATCGCACCGTGGACGCAGTCGGGAGCCGCCGGATACATGGACATACCTACCACGCCGAAATCACTTTGCGTGGCGAGCCATCGCAAGCATCAGGCATGCTGCAGGATCTGGGTGATGTGCGCCAGAAGATTGAGCGTGTTCGAAATGAGCTTGATCACCATTTTCTCGATGAGGTTCCCAATCTCGGCCCAGCCACCTTGGAAAACCTGTGCAAATACATCTACACCGGCCTGGTCGTGCATTGCCCTGATTTGATTGCCGTTTCAGTGGAACGGCCTTCCAGTGGCGATAAATGTGTATTGCGCATGAATGATCTGCAGAACTCAAATTCAAATTGAAATAAATGAATTTAATTTGAGTTTTCCTGGCTGCATAAGCCGATCCGGTAAAAAAGCGCCCGCTCGGCAGTTTCGGCTGAATGGCATTGCTGGCCAGTTGATGGAATGGTGAAGTCCACTCCCGTCCTCTCGTTGATTTTTTCATTCAAAACCATGAAAAATGGCTGTTAACAGGGTGAAAAATTACCAAGATCACGTCTGCAGGGCTTGCTGAGGCAATGCAAAACAGAAACGCCCGATGTTGTTCCATCGGGCGTTTGCGGTTTCATCCATCAGAAGGGTCAGGCTACGCAGGCTTTTGCAACGCATTCAGCGGCACAAGCCTGCCCGCCTGCTTGTTCTGGCAGTGCTCACGAAGCCAGAACTTCCACCAGATAACGGCGCTTGCCAGCTTCATCCACCTCAACTTCGCGGCCATGTATGTCGGACTCAAAGCCGGGTACTTGGGCATCCTGTTCTTCGGCAATCTGCAGGTATTGGAAGATGGCATCTGCCTTTTCGTTGTAGCGCTCGCCAGGCATGATGAGTGGAATGCCTGGGGGATAGGGCACCAGCATGGTAGCCGCGATGCGCCCCTTGAGCTTTTTGACTTCCACCTTCTCGACCTTGCCCTGCACCAGCAGGTTGTAGGCCTCTGCCGGAATCATGGCCATGTCGGGTTGCTCGACGTACATCTCGCGCATGACCTTGGGCACATCGTGGCTCACATTGAACTGGTGCAGGCGGTCGCACAGGTCACGCAGCCCCGTGTCGGCATAGACCTGCGGGTAGCTCTCCACCAGGTCAGGCAATACCTGCGCCAGAGGCGTATTGGCCTCGTAGTGCTGCTTGAAGCTCATCAGTTCCGCCACCAGGGTTCCCCACTTGCCCTTGGTGATGCCCATGGAGAACAGCACTAGCAGCGAGTAAAGGTTGGTTTTTTCGACCACGATGCCGCGCGTCCACAGGAACTTGCTGACCACGCTGGCAGGGATGCCCTGTTTGTCCATGTGCCCGTCCATGTCCAGCCCAGGCATGGTGAGGGTGACCTTGATAGGGTCGATCATGACAAAGTCGTCGCTCAGCTTGTCAAAGCCGTGCCACTGGGCTTCGGGGCGCAGTTGCCAGTCCTTGGCCTGGGCAGGTGGAATGTGGGATGAGGATTTGCGCAGTTGCTTGGCCACGGGCTCGGGCTGCCAGACCTTGAACCACCAGTCTTTCTTGTCCAGGTCGGATTCGATCTGCAGCATGGCTCGGCGAAACGCGAGGGATTCGTCGTGCATTTCCTGCACCAGTGATTCACCGGCAGCGCCTTCCATCATCTTGGAGGCCACATCGCAGGCCGCAATCACCGGGTACAGCGGGCTGGTGGAGGTGTGCATCATGAAGGCTTCGTTGAAGCGCCCCATGTCGAGCTTGCGTTTGCGGCTGTCACGCACATGCACCATGGATGCCTGCGAAAACGCCGCCAGCAGCTTGTGGGTGGAATGGGTGGTGAAGACGATGGCATCCTGCTCACGCGGCTTGCCCTTGGCCATGCCGTAGTAATGCTCGTAGAAGGGATGGAAGGCGGCGTAGGCGTACCAGGCTTCGTCAAAGTGCAGAAAATCGACGGCACTGCCAATTTTCTTGGCAATCTTCTCGGCGTTGTAGCAAAGGCCGTCATAGGTGGAGTTGGTCACCACCGCAATGCGCAGCTTGGCGCCGTTTTTCATGGCTTGCGCGGCAAGCGGCACCTGTGCGATACGCGCCTGCATGGCCTTGGGCGAGAACTGGTCTTCGCTGATCGGCCCGATGATGCCGTGCGCATTTCGGCTCGGCGAGAAGTACACGGGAATGGCTCCCGTCATGATCAGCGAGTGCAGCAGTGACTTGTGGCAGTTGCGATCCACAAACACCACATCGCCGCGCGCCACCGTACCATGCCAGACGATCTTGTTGGCCGTAGAGGTGCCGTTGGTCACGAAGAAGGTATGGTCGGAGCCGAAGTTTCTGGCGGCGTCAGCCTCTGCCTCTCGTATGGGGCCGCTGTGGTCGAGGAGGGAGCCCAGCTCGGGCACAGAGATCGAGAGATCGCTGCGCAGGGTGTTTTCACCATAGTACTGGTGGAAGGCTCGGCCCACCGACGATTTGGTGAAGGCCACGCCGCCCGCATGCCCCGGCGTGTACCAGGAGTAGTTGGACTTGGCCGTGTGCTTGATCAGTGCCTTGAAGAAGGGCGGCAGCAGGTGCTCCATGTACTCTTCGGCCGCCCGCATCACCTGCCGCGCGATGAAGCTCTTGGTGTCTTCAAACAGGTAGAAATACCCGCGCGCATATTTCACAAGGTTGGTCGGCACCTTCTCCACCGAACCTCGCTCGCCATAAAAGAACACCGGCAGGTGGGGGTGGCGCGCCAGGTTGTCTTCCAGCAGATCCTGGATCTTGCGGAACTGTTCCTCGGCATCCTCATGTGCGTCGATGGAGATCAGGACTGCGGAGGCTGCCAGATAGGTGCGTGCAGCCACACGCGCATCATCGAGCGTGAGATTGGCCATCACACGCTGGTTTGCGTTCTCCAGCTCTTCGGCCAGGGCGCGGATGATGCTGCCGCGCAGGCGGGGCGAGTCGAACTCGCTGTCGATAATGACGGTTGGATAGTCCAGGGCTTTGAAAAACATCTTCAGGCTCCGTTGTGATGAATTCGAAAAGGTTCAAGGGGACAAATCCCCTGTTGGGAGAGCATGTTCGCAAGCGCTGCCCAGCCGTGTGGCGGCGAGGAGGGCGAAAACATGCGCTTGCGGTCTGCGTCAGGCTGTGTTGCCGGTATGGCTGGTAGTGGTGGCTGCAGCTCGCTCCTGGTCCAGGCGCAGCATGCGGGTGCTGACAAAGCCATAGAGCGTGAAGCCCACGATGGTTGCCACGCCGCCGAGCATCAAGGCCTCGGTCCCCGAGCTGTACAGGGCCAGATAGCTGTAGGCTGCAGCGATCCACGAGATGATGTTGACGAACAAGGCCTTTTTAGGGGGCACGCCCGCAACCTTCTGGATGGTCATCAAGGCCGCCATGGACAGGATGTAGGGCACGATGTTCGTCACCACCGCCAGGTTCACCAGCGTGTCGAACTGCTTGGTCAGATCGGGGCTGATGGTGAGCAGGGCGAGGCCAGTCTGGGCGGCCAGCAAGATCAGCATGGCCACGATAGGGGTACCTGCCTTGTTCACCTTGGCAAAGATCGGCAGAAAGTAGCCGGTGTCCGACGAGCTTTTGAACACCTGCGCAATGGTGAACTGCCAGCCCAGCAACGAGCCGATGCATGCCAGCACCATCAGGCCCATGATGATCTGCCCGACCAGGGGGGTGAACATGTGCGCGAACACCAGGCCAAAGGGCGCAGTGGAGGCCGCCAACTCCGGATTTGAGACGATGCCCGCCATGACGTTGGTCGAGACGATGTAGATCACGGCAGCGCCGATCGTGCCACCGAGCACGGCAATTGGCACGTTCTTTTCGGGGTTCTCCACCGCGTCGGCGTTGGCGCAGGCAGACTCCATTCCCAAAAACGCCCACAGGGTGATGGCCACGGAAGAGCTGGCTGCCTGCAGGAGCGACAAACCATGCGGGTTCCAGGCTTCGGCGTAGGTGCTGGGGCTGAACCAGAACCAGCCAAATGTGGAGACGCCAACCACCGGCAGAATCACGCCCCAGACGGTGACCCCACCAATCTTGCCGGTCACGCTGGCACCGCCAAAGTTGGCAATGGTAGTGATCCACAGCAATGCAATCGTCATGAGGCCTACACCCACGGGGCTCAGCTGCAGAGAAAACAGCTCCGTCAGGTAGCCCACCGCAGTGATGCCAATGGCCACATTGGCGATCAACAGAGACGTGCCATAGGTGTAGTTCACCAGATAGTTGCCGGCCCGGCCAAACGCATATTCCGCATAGCCCCCCATGCCGCCAGATTTGCGGCTGAGCATGCCGCACTGGGCAAAGGCATAGGCCAGTGCCAGCGAGCCCGTTGCGGTGACCAGCCAGGAAAGGATGGAGATGGCCCCCACCTGTGCCAGCTTGGTGGGCAACAGAACAATGCCAGACCCAAGCATGTTGACCACGGTCAGCATGGTCAGCTGCACCACGGTCATTTTTTTGGTTTGCGCCATTCTCACTCCTTTTCCTGAATGAAGGTTTCTATTCGCTTGGGCGTTGATGGAAAACGCAAGGGATGCGCCCTGAGACCCAACACCTGTATCGCTGGGTAAGCGGTTGTCCAAAATCTCAGAAATTATTTCTCTGTGGCAAGCGCTTAGATGATAAATATGCAACAGGCAAAATGCATCGATGAAATCAATGCAAAAAATATAACAAGAAATGAATTTTAATCAGGGAATTTTATTTTGATACATGCTTAGTTTCTGGCCTGATCATAATTTAATGATCTTTCATCCCTATGAAAGTGCCACATGAAAGTGCAGAAATCCCTGGAGTCTTGACATAAGTCAAATCAAGCCCGCAAGCTATGCGGCTGAAGGATGCATCTGCCGAATATTGTGCATACCAGGGTGCATTTTGCGGATGGGTGCTCTGAGAAAATATTTTTTTCTCAGAGCACTTTCATATGATGGAAAAAGAAGCAATGCATGCCTGGTTTACCCCTGATGCGATGACCAAGAAGACATTGGGTTTCTGCACCAATGGCGCACTCCCATTCGGCCAAAAACCCTCCAAGGCAAATAGGAAAATGCCTGTGTGCGAAGGTGCTGGATTTACGGGCACGCTGTCATCTCAGGGCAGGTAAAGCTAGGATCCGTTGATCCATTGAGTTGATGGAGACCTTGGCGCCTTATTCGGGGGCAGCAAGCGGATTGCAAACAGTTTGCAATCCGCTTGCTGCTGACTACTGACAGAAGGCGCCTTCACGCACGCGCCAGCCCTGCATCTCAGGCCCCCCAGATATCAGTGCTGATGGCTTTGTACCAGGCGGCCCCGTAGTCCGCCTCGGCCTTGCGGAACGCGGCATCCTTGTTGGCGGGGCTGACCCCGCCAGAGTTGGGCACTTCCATCAGCTTGCCCTCTTGAGCGCGGTAAACCCCCGCCACAGAAATGCCGTAGTCCGGGCCGACAAAGCTGTAGCAGGTATTGGCAAACGAGGCAGTCGGCAGAGCGCTGCCTGCCAACTCGGCGGCAATCGCCGCTGCGGCGACCTTGCCCTGGATGTTGGCGGCAAAGCCGGACTTGGGCATGGGCGCTGCAATGGTGGCGTCGCCCAGCACATGGATATGGCGCACCAACCGGGACTCGAAATTCTCCGCCTTGATCGGCACCCAGCCGCTTGCGTCCGCCACACCAGCACGCTCGGCAATGAACCCCGCCTTCTGCGCAGGAATCACGTTGAGGACGTCTGCTGTATAGCGGTTGCCAAAGACGGTTTCCACCTCCAGGCGCCTGGCATCCACGCGGCCGACCTTGCCATCGTCAGATTGCTTGATCCACTCGATCATGTCGCCATACAGCGCCTTCCAGCCCTGGATAAACAGGCCTTGCTTGGAGAACTGGTCCTTGCTGTCCAGCAGGAGAATCTTGCTTCTGGGCTTGTGCGTTTTCAGATAGTGCGCAACCATGGCCGCCCGCTCGTAAGGGCCGGGCGGACAGCGGAACGGGTTGTCGGGGATGACCATCACAAAGCGCCCGCCATCGGGCATGGCCTCCAGTTGCTTTTTCAACAACTGGGTCTGGGCACCGGCCTTCCAGGCGTGGGGCGCCCATTGGGCTGCTGCCTCGTCATAACCTTCCAGGGCATTCCAGCGCATATCAATGCCGGGCGAGAGCACCAGCTTGTCATAGCGCAGCGTCTGACCATCGGAGAGCTTGATGCTGCGTGCTGCGCCGTCAACCGATTCAGCGCTCGCCCGCACCACGGTCACACCGGCTTTGCGCAAACCGTCATAGCCATGGCCAATGCTGTCCCAGCTGCGCAGCCCAGCCAGGTACAGATTGGAGAACGGGCAAGTGTAAAAGCGCTCGGAGGGCTCTACCAAGATCACATTGATGTGCGGCGCAAACCGCCGCAGATAGCGAGCGGCGGTGGCTCCACCAAACCCCCCGCCCACGACCACCACGTGGGCCGAGGCTGCCTGGGCACGAACAATGGCGGGCATGGCCAAGCTGACCGCTCCGGCGGCTGCACCCCCCAGGAGATCTCTACGGCGTATTGGCATCATGGCTTCTCCTTGCTGAACCACTGGGCCAGGACTTGAAGTTGCGCGTCGTCATAGCCCTTCGCCATGCGGTCCATCACCGTGGCGTCCTTGGCAGTTCCGGCTTTGAACGACTGCAGCCGTTGCAGCAAATATTCCTGCGGCAGGCCGCGCAATGGGGTGATGCCACCGGAGTTGCGCCCATCCGCGCCGTGGCAGTTGGCGCAACTGGCCGCGAGCACCGCTACATCTTGCGGACGCAACTGGGTGGAGGGCGTGTCGGAAGCGGAATGGGCGAAGGTACCCAATAGCATCAATCCAAGGCCGGTAACGACGCCCAGAGGCGACTTGGACACCGCAAATCGATGGCGAGTTGATCGTGACATAGAAGCTCCTGCAAAGGCCGCCATGTGGCAGTTTGTGTTCAAGCAAACCCATCCCATTGATCATGATTTTTATATAAAAGCATCGAATCAGGCTGAGATGGCCTTGGCCTTGATCCGGAGTCTTTACATATCATAGGCAGCCTGGACGGACATGGAAATGCTGAATGCAATACCTCGCAACCGCCCCAAGAGCCGATGAATATGAAATGGCTTTTTTAAAAAAACCAAGAATTCATGGAATTTTTATCAATCCCTTCGAGAAATATTTTCGCCATTGCAGCAGGGTTCATGGATGGTTGTCAACTTTCTTCAGCAGCAATAGACCCATGCTGTCATGCGATATGGATCGATACGGGCCCGCCTTGCCCTTAGCAACGGCAACGACCCATAGACCGTGACCGTCGGCGTACTGGAGTGCGCGCGGATTCAGCAAATTTCGGCGCCGACTATCGCCTGATCTCCTCTATTGAGCAGGTCTGCGTCACGTACAGAAGTATCTGGCATTCATGAGTGTCTTGTCTTTCAAGGCGAGTCTATTTGACATTTGATTTTTCGTATAAATAGAAGAAATTGATTAATTGAAAGTAATTTGCGTAGATATTCTGACTGTTGTTGTATTGAATATGTATATTGATATATAGATATTATATTCAGGCAAAATCATTAAAATCCTCCCTGGAATAAAAACAGGTGACAAGGCAAATACCGCCTGCAGTTACCAATCTCCATGGAGGAGCAGAGATTGAATCGCACATTCATTGCGCACAGCCCGTTGGGCGAAGAGCTGGAATTTCGCTCGCTGGAGGGCTCGGAGCAGATATCGCGGCTGTTCGAATTTCGGGTACGGCTGCTCGGCAACTTCCCTGGCATCCCCGCCAAATCCTTGCTGGGCAAGGACATGAGCATCGAGGTGGACCTCACCACGGAGAAGGGCGGCGGGGGCAAGCGGTTCATCTCCGGCCAAGTCACCCAGTTCACCTACATCGGCAGAGACGGCGATTTCAGCGCCTACGAAGCGGTGCTCAGGCCCTGGCTGTGGCATGCCACACGCCGCTCCGATTTCAAAATCTTCCAGTTCCAAAAAGCGCCCGACATTATCAAAGACGTGCTGGGCAAATATGGCTTCTCCATTGAAGACCGGTTAACCGGCCACTACCGGCAATGGACCTATATCGTCCAGTACGGTGAGACAGATTTCAACTTTGTCTCGCGCCTTATGGAAGAAGAAGGCATCTTCTACTTCTTTGCCCATAGCAATGGAAGCCACAAACTCGTGCTCGCTGATGATATCGGCTCTGTCAGCCCTTTGCCCAATGGCCCCACCACCATTGCCTACTACCCCAACAACCGGGCAGCGCACGTCCACGACGAAGACTTCATCGACGGCTGGGTCTTTGCAGAAGACATAGCCAGCGGCAACTTTGCCGCCGACGACTACGACTTCGAAAAGCCCAAGGCCATCCTGGACACCCGCCAGCAGCAGCCCGCAGGCCACAGCGAAGACAGCAGAGAGCAATACGAGTGGCCGGGGGGCTACACCGAGTCCGGGGACGGCGAGAACTATGCGCGCATCCGCATCGAGCAGCAAAAGGCCCAGCGGGAAATAGCCCAAGGCGAGGGCAATGCCCGCAACATCGCCCCCGGCTACCTCTTTACCTTCAGCAAATACCCGCGGGGGGACCAGAACAAGGAATACCTCATCGAATCGGCCCACTACCGCTTTGAAGAGAACGTGCGCAGAAGCGACGGAGCAGGGGGCTCGGGCGCCGCCAAGCGCGGGGGCATCGACAGCGGCACTACGTACCGCATCAGCTTTGCGGTCATGCCCAAAAGCACGGCGTACCGCAGCCAACGCGTCACCCCCAAGCCCCACACCACGGGGCCGCAGACGGCGGTCATCACAGGCCCGGCGGGCGAGGAAATCTACACCGACAAATACGGGCGGGTTAAAGTGCAGTTCCACTGGGACCGGTACGGCAGCTTTGATGAAAACAGCAGCTGCTGGATACGCGTCTCCCAGACCTGGGCGGGCAGCAACTACGGCAGCATGCACATCCCGCGCATCGGGCAGGAAGTGATTGTGGACTTTCTGAACGGTGACCCGGACTACCCCATCATCACCGGGCGCGTGTACAACGCCATGCAGACGGTGCCGTGGGACTTGCCGGCCAACAAGACCATGTCGGGCATCAAGACCCGCAGCAGCCAGGGTGGCACATCTGGCGACGGCTTGAAGGACAGCCCCGGCACAGCCAATGTACTGCGCTTTGAAGACAAGGCGGGACAAGAGCAGCTGTGGCTGCATGCGCAGAAAGACCAGCTCACCGAGGTAGAGAACGATGAGTCGAAGTGGGTCGGTAGAGATCGGAGCAAGGTCATCGACCGCGATGAATTCAACACCATCCACCGCGACAGAACCGAGGTGGTGGACCGCAACGAGAAGATCAACGTACACGGTTGGCGGACCGAAGAGGTGGACCTGGACGAAACCATCACCATCCACCAGAACCGCAAGGAGCGGGTAGACCTGAACGAGAAGATATCGATTGGTATTGATCGGACCGAGGATGTTGGCAACAACGAGAAAGTCAAAATCGGCGCCAATCGGGACAAGACCATAGGTCGCAACGAGAGTGATTCCATCGGTAGGAATTGGACGATCAAGACCGCAAAGATCAAGAATGAAACAACCGGCGTTGCCAATCTCGACAATGTCGGTATTGCACGCATGAGCAACATCGGCATTGCGTATAGCGTGAATGTCGGGATGTTGATGAATACGCTGGTAGGCGTGAACCAGAGTTCACAGATTGGTCACGACCAGAGCTTCAAGATCGGCAATGACCATAGCCTGGATGTCGCCAAGAACAGCGATATGGGGGTCGGAGACACATTCAAGCTGAACATTGGCAAGGTGTGGAAGGTCAACATCGGCGAATACAGCCAGCACGCAGCGGGCAAGGTGATATTGCAAACCGCTGGCGACCATCTGGAACTCAGTTGCGGTGCAGCGAAGATTGTTCTCCAAAGCGAAGGCGGCATTTACCTGCAGGGCACACATGTCGAAGTCATTGGAGGCAGTGCCATCAATATGGACAGCGCAGGTGTGGACATCAATTGCGGCAAGGCCAGACCTGCACCGGATGCGCCACCTGCTCCACCTCCACCCCCGCCTCCTGCCATGTCCGAGCTCGATGGCCTCATGGATAACCTCAGTGGCATGGGCGCAGGCCTCAAGGGCGCGTTGAGCGCGGTGCAGCAATTGCAAGGGCTGGCCCAGCTGACCAAGGCCGTCAAAGAAGGTGGATTGGGTGCTCTGGCCGGAGTGGCGGGCAATGTGCTGTCGGGCGGCGCAATGGGTGATATGAGCAATGGCATGGGTAGCGGTGCTTCGGGAGGCTCCTCTCCTGCAGGTGCGACACCGGGATGGAATCCGGGTGGCAAAAGCTGATCAGCAAGCGACGCATGCACCCATATAAATAAGGAGTTTATCGATGGGACAACCGGCAGCAAGGATTACCGATGGCGTATTGCACAAGAAAGGCGGTGGCACTATTTTGCAGGGCTGTGAAACCGTCCGGATCGAAGGGCTGCTCGCATCGAGAAAGGGCGATCTTGTGCAGCACGGCAGGCACAAGGAAAAAATCATCACCGGCGAGCCTACTGTGCGCATTGGGGGCTTGGGCCTGCTGGCTGCCCGGGTTGGCGATCAGGTGGAATGCAAGGGGTGCGTGGCAGAAGGCAGCAGCACCGTACGCATTGGACGCACAGCACCCGGCAACTGCCTCAAAAAAGCCTCGGATCAAGGCTCGCCTTACGTAAGCCCACATCCCCAGGGGGCCGCCGGGCAAGCAGGAGGGCTACAGGAATGAGCGTATCAAACAACACGTACGGGGCGGGGTGAATTTGATGAGTCCAAACACACCAGGGCAGCAGGGGGTGAAGCCACAGGCGCAGCCCATGTCTCTCGCACAGATCCGCGCCAACGGCATCAGTACTGCGTTGCGAAGCGACGGTCTCTCATATTGGGTCATTGCAGACGGCGCCCGCCGCAATGGACTGGTTTATGCGCTCATAGAGCAGCATCTCCAAAAGCACCCCGGTACCGCAGTGAGTCTGCTTGATGGTCAGGCGTTTCTCACCATGGGGCGCGAAGGCCCCTGGTTGCTCGCTGCCACAGACAGCTCACCGTTGTTTGACCAATGGTTCAACCAAGGCTGGGGCGATTCCTGGGGCGTATTTCTCGCCACGTCTGAAAAAGACATGACCAAAGTCAAGCTGCACCTGAAAAAAATGCTGATGGCTTATGTAGCTATTCCTGATACCAACGAAAGCCTCAAAGCGCTGTACCGCTTTTACGACCCTCGGGTACTACGCGATACCTTGCCGTTTCTCAGCCTCCGGGCCTCCTACGCCATGTTTGAAAAGCTTGTGCACTGCTACGCGGTCGAAGGGGTGAGAACCACTCTCGTGGCCGGGCGCGAGACTGTTAGTGAAATCTACCGCTACAGCCTTGCACCAGAAACCTTCCTGCAAAAGCTGGCCGGGGTATCGGTTCTGCAGACGCAGACCATCACCTTGGCTCTGGGGCAGCCAGCGGGGCAGGCCCGGCCACAGCCCACTTCCCACCCCGCACGGAGGCCATGATGCTGGAGCGGATCGATGTCTATTCCACCCAGAAGCAAAACCGACTGCGACGCGACACCATGCTCTACAACCTGGCCATCTGGTTCTTGCAAGTGGCGCCGGGGGCTGCCAAGACCAACCTGCCCGAAGCGCTGTTTGGCGAACTGCGCAATGCAGTCGACCGGCGCGCTGCGCACATACCGATGACCGAGTTTGCACTCATCGCGCAATATGCCGCGGCGCTGGTCTGCCTGGGGCACGACTTTGAAAGCTATTACCCAGCCTCCGGCGCCGTTCTGCAATCCAAAGCACTAAGTCAAATGGAAAAGGCCCAATGGCTTGAGCAATACATGAACGCATTTGCCCACTTGCGTGGCGAAGGCTTCAAGGTGCCGCCTCCTCAATTACCGCTGCCTCCTGAGTTGTGGCCCCGTGGTGCAAACCGCTACTGACTTTCGTCAACACATGTTCTGACTACCATGACCGTTTTGATACCCGCGCGCGACACCATCAAGAGCATGGGGGACGCTGCCAACAGTGCCGCAAAGGCGGTCTCCGATGCGGCCTCCAGCATCGGGGAAGGCGCAGAGTGGGCAGCCCAGTTTGCAGAAAATTACCTCGTCGCAACGGTCGCAGGCGGCGTTGCAACCTTCATCAAGCGGTTTCCACTTGCGGAGCCGTGTGTGGATTACCTGCTTGCACCCAAAGGTACGCAAGACAGAGACGGTCAGTACATGGGCCAGGGCTGCCCCACATCCAGCAGCACACCGCCCGAAGAAGGTGCCAAGCCCAGGGGGTGTGCCAATTCGGGCAAGGTATTTCCCAAAATCATCTACACCAATGGCATCAATACCCCGCCCGAGGCCGCCTGCGCCACCATGCACAAGATTGCCGATTCGCGCTGCGCCGAAGTGATTGGCGTGTATAACGCCACCGATGGCATTGGTGGCGACGTTGCCAATGCCAACCGCAAGATCAACGGGGATAGCTCGGATAAAGCAGCACAGTCCTTGTCCCAACTGGTGCAGGACATGAGTGCACGCGGCGAAAAGGTCACGATCTTCGCGCACAGCGAAGGCGGGTTGAATGCGCAGACTGGGCTTGGTATTGCGTATGAGAAGATGGAAAAAGAACATGGCAAGGGCTACGCTAACCGGGCCATGCAAAACATGAGCGTCTATTCGTTTGGCACCGCCCAGCGTGGCTGGCCAACCGGGCCCACTTACACCCAGTTCACCAACTTTTCCGATCCGGTGCCGCATTTGATTGGCGCAGACCAGCGCAATACCAACCGGCCCTTTGGCATGGCGCCCAACACCACCAGCAATGTCTTTGCCAATCCGCAATGGAACCCCATCGAGGCGCATTCCATGGACGGCACCTATCTGGATTATCTCAACCGCAAGTACCCGGTGCCCAAGGGCCCCAATGGGTCATGCTGCTAGCACCCATGCCCACTAATTTCAGCAATCGCCGCCACGCCTTGCGCATGGCTACTGCCTTGGCAGCCATGCCGGTGCTGGGCTGCGGCGCTCGCGCCACCATTCCCAAGCCCTGGACTCCCTGGACCCCTGATATGCCTAAAGCCCCCGACATGCCCCCCGACAAAGCCTACGCACTGTACCTGGCCTGGAAGCAGTTTGTAGGCCCTGTGCGCAAAAGTTACTTTACGGGTATCGAACTGCAGACCAATGGCAGCTTCAAGGCCATCCATGGCGCAGCCGAGTTTGCCTACAACTTCGAGACCAAGACCTTGATGGTGATGCGGAGGCTGGTTGATGGAGCAGGAAGTATGGTGCGCGAGAACTGGCCAGGCGTTGTGGCCGACCGACGTTTGGCGACCAAGGAGCCTTTTACGTTGGGTGGAGGGCAATTCCACATCAACCCGCATCCGTGGTTGACAGATCTGGACATGGCGCGCTCACCGGATATGAACTCCTATAACCTCAAGCGCGACTTTACGAATGCTGGCATTCCAAACGAGCGCTTTGTGCTGGATGTGCGCTGGCTGATGTTCTGGGGATATTACTGGGCTCCTATTTTTGGAAAAGTGAAGGGAATGGTGGAGAGTGGAGGCGATCGTGCCTTTCAGTCCTCTGAATACCAGGATCGTACCCGCCCAGCGTTGGAGAAATGGGCCCGCGCCTTGCTCGCCAAAGGCGAACCACCGGATCTTTGATTGGTGCAGTTGATGCCTGAGATCACCCAACGCCGCCATGCACTGCGCGCCATTGCAGCGATAACTGCCATGACCGCTTGGCCCTTGCCGGGCTGCGGTAAAGCTAGCACTTCCATTTCCAAACCCTGGTCTCCTTGGGCGCCTGATATGCCCAAAGCCCCCGACATGCCCCCCGGCAAAGCCTATGCGCTGTACCTGGCCTGGAAGCAGTTTGTAGGCCCTGTGCGCAAACAGGTATTCACTGGCTTCGAGTTGCAAACCGATGGCAGCTTCAAGGCTATCCATGGTGCTGCGGAATTTGCCTATACCTTTGAGACAAAAACCTTGATGGTGATGCGACAGTTGCTAGATGGTGAAGGGAGTATGGTGCGCGAGGAATGGCCAGGCGTTGTGGCCGACCGGCGTTTGGCGGTCAAGGAGCCTTATACGTTGGGGGGAGGGCAGTTCTATATCAACCCTCACCCGTGGTTGACGAATTTTGACAAGGCAAACTCCCCCAACATGAACAGCTACAACCTCAAGCGCGACTTTACGAATGCTGGCATTCCCAACGAGCGCTTTGTGCTGGATGTGCGCTGGCTGATGTTTTGGGGGTATTACTGGTTTCCCCTTTTTGGCAAGGTGAAGGGAATGGAAGAGAGCGGCTCTCGGCGCGCCTTTCAGACCTTTGAATACCAGGAGCGTACCCGCCCGGCGTTGGAGAAATGGGCGCGATCCTTGCTCGCCAAAGGCGAGCCACCGGACCTTTGATTGGTGCAGTTGATGCCTGAGATGACCCAACGCCGCCATGCACTGCGCGCCATCGCCGCGATAACTGCCATGACCGCTTGGCCCTTGCTGGGCAGCTCGTAGCCGCGGTGCAGGCGGATCAGCCGGTACGCGGTGTACGGGATGTCATGCATGCCGCTTTCCCAGTTATGCAAAGTGCGCTCGCTGACCTGAAAAAACTGCGCAGCCTGAGTGCGAGACATGCCAGCACTGCGGTACATGTCCCGAAATCGAGACGCAATGCGGGTGCGGGTGTCTGGGTCATGGCGGCGCAGGCCGTACTTCTTCTTTAATTGATACGATGTATATTATGTTAAGTTAAAAATGGAGTAACACGACAACCCCATGGACCGCATTCCTCGGCAATGAACCCAGATCAAACCCTTTTCTCGATCCAGACGACATTCAGGGTTAACTCTGGGTAATTCTGTGTTCCGTGAAGAAGCTTTGCGTCCACAATTTCCTCTTGGCCCATCCAAGGAGAAATTACCCAATGCAAATCCCATCCCATCCTGCGTCTTCCGTGTCACCACGCTACAGCCTTGTGGCATTGGGGTCGATTGTGTTGTTGTCTCTGGCGGGCTGTGGCAGCTCTGGCGGCAATGACGACAAGCTGGTCAGCACGGCCTGTGAGGCGTCCACAAACGACGGCTCGGTGGTGGTGGGGTCTGGCCTGCCAGGCGATCCATCGTTTCCCGAACTTGCCTCTGGCTATCGCACTGGCAAGAAGGCCGTGGAAGGCAACAAGTACATGGTGGTCACTGCCAATCCGCTGGCGTCCAAGGCAGGTTGCGAGGTGCTCAAATCCGGTGGCTCTGCGGTTGATGCGGCGGTTGCCGTGCAGATGGTGCTGGGGCTGGTGGAGCCACAATCGAGCGGCATTGGCGGCGGCGCTTTCATGCTGTATTACGATGCGGCCAGCAAGAAAGTGACGGCTTATGATGGCCGTGAAACGGCGCCCGCCGCAGCCACGCCGGATTACCTGCGCTACATCAGCGATGCCGACAAGACCGTGCCGCAGCCCAGCGCCCGTGCCAGTGGCCGCGCGGTGGGCACGCCAGGCGCTGTGCGCATGCTCGATCTTGCGCACAAGGACCACGGCAGCAAGCCCTGGAAGGACCTGATCCAGCCCGGTATTGATCTGGCCACCAATGGCTTCAAGATCAGCGGCCGCATGTCGGATGCGCTGGCGGGCGCCAAGACGGCGCTGCAGGCCGATGCCGATGCGATTGCGCTGTATTTCAATGCAGACGGATCCACCAAGAGCCTGGGCCAGACGTTTACCAACCCCGCCTACGCAGCAACCTTGACCAAGATTGCCACGGGTGGCGCCGATGCGTTCTATACCGGCGCCGTGGCGCAAGGTATCGTGAACAAGATTGGCGTAACGCAGAACGTGACCACAGGCACGCCCATCACCCCGGGCGTTACCACCATGGCCGATCTGGCTGGCTACCAGGCCAAGAAGCGCGATGCGGTCTGCACCACCTACCGCGCCAAGTATGTGATCTGTGGCATGCCACCCCCATCGTCCGGCGGCATTGCGGTGGCGCAGGCCATGGGCGTGCTGGAGAATTTTGATCTGGCACCGCACAAACCTACGGCGCTGGATCTGGAAGGCGGCAAGCCGACGGCCATGGGCGTGCATCTGGTCAGCGAAGCCGAGCGCCTCGCCTATGCGGACCGCGACGTGTATGTGGCTGATACGGACTTCACCCCCCTGCCCGGCCCTGTGGGCTCTACCCTGCTCGACAAGAATTACCTCAAGAGCCGCGCCGCACTCATCTCCACCAAGCAGAGCATGGGCACCGCCACGGCAGGCCAGTTCGGCAATACCCGCATGGGTGTGAGCAAGGTGGCTGAAAACGGCACCACCCACATGACCATTGTCGACGCCAAGGGCAACGTTGTGAGCATGACGACGACGGTGGAAGCGGGCATGGGTTCGTACCACATCACCCAAGGTTTTGTGCTGAACAACCAGTTGACCGATTTCTCTGCCACGCCCACCTCGGCAGATGGCCTGCCGATCGCCAACAAGCTCGAAGCTGGCAAGCGTCCCCGCAGTTCGATGGCGCCAACCCTGGTGTTCGATGCCAATGCAGACGGCACGCCCGGCGCCTTCAAGATGGCGACGGGCTCGCCTGGCGGCAGCACCATCATCCAGTTTGTCACCAAGACCTTGGTAGGCGCGCTGGACTGGGGCCTGGATGCGCAACAAGCCACCAATCTGGTGAACTTTGGCGCGGCCAACAGCAAGACCACCAATCTGGGCGGCGAGCACCCCAATATCGTGGCGGCCAACAATGGCGATGCCGATCCGCTGGTGCAGGCGCTGCGCGCCATGGGTCACACCGTGTCGGTCAATGCCCAGTCGAGCGGCGTGGGCACGGTGATCCGCACTGCCTCCAGCGCGGGCGAGGCACGCCTCACCGGCGGCGCCGATCCGCGCCGCGAAGGTGTGGTTCTGGGTGATACCTACAAGGTCAAGCCCTAAGCTTTAAGCCCAGGCCAGCCTGGCAATTGCAAAAGCCGCTGCAGGCATGATCTGCAGCGGCTTTTTTCTGGATGAAAATGGCCCCCAACGCTTACGCAGCGCGCGCTGGCAGCTCCTGTTTTTGAAGGTGCTCGTTGATCTGGGTAATCACCGGCAGCAGGTCTGCCACGCTGTCGATCACAAAATGTGCGCCCGCCTCCTGCAGCTGCCGGGTGGCAGATGCGCGCACTGGCGCCTGCTCGGCCGGTGGCAGTGCCTGCCATTCGGGCAGAGACAGGCCGTTGGCGTTGCCGCTGATGGCGACGCCCACCGTCCAGCAGCCCGCGTTCAAGCCTTCAGCAATGCCAACGCCGGTGTCGTCCACCTTCACCACGGTAGATGCGGGCCACACGCCCAGGTCGGCAAAGCAGCGGTACATCATCAAGGGGCTGGGGCGGCCTGCGGCCAGATCGCCGGCGCAGACGATGTTGTCTGGCGCGTAGCCCGCCTTGGCGGCAATGGGTTGCAGCACATCCATGATCGGGCGGTTGTAGCCGGTAGTGCTGCCGATTTTGATGCCATCGGCGCGCAGCCGGGCCACCACATCGAGCGCCCCGGGAATGAAATCGGCAAAATCGCCAACCACGCGGGCGTTCATCGGGGTGAATACTTCATACAGGTGGTCGATATCGCTGATGGCCACGGGCTTGCCATATTTGCGCTCCCATTGGGCGGCGACCTCCGGCAGACTGCACAGCGCATGGATGTGGTCCCACTTGGCAGAGCCCATGGGGCCGCGTGCCTGCGCGATGGTGATGTCGATGCCGAAGTCCTTGAACAGCTGGACAAAGGCGCCCATGGGGGCACGCGAGCCAAAGTCGACTATCGTGCCGGCCCAGTCAAAGACGACGGCCTGAACGCGGTCGGTATGGTGAAAGTTCGTCATTTCGGATATCCAATGGTTTCAAGGTTGTGGGGGCAAGGCACGGGCCGCACCATGGCAGCACGGTGGCCTACCAGTTCTCGAAGGTGTCATGCGCCACGCCAAAACCGGTGCTGGCCCCGGTGCCGCTGGTGACCACGGCAACCCGGGTGGCGTCGTCCGGCGCCTCGATGAAGCAATCGGTGTCGGGCGCCGAGGGGTAGATGCCTACCCAGCGCTCCGTCACCATGTAGTCGCCCAGATGGAGTGCCTCGCGCATGTGGCGTAGCATCAGCTCGTCCACATCGTCCATCGCAAAAGGCGCAACCGACGCGCCGTAGTGGTGCGAATCTCCGACCACCAGGCTGCCATCGGCACTTTGTACGGCGATCAGATGGATGCCATGCGCGAGGCTCTCGCCCTCTTCCTGCTGCAGTTGCGCAAGCAGTGCCTGGGCCTGTGGCAGTTTGCTGTAGCCGTGGTAGCGCACCAGACTCAGGTCGCCCATGACGGAGGCTGTCAGCTTGAAGCCCGCCTGCGGCCGCACGCGCAGCATCTGCAACTGGCACAGCCGCACCTGGTGCTTGGTAAACAACTGGCTGTAGAGGCCATGGATGTCGGCATTGGTGCAGACCACCACGCGCTCTGCGTGCAGGGTTGCCTTGGCGGTTACCACCTTGGGCGTAGCCACTTCCAGCACGGCTTCGCCAAAGCGAAAAGTGACGTTGTGCTGCTCGGCCAGCCAGCGCGTGAGCTGACCAATGGCCTGGCGCGACTCCACGCGCAGGTCGACAGGGCTGTGCAGCACGGCCCGGGCATTGCCCAGCTTCAGTTCAGGCGCGTGCCGCGCGGCCTGCTCGGGGCTCCACAGCTCGCAGCCCACGCTCTGGGCCATGTCAGTTGCCATGAAGGCGTTCAGCACGTCCACGGCTTTTTCGCGGCTCGCCACCACGTTCAGGCCCTGGTGCACCACCTGGATGCCGGCTTGCGGTGCGATGACGGCCCACACGTCGCGGGCGTAGCGCGCGCGCCGCCAGGTGTCGCCTGCGCCCTGCCCGGTCACGGTCACAAAGCCGAAATTGCGGATGGATGCACTCACGCAAGCGACGTCACGGTCCACCACGCACACCTTCAGGCCCTTGCGGGCAGCCTCATACGCATGCGCCAGGCCTACAATGCCCGCGCCCACCACGATCACATCAAAACTGCTCACTGTTTTCCCTTTTGTCCAACATGTCACTGGCGGCACGCTATGAAATTTGATAGCACTGCGCGCATCCACATTGGGCTAGCACACTATTTATTAACAACTAACGCTTGCGCCATGCCTGGGTCTTCTGCGTCAGCCACCAGCCTGCCACCTGGTAGAGCACGGTCATCACGCAGCTGATGGCGGCAATCATCACGGCCATGGCGGCGGCGGCAGCCATGTCGCCCGCTTCGTCCAGGTTCAGGATGGCAACGGCGCCCAGCCGCGTATCCGGTGAATACAGAAACACCACGGCCGAGATCGTCGTCATCGCCGCAACGAAGAAGTAGCGCGACACTTCCAGGAGGGCGGGCAGGCACATGGGCAAGGTCACCTTGAACAAGGTGCGGTAGAAAGGCACCTTCAGCGACGCACTCACGGCTTCGAACTCGCCATCGATGGCCTTGAGCGCGGTCACCAGGGTCATGTGGCCGGTGGTGTAGTAGTGCATCACCGTGCACAGCACCATGAGCGGCATGGTCTGGTACAGAAAATTGAGCGGATTGCCCGGCGCATTGAAGAAAAAGATATAGCCCAGGCCCAGCACCAGCCCGGGTACAGCCATGGGCACCATGGCCAGAAGGCGCAGCACCGGGCGAACGGCGTTCATGCCCTTGGTCTTTTCCAGCAGGTAGGCGCCAGTGAACACGACCACGGGGCCGGCAATCGCGGCGCTCACCGCCATGGTGAGGCTGTTGAAGATGGCGGTATCGACACCGGCATCCACCAGGCCACTGGTGTAGTGCGACAAGGTCAGGCCCAGCTGGTACGGCCAGAACTGCACGAGCGATGCAAAGATCGCCATGCCGAACATGGCCAGCATCAGCGCCGCCATGCCCCAGGCAAGCACTGCACAGGTGCGGTCGGTGGCCGCGTGCCTGGTAGGCTGCAGCACCACGGCACGCGCCGTCAGTACCGAGGTCTGCTTTTTCTGCACCTGGCGGTCAATCAGGTAGGTGATGACGGCAGGCAGCAACAGCAACAAGGCCACCACAGCACCGCGCTGAAAATCCTGCTGTCCGATCACGAGCTTGAAGACATCGGTGGCCAGCATGTTGAAATTGCCGCCAATCACCTTCGGAATTCCAAAATCGGTGATCACCAGGGTGAATACCACCAGCGCTGCCGACACCACGCCATAGCGCGCGGCAGGCAGGGTGACGGTGAGAAACTGGCGCGTGCGGCTCGCCCCCAGGGCGGTAGCGGCTTCGTAGAGGCGCTGGTCGCCCACGGCCAGCGCGGTCACCATGATCATCAGGGCATGGGGAAAGGTGGCAAAACACTGGGCGAGCACGATGCCGGGCGCGCCGTAGATGCTGTCAAAGCCGAAAGCCTGCACCGTGCCTTTGAAGACGCCCTGGTTGCCAAACCAGTAGATGAGCGAGATGGCCGACAAAAGCGATGGCGCGAGCAGCGGCAGCAGGCTGATGCTGCGCAGCACGCCCTTGCCACGGATGCCAGAGCGCGTGATGGCATAGGCAAACCCAAAAGCCAGAGGCACCACGAACACGGTCACCAGCAGCGACACCCAGATGCTGTTCCACAGGCTGCGCAGCAAGGCTGGAGACTGGAAGTACTGGATGAACCGGGCCAGGCCCGCGCCCTCCCCGTTCTGCCCGGGGGCAAACGCGTGGCTGAGCAAGGCAGCCAGCGGAGCCAGCAGCCCGACGACCAGCAGCGCGGTGAGAAGAAGCAGCCCGGCGTGCCCCATGCGATCAGCGGGGGCTGTGCGAATACCCGCGCTGCGCAAGCCCGATGGAGCCGTGCCGCTATTCAGGGTGGTGGTGGAAGAAGTCATAAAGCTCCGAAAGCCCGCTGCCGCCTGCACTGCGCGGCCCGAGCGCCCAAGGGCCGTTGTTGTCTAAGCCCGGCGCGGTTTCTAGTGAAATTAGGCACTAGCGCCCGTCCATCAAGCGCTGGCAGCTATCAATATCTCTGCGCAAAAATCTTCAACTGTGTGGCGTTGACCGAGAACTGCAGCCAGCGGCCAGGCTGCACATCGAGCTGGGTCCACTGCGCAAGCGACAGCTGCAGCTGAATGCGCTGCTCGGGCAGGCGCGGCACTTCGGCGTGCACGATGCAGGTGGCGCCCAGAAATTCCATGTGTTCGACACGGCCCGTCCACACGGGCGCGCCCGTCGCGGGCGGCACGCTTGCGGCAGGCGGCATTGCCGTGCAGTTGTGCACGCTGCAGTCCTCGGGGCGGAGGTACACATCGAGCGCCTGGCCTTTGGCGAGCTGCGGCGTCTGCGGGCAGAACAGCTTGTGGCCACCCAGGGTGATGCCGCCATCTCCTGCCGCAATGGCCTGGAGCTTGTTGGCCTTGCCGATGAATTCGGCCACAAAGGGGGTGGCGGGCCGCTGGTAAATCTCCATCGGCGTGCCCACCTGCTCCACCACGCCATGGTTCATCACCACCACCCGGTCGGCGATGGCCATGGCCTCTTCCTGGTCGTGCGTGACCATGATGGTCGTCACGTACAGGCGCTGCTGCAGCGCCCGGATTTCATTGCGCAGGTGTACGCGCACCGTGGCGTCGAGCGCAGACAGGGGTTCGTCCAGCAGCAGCATGCCGGGTGACATGGCCAGCGCCCGGGCCAATGCCACGCGCTGCTGCTGTCCGCCCGAGAGTTGTGCCGGGTATTTGGGGCCGCTGCCCGACAGGCCTACCGTCTCCAGCAAGGCATGCACCTTCTGCGTCACCAGGCTTCTGGGTTGGCGTTGGCTCACGAGGCCGTAGGCCACGTTGTCCGCCACGGTCAGATTGGGAAACAGCGCATACGACTGGAACACGATGCCGTAGTCGCGCTGGGCGGCAGGCAGCTCGGAGATGTTCTTGCCGTCCTGCCACACCTCGCCGCTGGTCTGCGCTTCCAGCCCTGCAATCGCCCGCAGCAAGGTGGTCTTGCCGCAGCCCGAAGGCCCCAGAAAGCACACCAGCTCGCCGCGCTGGATCTGCAGGCTGACCGATTGCAGCGCGGTAAAGCTGCCGTAGCGCTTGTGCAGATGACGAATGTCAAGGTACGGGACACCTGTATCCTGCGGGCGCACCGCCGGCGCGCCCAGGGGCTCAAATGCGTACGACGTGTCACGCAACGGCAAAGGGGCCGTTGCGGCGGCGCTCTGTCCGGTCAGTTCTGCATTCATGGACGCTGTTTCCCGCTCGCTCACTTCTTGGCTTCGCTCTTGGCGTCGTAACGCTTGGTCCACTCGGCCAGCACGCGTTCGCGGCTATCGGCCATCTTGCCGAAATCCAGCGGAATCAGGCGCGATTCGTAGTCGGCAGGAATATTGGCCAGCTTGGGCGCCACGCCGGGCATGGCGGTGACGGCAAAGTTCTTGCCATACAGCTCCATGGCATCCTTGCTCACGGCCCAATCCACCAGCTTCTGGGCGGCCTGCTCATGCTTGGTACCCTTGTAGATGCTGATGCCTTCCAGATCCCAGCCCAGACCTTCCTTGGGGAAGACGAGGTCGATAGGCGCGCCCTTGGCCTTGTTTGCGTGGCCACGGTATTCGAACGAGATGCCGGCAACGTACTCGCCCTGGGCCGCCATGTTGCAGGGCTTGGAGCCCGAGTGGGTGTACTGGGCGATGTTCTCGTGCAGCGCGTCCATGTACTTCCAGCCGCCGCCCTTGCCGTTGTCATCACCAAACAGCTGCAGCCAGGCGGCCACGTCGAAGTAGCCGGTACCGCTCGATGCAGGGTTGGGCATCACGACCTGGCCCTTGAACTCCGGCTTGGTCAGGTCTTGCCAGCTGGTGGGCACAGGAATATTGCGCTTCTTCGCTTCGACCGTGTTGAAGCAGATGGTGGCGCCGAACACGTCCATGCCCACCCAGTGCGGTGGGTTCTTGCTGTCGCGGTACTTGGCGGTAATGGCTTCCAGGCCCTTGGGCGCGTAGCCTTGCAGCATGTCGTTCTTGTCGAAAATGGCCAGGCTCGATGCAGCCACGCCCATGATCACGTCCGCCTTGGGGTTGGCCTTTTCGGCGAGCAGCTTGGCGGTGATGACGCCCGTCGAATCGCGCACCCACTTGATTGCGATATCGGGGTTGCTCTTGGTGAAGGCGGTTTCGTAGGCCTTGAGCTGGTCGATTTCCAGCGCGGTATAGACCGTCAGCTCGGTCTTTTGGGCATATGCCGCACCTGCGGCCACCAATGCGGCTGCGGCCGCCACGAGCTTCTTCCAGTTTTGCATTCCGAACTTTCCTGCGTTGTATGGGATGGATCGGCAGGAAGTATCTGAATGTTCTGTGACCTCGGCATGGCATATCGATGAAGCTTTTGTGACCTATTGCCGCGTCGCCGCCATGGGGCAATGGCCTGGGGAAAGGATATGCAACATACGTCACGCATGGCCGACTGCTATGCTGCAGCCATGCAATCCTCACTCTGGACCGTCCATGTCGACGGCAGCGCCCTCCCCAATCCCGGGCGCATGCGCATTGGCGGCGCGGCCCTGGCGCCCAATGGGCAAAGCCACAGTTTCAGCGTGGCACTGCCCGGCACGGGTTGCAACAACGAAGCCGAAGCGCGTGCCGCCATCCATGCGCTGCACTGGTTGCAGCAACTGGGCGCGCGCGAGGTACTGCTCTATACCGACAACAGCATTCTTGCCGAACAACTGGCGCGAGCCCCTGCCAAGCCTATCGCGCGGCTGGCCGATATTTATGACAAGGCGCGCGCCCTGCTGGCGGGGTTCGACCGTGTGCAGGTTCAGTGGATTCCCAGGCACAGGAATACTGTGGCGGATAGTCTGGCCAGGGGTGACGGTTAGGCAGTGCGCAGCAAGCCAAGAGAGTAGAGAGTATTAAGCGGATTCAACAAGTTCAACAGATGTTGCCGTCACTGCGATGAGGCCTCGTGCCAGATAAAGGTAGCTGACGCCAGGCGTTTCATTCGTCACCCAATAGCTAATATTTCCCGCGGCTGAGTGGCTCTCAAGCTGCGCCAGATCTGCAAGTTGGTTGAAATAGCTAACACCGGAAAAACGCGAGGTGCCAAGAACCCTTTCCCGTGATTGAGCATTGGGGTAATAGGCCAAACGCATTTCAACTGTGCGTATCGTGGTGTCAAAGTGAACTGCAAGCAGATTGGCGTCGTGGAGTTCAAGATCTGATAGGTCCATATCTTCTTGAGCCTAACATGAACATCAGCCTCCAAGATTTCTTGAGCCCCTTCTGGCAAACTTGCGCACCGTTCGAACAGAGCGGGCCGATTGGGCCAAGCTGCTGGGTTTGCGTACTCCGGTAGATAGAGCAGGATTGTAGGGAGCCTCGTCGGGAACTTGTTTGGGTACAGCAAGCTTCGAGGCAGCATCCGCCTGCAGGCGCTCGATGTCCCGCTGCAACTGGCTTTTCTGTGCATGGAACTGCTGGTCCATCAGCGCAATCTGGTGTGCATGCTGGCTCATCGTGGCCTGCAGGTCCTGCTGTAATTGCTGGGCTCTGGTTTGTGATTGGCTCCACTGCGCCTCCACCTCCGCCGCCTGCAACTGCAAGGCCTTGCGCTCGGCGTGCCAGTCCACCTCCAGCTTGGCCAGCTTTTCCTGCTCGGCCCGGTGCGCAGCCATCCACTGCTTGGCCTCCTGCCGGGCGCGGTCAATGTCCTGCAGCGCGCGGTGCTGCTGCGCCTGGGCAGCTGCATGCTGCTCACGCAGATGTTCCGCATGGGCCCGGTCTGCCTCATCGCGCGCCTTGCGACTGGCGAACAGCTCCTGCTCCAGTGCCTGCAGGCGCTGCTGCTGCTGAGCGGCAAACTGGTCCTTCTGACGGGCACCCTGCTCCAGCTCGGCCAGGCGTGCGCCCTGCATCTTGATCTGCGCATGGGCCACGGCCAGCGATTGCTCCAGCGATGCCCGTTGCTGCGCCATGGCTGCCTGCTCCTGTGCCAGGGCGTTCTGTTCGGCATGCAGCGCCTGCCGGGCGGCCTGCAATTGCTCGCGCTCCTGCGCCAGCTGCGCCTGCGCGGCATCCACCGCCTGGTGCATCGCTGCATCCCACAGGGCCTGCGCAGCCTGCAGAACCGGCGCTGGTGCCGATGTGCCCCTGCCCTCCTCTGCGACAGGCCCGGTGCCGCTGCCCTTGAGTTGCGCCATGCGGGGCCCCAAGGTGGCAAACCATTCTTCCAGCATGGGGCTGACGGTGTTGGGCGAGCCGCGACCAATCTTCTGGCGCACCCGCTCGATCGTGGGGCGCTTGCCCTCCAGCAGCAGCGCGTCGGCCGCTGCCCAGACATCGTCGCGCTGGATGGCGCGCTGGCTACGCAAATTTTCCATGGTTCACCTGGTTTTCTGATTTACTATCGATAAGAGGTATTTATCGATACTTCCACTGGTATTTAATGTAATACATCATACATTAGATGTAATATTTATTCAATATGAAATCCAACAATCCACGCCGTGGCGCTTTGCAACCCCTTTTGGCAGCCCTGTCCACTACCGATGTACAGCCACTGCAGGCGGACGCCCTGTCGCAGGCAGCGCGCACGGCTTTGGACGCCTTGCGGCTGGAGGCCGAATCGGCCAATACCACGCACAGCTACCAAAGCGCCCTGCGCTACTGGGCCGCGTGGTACTGGCTGCGCTACCGGCAGGCCATTGCCCTGCCCTTGTCTGTTGCTGCGGTGCTGCAATTCATTGCAGACCACGGCGAACGCGTCTTGGAAGACGGGCTGGCCTGCGACCTGCCCGCATCCATCGACGCGCAACTGGTGCAGGCGGGCTTCAAGGGGAAAACGGGGGCTCTGGCGCATTCCACGCTGGTGCACCGGATTGCAGTGCTCTCCAAGGCACACAGCCGCAAGGCGCTCACCAACCCGTGCCGCGATGCCGAGGTGCGCGAAGCCCTCTCCCACTTGCGCAAGGCCTATGCACGGCGAGGGGCGCTGGCTCAGAAAAAGGCTGCGCTGACGCGGCTTCCGCTGGAGCAGTTGCTGGCCACCTGCGACGACAGCCTCAAAGGCCGGCGCGACCGCGCACTGCTGCTGTTTGCCTGGGCGAGCGGCGGCAGGCGTCGCTCGGAGGTGGCCGAGGCACGCATGGAGTGGCTGCAGCCCATGGGGCCGCACCAATACCTGTATGACCTGCGCCTGTCCAAGACGAATCAATCAGGGGTGGATCGTCCAGAAAATCTGAAGCCTGTGGTGGGTCCCGCCGGCGTGGCGCTGGCACAGTGGCTGGAGGCCGCGGACATCAGCGAGGGGCCCATCTTTCGGCGGATTTTCAGGAATGGACGGGTGGGCGACACGGCACTGACGCCACTGTCCGTGAACAACATCGTCAAGGAGCGTTGCGCACTGGCGGGCATTGACGGCAATTTTTCGGCGCATTCGCTGCGCTCGGGCTTTGTGACCGAGGCCGGACGCCAGAACATGGCCTTGGTCGACACGATGGCTATGACGGGCCACCAGAGCGCCTCCACCGTCCTGAGCTACTTCCGCGCCGAAGCGCCGCTGGCCAACAAGGCGGCCCGCCTGCTGGAAGACCCCGGCACAGAGGAGTGACAGAAGACACGTAGGCGAGCCCTAATGCCGCAATTGCAGTACCTGCATCACCAGCATCAGACCGCCCAGCAGCACCAACTGGTGCAGCATGTAATAAGGCAGGCTGTGCCGGCCCAGCCAGGCCAGCAGGCGCATGGCGCCTGCCCTGGCCGGGTGCGACCACCAGGCGCGCGCGCTGCCGGTTGCCTGCGCAAACCATTGCCGGCCCGCCACAAAACCCATCAGCATGATGCCCAGCCATGGCAGCAGTGGCACATAGTCTTCAGTGCGTGGCTTGGTGGTGATCAGGCCCAGCACACTGCCTGCCCTGCCATTGAGCCACTGCATCCACTCTGGCGGCAGGCTGCCTGCCGTGTGCCGATAGACCGGCGGCAGTGCAATGGCGATGACAGCCACCACCAGCAAAAGCCACGCAGGCACGCCGCGCCATGCGCGCACCATCAGCAGCATGGCAGCCATGCCGTGCAGCACCCCGAAATAGATGTAGCTCTGCGGAAACATCAGGTACGAGCCCATGCTGACCGCCAGTGCGCAGGCCGCCACCACGCCCCAGCGGCGCAAAAAACGCCCCCAGGGCACGTTCTGCGCCAGTGCCGCAGCCTGCGCGAGGCCTGCGCAGAACAGGAACAGGCTCACGATGGCGGTGCGCTGCCAGACCCAGAATGGGTCGCGGTAGAAATCCTGGGCCCAGATGCCCAGATAACTCAGGTCGAAGCAGAAGTGAAATGCCGTCATCCACACCATCGCGAGACCTCGCAGCGCATCCAACCGGTCCAGACGACCAGAGGTACGGGAGGCTGCGGCAGTTTTCGGGGCTCGGCTCATGCAGAAAATGGATTGGGCAGGCAATGCCGCACTATAGCGGCCCCGCAGCACCCGATCAGCGGTTGGCAATCCGTGAGCGGGCCGCACATGGCCAAAGAAAAACCCGCTGCAATTGCTTGCAGCGGGTGTTCAATAGTGGTCGGAGCGGCGGGATTCGAACTCGCGACCCTCTGCTCCCAAAGCAGATGCGCTACCAGACTGCGCTACGCTCCGACAAGCTAGCATTATAGCCAGGTTTTTTCGGGGTTTTCAAGTGGTTTGCATATTCGGGCGGAAAAATACCGCAGCGCCGGTAGGTCTTCGCCATCTGGCTGAGGCGTATCGAGTATCGAGCTGCTTCACCAGGTGCCCCGCACGAAGCGCCTTGGCTCAGACAATGCCTCCATTGGCGCGAATCGTCTGCCCGTTGACCCAGGCGCCATCGGCCCCGGCGAGCATGGAAACCAGTGCGGCAATGTCCTCGGGGCGGCCCAGCCGCTCCAGTGGTGCCATCTTCGACATGCGTTCGATCTGCTCAGGCGTCTTTCCATCCAGAAACAGGGCCGTTGCCGTGGGCCCCGGCGCTACGGCGTTGACGGTGATGTCCCTGCCTCGCAACTCCTTGGCCAGGATATGGGTCATGGTCTCCAGCGCCGCCTTGGTGGCTGCGTAGACCGAATACCCTGGCAAGCCCAGGCCGACCACGCTGGTCGAGAAGTTGACGATACGCCCGCCCGGACCCATGCGGCGCGCTGCCTCGCGCATGGTGTTGAAGCTCCCCTTCAGGTTGATGGACAGCAAGCGGTCGAAGGTGGCATCGTCGGTATCGGCCAGGTGGGGCAGCGTAGGCGGCATGATTCCGGCGTTGTTGACCAGCACGCTCACCGGACCCAGCTTGGCTTCCACCAGGTCAAACATATGGCGTACCGCGTCCGGGTCGGACACATCTGCCTGCACCGCAAAGGCGCGGCCGCCCCGCGCAATGATGGACTCGGTCACCGATTGCGCTTCTGCATGGCTGCCCGCGTAGTTGACAGCCACGGCGTGGCCATCTGCTGCGAGGCGGCGGGCAATGGCGGCACCGATGCCGCGTGAGGCGCCGGTGATCAGTGCAACGGATGAAGGTGTATGAGAGGTGTTCATGGGATGGCGTCTGTTGTCCGGGATGTCCGGGTTGTCTGGTTGGTGAGTTGTCAGGAATTGGCGTCGGCAATCCTGACGTGGTGCCATGACTTTATTGTTTTTATGAAAACGAATAAATATCGGAATTTGGCATCACAATCCATAAAATCTAAACAATAAGGCGACGCCATGGACCGTTTGGACGCCATGCATCTGTTTGTGCGCATCGTGGATCTGGCCAGCTTTACCAAGGCGGCCGATGAATTGCAGCTGCCGCGCGCATCCGTGAGTCTTGCCGTGCAGCAGCTCGAAGCGCGCCTGGGTGTCCGGCTGCTGCAGCGCACGACGCGCCACGTCAGCCCGACAGTGGATGGCCAGGCCTACTATCTGCGCTGCCAGCAGATCCTGCAGGATGTGGACGAAGCCGAAGGCGCATTTGGCAAGAGCACACGCATGCCGCACGGGAAGATTCGGGTGAATCTGCAAGGCACGCAGGCGCTGCACTTCATCCTGCCACGCCTGGGTGAGTTCCATTCCCGCTACCCGGATATCGAACTCGAAATCGGCCTGGGTGACCGCTTCATCGATCTCGTGCGCGAAGGGATCGACTGCGTGCTGCGCTCGGGCGAGCCCAAGGATTCGTCACTGGTGGGCCGGCGCGTCGCCCTGCTGGCCCAGGTGACCTGTGCCAGCCAGGATTACCTGCACCGGCGCGGCCAGCCTCGAACGCTGGAGCAATTCAAGACGCACGACGCGGTGAACTATCTGGGCGCCAATGGCCGCAGCCTGCCCTTCGAATTTCTCGTGCAGGGCCAGAAGCTGGCGGTTCAGTTGCGGGGGCCGGTTTCCGTAAGCAGTGCCTATGCCTATACCGCCTGCTGCCTGGCGGGCATGGGGTTCATTCAGGTGCCGCGCTACCACGTGCAGGCCCATCTGCGCAGCGGCGAGTTGCGCGAAGTCTTTCCTGAGTGGGCGCCAGCCCCCCTGCCCGTCTCGGTACTCTACCCGCATGCAAGGCATCTGTCGCCAAGAACCCGGGTGTTCATCGATTGGGTGGCGGAATGCATGGCACTGGCTGCCTGAGGCAATGCCAGCCGGTGCCCCTCACGCGCACCCGAGCAAGCCCGGGGATTTTCTGCAAAACCCTCGCCAGACGGGGGATGGACGCGGATCGCCCGACACCGCGCTCAGACCACGGCAAGGAGTTTTACAGAGCCTTCCTAGGCACAGGCCATCAACCCCACTTCATCTCGCCCTTGGCAACCTTGGCGCTGAGTGCCAGGCTTTCGAGCCCGCCCAGACCTGGGAAGCGCTGTTGCATGGCCGCAATCAGTTCGGCGGAGTTCTTTGCCTTGGCGGCTTCTTCGTCAAAAGCGCGAATGTAGTCGGCGGTAAAGTCCACCGCTGCGATGCCCTGCGGCATTGGCCCCGCAAAATGGCCTGGAATGACGACTGCCGGGGCCAGGGCCTTGATGCGCTCCAGCATGGCCAGCCAATCGGTGTGAGACTGCGCAGTCTGGGTGTCTGCCATCCAGACATGCTCGCCAGCCAGCACAGGAATGCCGCCCGCTACGGTCTTGATTGATGGAATCCACACGACGGTGCGGTCTGGCGTAGGCCCGTCGAGCCCGATCAGTTTGAGCTCCTGCCCATCGACCATCAGCGTGTCGCCCTGCAAAGGCTGGGGCACGATGATCTGCTTGGGCGCATTCGCTCCCAACTGCGGCCCCCAGACCTTGAGCTTTTCGTCCTTGGTCGCTTCGATGTGCGCAATGGTTTGCGCTGTGGCCACAATCCTGGCGTCGGGGAAGGCGGCGTGGAGGCTGTCCAGGCCAAAGTAGAAGTCGGGATCGCCGTGGCTGATGTAGATGGTGGTGAGGCGCTTGCCGGTGGCCTTGACCTTGTCAGCCAACTTGCGGGCCTGTTCAGCCGAGAACTGCGCATCGATCAGCACCACCTCGCTCTTGCCCAGTACCAGCACCGACGAGACGGCAAAGATCGCCTGCTCGCCAGGGTTGAAGACTTCGGTGGTCAGCGCCGCCTGCTGCGCAGGCTCGGATGGTGACGCAGCCGCCGGGGCGGTCGCTGGCGCTGCTGCGGGCGCGGTTGCATTGTCCGCCTTGTCGCAACCAGCCAGCATGGCAGCAGCCGCAAGGGTAATGGCCGACAGGGTGTAGATCGATGGTTTCATGTGCTTTCCTTCCAAAGGTGAAAATTGCAGGTCGGTTGCCTTGCGTCAGGGGCTCTGCGCTGCTTGTGCTTGCAGCGCAGCCCGCAGCAGGGCCAGTTCCTCGTCAAAACTTCCGCGCTGGCGAAAACGCTTGCCCGCGCGGTCATACCAGTTCTCGGCGTCTTCCAGATCGCCTTCCTGCAGGTGCACGAGACCGTGCAACCAGGCTGCAAGCAGGCCCTCGTGGCGCTGCACGCCATCGTGTGCGGCCTGCCAGTTGCCTGCCTGCAACTGCGTCAGCAGGGCCAGCAGTTGCTGTGGCTCATGGGCGTGCTGCATGGCGCGTCAATCCTTCATGGCCTGCTGCACGGGGTGGCTGTCCACTACCTGGTCCATGCGGATGATCTGGCCATTCCTGAGTTCATAGAGATGCGAGAAGGCGGCGGTCATGTGCTTGCCCGTTTGGCGATAAGTGCCCGAATAGATTCCAAAGGCAGCCACCTTGTCGCCATCTTCCAGGTAGGTGTGAACCCGGGCAGCAAAGCCCTCCCATTCACTGCCCAGTCGCTGAAAGACGCCGGCCACGATTTGTGCAGCCCCGATATAGGTGCCTGCATAAGGAAAGCCAGATGCCTCGGTCCAGCGTACATCCGGTGCCAGCGCGGCAAGCAGATGCCTGCTGTTGTCCTGTGGCGAGCCTTCATAGGTCGCGCGGATGGTGTCCAGATTGCTTGTCATCGTCATCTCCCATGCAAAGTCAGGCCGCCAGCACCTGTTCCAGAAAACCGTGCGGATCGGAAAATGCGGCGCTGGAAGGCAGCAGCCGAGCCTGCCCGTCGATTTGCAGAACAAAGCTGGGCACACCACGCGCGCCGAACTGCTGCATCAACTGCCGGGCCTGGTGGATGCGCCGGTTGTTGGCCTCTACCAAGGCTGCGTCCGGTCGGGCCAGACGCGCGGCAGCATCCGTGAGGCACAGCCTGCCAAGAATGGCCTGCAGGCTGTCGATGTCGGAGATGTCCATCCCGTCCACGTAGCGTGCCTGTTGCAGGGCCTTGAGTGCCTCCACCTCCCGCGACGGCTCGGTCAGCGCCACAGCGGTGAGCGCGAAGGTCGCCGGGCCGCTGTCGAACATCTGCTGGTGGTTGGCCAGCACTTCGGAGCGATAGCGCTCACTGAAGACCTGACCGGTCAGGCCTTCGATCCGCTGGTCATTGCTCCACGCATAGGCAGCAAATTCCGCATCCATGGGGCGCGCGCCTTCACCAGCGAACAAGCCACTGGGCAACAGGTGCAACTGCACGTCGGCGTGCCCTGCCAATGCCGTGACCGCCGGCCCCGCGCCGTAACACCAGCCGCACAGCGGATCGAAGATGTAATACAAATCTCTCATGCGCATTCCATATCTTGTTGAATGTCTCCATGGTAAGTTCCATGTATTGACAAATAAATACCGATGTAATAGATAGACTGTATGCCAATAGCAAACAATCAAGACGATGCTTCGGGCGGCAACTTTGCCAATCTCAAGCGGCTGGCGTATTTCGCAGCCGTCGTGGAAACCGGCAGCTTCACCGCCGCAGCCGAGCGCTTGGGCATCACCAAAGCCGTGGTCAGCCAACAGGTGGCGCGGCTGGAGGCCGAGTTCAGGGCCAGCCTGCTGACCCGTACCACGCGCAAGGTGGCGCCCACCGATGCCGGGCGTGCCTTCTACCAGCGCTGCGCGCTGATTCTCAAGGAAGCGGGCGAAGCCTTTGACGAACTGGCCGAGGTGGCGAAGGCGCCATCGGGCACGCTGCGCCTGACGGCTCCCTTGGACTATGGCATCACCGCCATCGTGCCGGTGATCACCGAGTTCTGCCGCCGTTATCCGCAATGCAAGGTGGATGCCGCGCTCAGCGACCAATCCCTGGATCTGGTGAGCGGCCAGGTGGAACTGGCGATTCGCGTGGGCTGGCTCACCGATCTGCACCTGCAGGCCAGGCAGGTCGGTACTTTCCGGCAATTGCTGGTGGCGTCGCCGGCGTGGGGCAGGCAGTTGGCAGGCATCACGCAGCCCCAGCAGATCGCCGCCCTGCCCTTTATCGCCAACACCGCATTGCGTGATCCGCTCCAATGGAGCTTTGCCCCAGGCGAAGCCGGGCACCAGCATGTGAACGTGACCGTGCAATCGGCCATATCGCTCGATGCCACGCTGGCCGTACGCGAGGCGGTGCGCCAGGGTGCAGGGCTTTCGGTGCTGCCCGACTATGCGGTGGAGAAGGATCTGCAAGAAGGCCACCTGGTACACGTATTGCCGCGTTGGGTGCTGCCTTCCGGTGGTATCCATGCCGTATTTCCAGCCACACGCTTTCGCCCGATCAAGGTGCGCGCCTTTGTGGACTTGCTGCAGGAACGGCTGGCGGCGCCCCCCCAGCCAACACCGTAGAGAAAGAGCCCTGCGAACATGGACCTTGCAGGACTCCACGGTCTGGCTCCAGCTTCCGCACATCCAGGCCGCCAGAGTTCATGCCACACCAAGATAAGGAGTGGCCGTGCGAGGCGTTTTTCCGCAAAGATACAAATTAAAACGAAATGAAAGGACGCAGCACAAAGTCATTAATGGTCAATAGCTGATAAATTCTTAGACGCGAATATCAATTGATTTAAGCAATGATCACCTGGACTCTGACTTTACAACGCGGTCGCCATTTCGTCTTCGTCGCTCTGGCTGCGTCACTGCTTGCTGGTTGCGCAAGCTTTGAGAGCGATAAAAAAGCCGACCCGGTTGACCTGAACAATCCTGCGGACGCTTCGGAGGCAGCGCCAAGCTTTGGCAAAGCGGATCAGAGCCCTGGTTTTTTCCGAATGAAGCTGGGCGACTACACGGTGACCTCTCTGTATGACGGGTATGTGGAGTTGAACGGCAAGCTGTTCAAAGGCCGTCCAACCGCCACCATCGCCAATTTGCTGAAACAGTCCAGGCAGACACAAAGTATCTACACCTCCATCAACGCCTTTTTGCTGGACACCGGCAAGCAGGTCGTATTGATCGATGCCGGCGGGTCTGCAGCCCTGAGTGGTTCGATGGGCAAACTGCTCAGCAGCCTGAAAATGTCCGGGTACGAGCCCGAGGACGTTTCCGTCATTTTCCTGACCCATTTGCATCCCGACCATATTGGTGCGCTGGCCCAGGACGGGAAGATGACCTTCCCCAACGCCCACCTCTATGTCTCCGAGGCGGAGGCCGCACATTGGCTCGCGCCCAGCAGAAACAGCGGAGAGTTGCCTTATTTCCAGGGCACGCAACAGGCAATCGCACCCTACCAGCAGGCCTCGCGGTTTCATACACTGCCTTCCTCGAACCGTACGCCGGTTGCCGGAGTGCAGGCCGTGAATCTCCCCGGCCACACGCCCGGGCATCTGGCTTACCGGGTCAGCTCCGGCAATGAATCGCTGCTGTTCTGGGGTGATGTGGTGCACAACTTTGTGCTCCAATTCAGCGACCCGGCCATTTATATTGATTTTGATCAAGATTCGAAAAAGGCCAGAATCTCCAGAACCAAGATTTTGCAGGACGCGCAAAAATCAGGAGAATGGATTGCCGGCGCGCACATGCCGTTCCCAGGTATTGGCCAGGTGCTGGCGGCGGGAAAGAACAGCTACCGCTGGCTCCCGATTGATTACTCAAGAACCCTGAACGGCCACCCCAAAGAGGCGCAGCCAGAGAAGAAATGACAATCTGAAAACCTGAAAGCTCGATTTTCCGATTGCCCGGTTTTCAATTCCCGCCCTCTCAAGCAAAAAAGCCTGACCGGTAGAACCAGTCAGGCTTTTGATTGTGTGCTGGTTGCTGCCAGTTACTTCGCAGATTTAGCAACCTCGGCCTTGGCCTCCTGAAATACCGGCCCCCACAATGGATGGCCGCGCTCCGCGCTCGACAGGTCAAAACCCGGCTCGAGCCTGAGTAGATCGACAAAGGTCTTTCTGCATTGGGCGCCATTGCCGCTTACACAGTAGCTGAATGCCAGGTATTTCAAGGACCGGTAGCGCAGCTCCGGCCAGGCGCGATCAAATGCGGGGTCCTTGAATATCTTGATTGCCTCGGGAAAATTGCCGTCGTTGTACTTCGCAAGGCCGTCTGCAAACCTGCGCTCCACAGCCGTCAGGTTGGGGTCGGCTGGATCGACCTCGTTGGTGATCTGAGCCGCGCGGGACTCGGGAGGCTTGGGTGGCGCTGGCTCTGCAGGCGCAATTGTCACTACCGGTTTGCTATCTCCGTCCTTTTTCGCTTCATTGGTTGTACAGGCTGACACTGCAATTGCAACGCCCAGAATCGCCAGCGTGGGTGCCAAATTTCTGCATTTCGACATAGGTAAATTTCCAATTGAACTCAATGTTAGCGGCTCTTAGAACGTGTTTAGAACTTGTGGGCCAGCACAACGTCTTTTTTATCCAGTATCTTGATGGACCCTGTGAACCTTGGAAGGTCGCCATTTTCAATGACCACACGGTGCTCTCCTTCCGGAAGCCAGATACGCACAACCGGGGGGGAGATTCCCTTGTCCTGCCCATCGATGACAATGCGGCCCCAAGGCTGAACCGAGAATTTGATGTAGGCCCCTGGTTTTTCCTGCCTCGTCTCTGCAGCGGCTCTTTGCTCGCCGCCGGCAGGAGGATGCGCCGGCACATTCTTTCCTGTGGCTGGCCGAGCGCCAGACAGAAGGTCTCCCACAGCGTCCTTGGTCTTGGGAGTTTCGGAGGCCTTGTTGGGCGGCTGGGTGGATGCAGAGGCAACGGTGCTTTCCGGCGCCTTGGGCGCCGTGGTAGGCAACGCAATCTCAGGAGTTTTTGCGGGCCCCGTTTTTTCAGGCTCTGCCTGCTTTACCTGGCTCTGCGCGGGCTCTTTGCCTGCGGCAGCCGTGACGGCCACAGGTTGGCCTGCGGGCGGATTCGCTGGCTGGCCCGCAGACGGGCCATTTGCGGGCGCGACCTGCCCTTCCCCTGTGGCATTGCCAGAATCCTTCGCGGCGGGGCGGCCTGCATTTGCGCCGTTGGCACCATTTGCGACAGCAGCGCCGGTTGCAGCAATTGCTCCAGCGGCTCCAATTGCACCACTTGTGCCGCCTGCAACTTCAGTCGCAGCCACCGGCGGAATGACGACAGGTGCGGCTTGCTGCGCGCTCTCTTGCGGTCTGGCCTCGGCCGGCGGTTCGGTTCCGCCTGAGGCTTGCGCCATGCCCGAGTGCGTGGTGGAGGCATCACCTCTTGTCGTCCACCACGACACGAGAGCACCGAGCACCAACACCCCGCCGACACCGGCGGCCACCAACGGCCAACGGCGAACCGGAGGAGTGACCCTGGGGGCCGCTACCGCAGCCGGGCGTTCAACAGGAGGAACGGGCGCCGGATCCATATCCGCCATGGGTGGCTGCTCGCTTGCAACAGGCTCGGCGCTGGGTACAGCCACAGGTTCATGGGGGATCGCCTCGCTGGAGGCGATTTCTTCCACAACGCTCTGTGGGGCCACTTCCGGGCCAACAACAGCAGATTCCAGGATTGCGTTCGTCTCTGCAAGGGGGCTTTCAACCGGTGTTTCTTCGGACGTCTGCGCCGCTGGTGACAGTCCGGCCTGGAAATCATCGATCGATTGAGGGCGGTCATTGGGGAATACCGCCAGCGAATGGTCAATTGCCTGGGCAAAGGATGGTGAAATCGGGTAATCGGCTGAAAGATGAAGTTTTTTCAGCGGGTCCTTCACCAGCCGGGCCACAGATGCCACTGGCGCCTTGCCCGTCACCACGAAGTACAGGACAGCGCCCACGCCGTAGATATCCGTCCAGGGGCCCTGGCGCATGGATTCATCATCCGCATACTGCTCGATCGGCGCAAATCCCGGTTTGAGGATGACGGTGAGGGCCTGCGTCATGTCCCCTATCACCTGCCTTGCCGCACCAAAATCGAGCAACATCGGAGCGCCGGTGTCCAGAACCATGATGTTGTCGGGCGACAGATCGCGGTGGTAGTAGTTTTTGGCATGCAGCAGGCGCAAGGCATCCAGAACCGGCGCTATCACCTGGTGCTTTATCCATGGCTCCTGGGTACGCCGGTCCGGCTCTTCCTGCAATACCTTGCGCAGGGTTCGGCCCTTGCAGTACTGCATGACCATGTACGCCGTCCCGTTCTGCTCCCAGAATCGGTGAATGCGGATCAGTGCAGGATGCTCGAACTGCGCCAGTATTCGTGCTTCATTGAGAAAGCTCTGCAGGCCAGTCTTGAAGGTTCCTTCGTATTTTTCAAATCGAGGGCGCACGATCCCTTCGCTGTCGCGAAAAGCAATTGCGCCGGGCAGATATTCCTTGATCGCCACCGTTCGCTGCAAGGAATGGTCGTAGGCCAGGTAGACGATGGAGAACCCGCCTTCACCGATGATGCTGAGAAGCTCAAACTCGCTCAGCCGGGTTCCGACGGGAAGGCTCATCGCCGCTCCTGCAGTGGGTGAGCCGTCAGGCATTTCTTGTTCCATATTCTTCAGTCAAGGTTCGTATTTCGATCGCTGCGCCGATCAGCGGGTATTGCGGCCAAACAGCCAGGTCATCAAGGTTCCATCCATTCCCGACTCGTAGGAGAATGCCTTCAGGCGGGCGCCTCCTGCAGGATGCGTCCACCAGAATGAGGGGCAGTCCTTTTCCAGCAGTGAACGGGCAATGTCCGGCCATGGATAGGATGCGCCACGCACCACCGGCCGCGTTCTCTGCTCTTCGCTCTCAAGGGTGGAGGCGTGCCCCAGAATCTCCAGAATATCGGAGCCCTCAGGCGGATCGACCGCTGCGGAAGCTGGAAACACGGAACTCCATTGCGCCATGACGTTCATCCAGACATCGTCGATGCCGCTTCTAGGCAAGGATCGCTGGATCACTGAATGAATATGGTGTCCCGTCATGTTCAGCAAGGAGGGAAGCTCCATCAGCACCGCCGTGGACGTCAGGACAACGGACTCGGGAAGCGCATAGCCCACAACAAATGGATATCTGCGCCCCACTCTGTCCATGCTGGGCGCTATGCAACCCACCATGATCCTGTTGTCGCCGGCAATCCTGCTGGGCAACAACATATTCCATGTGGGCGAATGCGCGAGCTGCTCCCCCCAGCCGTCGCCAAACTGGGAGCGGCCCTGCAGCATTCCTGCCTGCAACCATTCTTCCAGCACCACTCGGGCGCCGTCCCTTCGAGCGCTCCACACAAAATCACCGTGGCTCGGAAGCTTTCCGCCCCACACCACATCGATAGGTGCCATTCCCATGAAGTTCACGTTTCTGCGCTCCTCAGGCTTCAGAAAATTGTTCAAAACTGGCTCGGACAGCCAAATGTCTGCATCTGCGTGAGCCTGAACGGGTTTTGCACGCTGCTGGTGTGCACTTCGAACACGACCTTTTTCCCATTCACCATTGCAGTGGCCGTGAAGGAGTCGGGTCTCACGCCCGAAGCCAGTGTCAGCTTGTCGAAGAACCGGTGCAGGGCCCAGCTGCCATCTGCGCTCATGGCGCTCTGGCCACCGGTCTTGTCCGAAACCTGCAACGAGACCTGCTGCCGCCCCCTGGGGCCAGGCCAGACGACGTTCTGGCTCATTTGGGGGCCGTGCGCATAGCGAATCACCGTTCCATCCACATCCAGCGCCATGCTCGAAATAGCGGGGTCCATTTCCACCACCTTCATCTCCAGGCGAAGCTTGGGAATGGAATCACCATTTCCAAAGAACACACTGCGGATGACGCTGGCCTTCTGAAAGGCGCTGAGCGAGCCGTGGCCGCCAGTTTGACTTCCATCAATATTCTTCTTGAAGGTCCAGGTCGTGGTATCCACGATCGGCGCAAGCGTCTTGTTGAAAAAATCGTCCATCAGCCCCCCGGGCCCGAACAGCCGGGCGAAGTCCTGCGGCGTCACATCCTCTGATGCGCCCGGGTTGATGGGATAGCGCCCCGCCACGGCCTTGCGGCAGAAATCGCCTACGGTGGCGTTCAGGTTGGCGCCAATCTGGCTGCGCACCAGGCTCGTGGTCTGCTGGCTGCTTGCAGTGGCTATGCTGCCAATCATCTGCCCCAGCGGAACTGGCAGGCGGGATGCTTCCGTCTTCAACCGGATGGCAGCGTCTGGTGGCGGCGGAGTGCCGCCGGAGCGCACTGCGGCATCGGTCGCCACCAACGTTCCGTAGTACTCGTCCAGGGTTTTCATGATGGCGTCGATAGGCATGGAGCCGGGGTTCTGGGTTCCTGGGGCTCCTACCAGGCGGCGCAGTGGTTCAAAGTAGTTGTCGACGATCATCTCGTCCTTGTCTTCCTTGCGGGTATGCGCTGCAGCCACCGGGCCGATCACCCGCTCGATGTCGTCACGGGTGTTTTTGATGCTTTTGGTGACCTTGTCCACGACGGTCTGCTGCCCTTTGTCGGGCTCACGCAGCAAGGTAGTTTCCCGAACCACGCCCCGCAGGAAAAGAGGCAGCGGTGAATCGGGAGCCGACAATACGCTCAAGCGCTGAATCGACGCCTGCAACGATCCGCTGGGAATCAGCTGCACATCCTGGATGTACTGTGCCCAGGTCTGCTGGTATTCACGCAGATACAGCATGCGCACCTCCCGGACCAGCTTGCCCTGGGCTGCATCTCCCAGCTGGGTCTTGATGCTTTGCGCGGGCAGGCCAAGAACCCATCCCTCGTCGTCCGCCACTTCCGTCACGACGCTCCCGACCGACTTGTCGAACAGGTCCCAGTAGCCCTGGTAGGTAAAAAGGCCGGGAACGCCGCGGTTCAACGGCTGGCCGCCCTTGCGGACAAAGACATTGGCCGCCCGCGGACCGGCGACGTCCAGCACATTGAACTCCCTCAGGTCATTGCGCTGGAGGCGGCTGCGCAAGCGGTAGTAGGCACGCTGTGCCGTGGAGAGCGTCGAAAGCCTGCCACGCACCTGGCTTACCAGCGCGTCGTTCATGGGGTATGGCGAGCTGACGACTTTTTCGCTCGAGAACAGCGCGCTCAGATGCCTGTCTATGCTGGCCGCAGTCTTGGGGTCGGCATCCGGCAGTACAAAGCGCTTGAAATCGCTGCTCATCCACTGGCGCAGAAAGCCGGGTGAATAGTGCGCGCTTTGCTGCAGCATCAAGTAGGCCTTCAGTGCCTCGTACAAGTACTCCAGATTGTCGACCGGCGGGCGCTGGAGCTGCGCCTCCACACGCTTGGCCACAAACGGCAGCAGCCCGTTCTCCAGCATGCGCTGGTAGGCCAGGCTCGAAGCGGCTTCCACCTTTTCGCCCTGGAACAGGCCGTAGCGGTAGTCCATGGGCGGGTTCGTGATCGGGAAGTCAGGCATGTCGCCTATTCCCTTCACCTGTCCCAACAGCGCCATCAATCCAGCCAGATCGCCAGCATTGCTGTTGTATGCATCGACCGATTTCGAGACATCATCCGCATTGCTGCCGACATGATCCATATAGCCGTTGTTGTTGTTGTAGCTGATAAGCCATGCGGACAAGGCGCCAATCAACAACAGGACGGATGCCGCATATCCCAGGTAGGTAAAGAACCGGGTACGGCGCTCCCAGACCAGGTTGCGCCCCGCCAGATGCGATTCGGCAAAGATTACCTTCACCAGAAGGTCATACAGGAAATAGCTCTTGCCCCCCTCCTGGGCGCGGGCTACCGGCACGCTGCCTGCCGTGGCAAATGCCTTGCGCAAGCTGCCAAGCACCCGGTCAAAGACGGTGCCTTCCTGAGTGCCGCTGCTGAAGTACACGCCACGCAGCAGTGGCTGGTGCATGATGCGTGACTCCGCAAATACAAAGTCGACAGCCTTGGAAACCCGTGCCCGCAGCCCTGCAAATTGCTGTGGGAATGCATAGATGTAGTTGCGCCTGCGCTGGTCCATTTCCTGCGCCAGATGCGCATCCTGAACACTGAACAGCGTTTTTTCCAGGGCCGCCCATTCCTGGGCAAACAGCGATGGGGTGGGCCGGTTGTTCTTTGATTTCTCGGAGTACGGAAAGGTGAAACCCCAGACCTGATTGCGCTGCTCCCGGCTGTATCCGCCAAAGAACTCGTTGAAACCGGCCAGCAGATCGACCTTGGTCACCCACAGGTACACCGGCAGTTCGATAGAGAGGGCCTTTTGCAGCTCGTTCAGGCGCTCGCGCAGTGCCGTCAGATGCTGGATCAGTTCGTCATCCGTATAGGTGAGCAGATCCGACGCGCTCAGCGTCAGCATCACGCCATTGATGGGCTGGCGCGGGCGGTATTTCTTCAGAAGGCCAAGAAATCCCTCCCATTCGGTCTTGTCCACCGACTCGTTGCTGTCCTGCGTGGTGTAGCGCCCTGCCGTGTCGATCACCACCGCCTGGTCGGTGAACCACCAGTCGCAATTGCGTGTTCCCCCCACCCCTTGCAGCGCTGCTTTTCCGTACTGGCCGGCCAGCGGAAAATCAAGGCCGGAATTGATCAGGGCGGTTGTTTTGCCGGAGCCCGGTGCCCCCACAATGACGTACCACGGCAACTCGTAGATGAATTTGCGGCCCAGGCCGCTGCGCGACTGGCCTTCCACCCGCAAGGACTTGAGTGTCTTGGCAGCCTCCGAAAAACGGCCCTGCAGCTCCAGGACTTCATCGCTGACGTCGCCGCTCTTGCGCTGAGCATCCACGGATTCGCGCATCTGGCCGATGCGCTCAAACAGCAACCGGTTGATGCTGCGCCGACGCCAGAAGGACACCAGCAGCCACAGCACATACAGTGCCGCCAGAGTGCCGATACACCACCAGCGCACGCGCTCGGGCTCCAGTGGCCGGTACTCCGCAAAGGCAAACAGCGGCCCGGCAAACCAGATGAAAAGCGACAGCGCAATCACCCCCACCAGCACCCAGAACGCGCGACTCGCAAAAAAGCTGAAGAAACGTCGAATCCAATACATCATTTGTTGTCGCCCGCAGTTGGTGCAGCAAAAAGAACGACCTCTACCCGTCGATTGCGGGCACGTCCTTCTGCGGTCTTGTTATCGGCAACGGGTTGTGCATCGCCCATGCCCTGCGCCTGTAGCCGCTGGGGCGCCACTCCACGGCCGCGCAGGATGGAGGCAACCTGCTCCGCACGGTCCTTGGAAAGCTCGAAGTTGGATGGGTAGCGCGCAGTCCGGATGGGTACGTTGTCCGTATAGCCGCTCACCATCACATTTCCACGTTCGGCAACCAGGGCATCTGCCACGCGCTGCAGAACTGGCAGGTAGGCAGGAAGCACTGTGTTGGAGCCTGACGCAAACAAGCCATCTCCCCGCAACACGATCGTGCTGCGGTCAGCCTCGTCATGCACCGTGACCAGGCCTTCTCGAACCTCCGGCTCCAGGAATTTGCTGAATCTTGCGGGGCCTGGCCTGGAGACTGCGGCTACGGGCCGGTTCAGTTGCAAGCCACTGATCTTGTTGAAAAGCGCGTCAGAGCGCCCCGCCAGGGAAAAGGAAAACCAGAGGTAGCACCCCAGGCCGATCAGTGCCGCAAGGCACGCCACCACCCAGACCGGCAGCAACCGCCAGCCTTGGGGCCCGCCACCCACAGCACCGCGCCAATGAGGAGACAACTGGTCATCACTGCCCACGCCCAGATCACGCAGAATGGTCCAGAGGCGCTGGCGCAACGTCTCCAGCTGTGAGCGACCATTGTCGACGACCCGAAAGCGCCCTTCCAGCCCCAGTGAGATGCAGTAGTACATCAACTCCAGCAGATCGCGGTACTGCTGCGGGTTCTGGGCGAGTTTGGAGAGCAGTTGAAAGAACTTCTCCCCTCCCCAGGTCTCGTTGTGAAAGGTGACCAGCAGGCTGTGGCGCGACCAGACCCCCGAGCCTCCCCATGGCGTCTGCGCGGCGGATTCATCCACAAGGGTACAGAGGCAATAGCGCGCACCGACGATGGTCTCGGGCGGAACGCCAAGCTCCCGGGCCTTGCGCTCGAATTCGTGAATTCTTCCGATCAGGAACTCTCGCAGACTGGCTGCATCGGCCAGTTGCACCGTGCTTCTGATCTGCGGCACCAGATTGAGCACCGGGTTTGCTGCAACAACCAAGGGGTTGGAGCCGCTCACGACATCGGGCAGATCCAGCACCTGCGGGGCAGCACCGGCGAGAGGGTTGTGCGAAGATGGCGCGCCACCGGCCCCCTCACCGGAGGGAAACATGTCTGTGATTATTGTCGTCGTTGGATTGGACACAGCTTCTCTTTGTTAATTACTTGGCAACCGGGCCGGCCGCTTCGCCGCGACGGCCTTCTTGGAGGACGATCAAGGCTTGATGGCCCAAAACTCCATACGCAACCCCGGAAAATCACCCGCCACATGCATGGCTACGCCGCCTGAGCGCTCCAACTGCTCCCAGAGCTCATTGGTGGTATCGAGCTGGAAATAGTTGTAATTTGCGTGGTATGGAAGCTCCCGCGGCGCGATGGGCATGGGATTGATGCGTACCCCTGGCAAATGCAGATTGACCAGATCGCGAATCTTTTCCACCGGGCCGATCTTGACCTGTGTAGGAAAGCGTGCGCGCACCACATCCGTTGGCAGTTCTGCAAACACAGCCAGAACAAAATTCGCCTGCCTGACCAACCCAAGGTCTGGAATCACCCCGACCCGCACCCCATACTGGCGCTCGTGCAGTTCGATCGGAATGGCGTTCTGCTCCAGCACCATCGACAACGAACGGCGGATGTCGTTCACAACCGTTGTAAACGGTGGGCTTGGTTCGTCATGGTTGTAGACCGGATACGCAATCGGCCTGCGATCATCCCGCGTGAAAGTGGACAACTCTCCGGCCAGCTCCAGCAGATGACCGTAGACCCGCTCGGGGTGCAGGATCTTGTGATCGCGCAAATGGGTGATCCTGGGCTGCCAGCGATTGATGATGTTCAGCATCATGAAATCGCCCACTTCGGCAATGCCGCCCCGCCCGGGTTGCAGCACCCGCATGGCCAGTGCCTCTCCCCGCTGCTGCAGCAGGCCTGCGATGTCGTCCACCATGGCGTGCAGCAGCCGGCTCTGACCATAGGTGATGGACGGCTGGATGAAGCGCTCGTCCAGCACCACGGTGCCGTCGTTCCGCCGCTCCAGCACATGCACGACGCCCAGGCGCAGCCAGTTGTCCGAGATATCGGACTCGGAAATCAGCCGCGCACGCATATGCGCCACCTGTGCAAGTGCTGGCTCGCCCGCACCTTCGTTGGAGTCGGCCAGTTCCGCATCTTCGGCCACATAGCGGGCCAATGCCTCATCACCCTCAAAGCTCAGCTCGGTGGCGAGCGGACGGCGCATAGGCAAGGCCAGATAAATACGTTCGTCCTTGCAGGCCTTGTCGATCTCCAAGGGCTCCACCATGGAATCCTGCCCGGGAAAACTGAAAGGCGTTCCGTCGGGAAACACTCCCACAGCCTTCAGCAAGGCCAGCTTGCCCAGCGCCAAGGCTTCGACATCCAGGACCAGCTCCCGGAATCCCCAGAAATAAGGCTCGGCAGCCAATGCCCTGGCATGCGAGAAAAACTCCAGATACCGCTCTTGCTGCTGGAAATGCTGGGGGCGCAAAAACATGCCCTCCGACCACACGACCTTGCGCGTAAACATCTTGTGATCCCCTCGACCTTGTTAAAACGGCAACCGTATGCCACCAGGCAGGCTGGGCATGCTTGGCATGCCGCCACCCGTTGGCACCGGTACCTCGGTAACGTTGGAGCTCACCGAGACCTTGTTGGGCCCCACATAAACTTTCACGTAGGACGATTCGAACGACGGATTGAACACCGAAAAGCGCCCCATCTCCTTGGGCGCCGGCAACGGTGCAATTCCGCGCCAAACCGCCGTATCCAGATCGCGATAGGCCACGAACACACCGAGTACACGCTCATCCACGGAAGCCTTTCCAAGCACCACCTTCGCCTCACCGGGCTGCAGGATGAAGCTCTCCTTGGACACCAACTCGGACGCCAGGATCTGGTCGTCCTTCTCATACATGCTGAAGAAATCGCTGCCGTTGAAAGCCGTGACGCCCTTCAAACGGTAAATCTTTACCTGCACCGGCGTTGGTTTGCCATTGCGGTCGGGGTTAAGCTTGTCATCGGCAGTGATCACCACCGTATAGGGCGCAGGCATGACGGGGCCCTGGCCTGCGCAGCCAACCAACACAACACTCGCCAGAATCGCAATCAGACTTTTCATAGCAGACACTTCTATGGATGAAGTTTTACCAATAGACAATCATTATTCTGCCAGAGCAATGTGCCATCGGGGCGCTATCTGCATGAATACAGGGGTTTGTTGTCAGAATTCAACCGCGTCGGGTTGTACGCTCACGATGAGTGCCCGGGATGAACGAAGCACACGGAAAGCTCCGCGGCTTGAGCCCATCGATGCCATTGGTGTGTGCCAGATGCACAGGCGACTTCCCTGCCCTGAGAACGTGTTTACGATCTCCTTGCGCCACAACAGCGGCTTTGCGGGGCGCCCCTAGCCGGGCGCCCCTGGCCGGGTGCCCCAAAATCCACTGTCCCCCTACGGGTTGGAGTGAAATCGGGCGATTTCTGTGCAAGGCCCGCAGAAACGAAAAGGATGCACGATGCCTGCTATCAGCCATCCTGACCGTATTGGCCCCGAAAACGCCGCGTATCGGCATCGACTGCGCGCTTCTTCGGCGAATCATCCCATTGCACAAGAGCTCTGGAGCCCCCGCCTTGCCCCAACCATCCACCTGCGGGCAAGGCCTTCTATCGAATCTCTGCGTTGCTGCCCCGGCAGCATGTTCCAGACTTCAAACAAGCAGGCTGAACGCTGACATCGAGGGAATTCAGGTACCGAGTATCCGGAAACGCCTCGCTGCGAAGTTCGACCTCGTAGCTGATGGGGGCCTTGCCGGTATTCAGTCCCTCCAGAATTCTGGAAACATTTTGGAGCCGTGCATCAGCAATTTGTTTTTGAGGCTTGACAGCGGGTGCTACAACAATCAGCGATTCAATACCGAGACCGTCGCGCCACTGGACGAACCACTCCGCCAGAACACGCGCATTCTGTGCGCCCAACTCTGCGCGCCCATGGTCCAGTTGAATGGTCAGCTGACGATCACCGAGACTGCAAGCCTGTGCATTCAGCGGCGCTCCCAAAACAAGTCCCATGAACAACCCTGGTAGCACGGTCAGCAAACGCATCGTCGATTCCTGCTACTTGATGGTGATTCCCAAGACATAGGCCGCCAGCGAGTCGGCATTGACTTTGGCTGCTTCCGTCTTGTCGGAAATGGACTTCGCATTGCGGATACCGTAGTAGGCATCGTTCGAGCTGGCCACATCGTTGAAATGCGTAACCTCATGGAGCAGGATCGATAGCTGCGAGTCTCTCGGCAGAAACTCCTTGGTGCCATGGATGCGATTGAATGCATCTCTCTTGAAGAACTTGGCCGCCAAAAGAATCCGGTGTCCCTTGGTGTCGACCGGGCAAGCAGCAGCATCTGCATTCTGATCAACCTGGGGGGAACAGCCTACCGATTGTGCGCTTTCACTGTTGTGGGGCAAGAAGCTCTTGGGGCTGAGGCCACGTAGCACGCGCAGGATGGAGGCCATGATGGGGATCAGGTGCGCCTTGATTGCATCGTCCGAGGCACCAAACCAGTACTGGGTCAACTTCCTGGCCTCGGCATCCCAGCGCGCCAGACTGGCCTGCCGCACCTCTGCCAGCGCAATTGCTTCCTTGACCAATCCCATGATGTGCTCGGCAAAACGCTCATCCGACAGGCTTTCGCTCACCAGATCAGGCATCTCTGGCGCGGCTTCCTGGGGCCACTCCTTGGTCCCGGACTTCTTGTTTGCCAGCTCAGGCGCATTCAGGTTGCTGCGGCTGAGCAAATGATCGTGCCACCCCAGCCCTGGCTCCTGGTGCCAGACCGGCGACCTTGCAGCATTGGAACTACCACCGCTGGAGAATTTTCTCATTGGCGCAATGCCATTCACAGGCCCTGGAACTTTGAAAAATGGCATGGCTTGTCACCTTCTTCCTCAACATGCAGATCTCGCTAGTCTCACCCAACAAATGCACCGCAAAACTGCGATAGATAAAATTCATAAAAGAACCTCGGCGTTGCGCATTGGCAGCTTGATCTTCTTCCTCTTTCAAATTTATTGCCTGTCTCATCTGTCAGCACTTTGGTTTCTCCGCTAGTTGCCCCAACGGCCCAGCTCAGGCATGTTGTCGCCCAGTCAGGCACCTGCCCTTGGGCATTGGTCAGCTCTTGCGGCATGCCTACCTGGTCGGTGTGGAAGTAGTAGACCTTGCATAGCTGGGCTCGGCCAGCGCTTGCCGCCAGCCCCTCTGTCCCTGTACGCGCCGCATTTCCCCAGTCCTGGATTTGCAGCGCTTGCGCCTTTTGCCGCGCCGTTTCGTTCAATGATGCCCAGTAGCGGCTTTCCGGCTGGGGGTTGTAGTCGCTTGCGTCCAGGCGCCGGCAAGGCACCCTATAAAGTCGTGACTGTAGCGGGTGTGGACTCGGCCCTAACTACGCAGTATTTCTTGGTGCAAGTCATCACGCTCGATGTCGCAGATAAGTTGGAGCATTGCCGCGCATCTGCAGCCGCAGTGTTCTGCTGGCTGTAGTTGATCTGATGCAGATGGCTTGAGCCATAGTAAATGGTTGCCAATATTTACTGAAAATCAATAGATTGCAATACCGATTGATTTTATTGCCACTTAAATACCACTAAAAGCAAAGACTGCAAACTTCGGTTTGTGTTTTTTGCTTTTTGGGTATTGACCTCTTGGCATCAGAGTAGTGCAGGATATTCCATTTACTGCAAGGCATCAATAAATAGTGCCCCCTACAGCAATGATCACGCCCTGCGTGATACTACTCAATAGAATTCTTTTCTTTGATATTATTTAATCCATTTTTCAATATAGATACATTTTCAAGATTTCCATCTTTATCCCTTGCTTTCTGCCAATTAGGTATGATTTTATTAAACATTTCATCACCAACATCTGTTAAATGCGACCTCATAAGCGATAACTCCATATTAACTTCTCCGTTTTTCAAAAATGGATCAATCAAAATTAAATTATTATCTTTTAAAAATTGAAAAATAACCCTTCTCTTATCGAGAACCTGTTTTCTCCAGGTCAAATTTTTAGAGGATTGATAGATTTCATTAACGGGTGGACAAACGAGATAATCTTGCATATATATCCTATATTAGTTAACCCTAGCAACTCTAGAACTGCCTCCAACCGGTATCAATTTTTTTGTTTTGGGATCTCTTACGTAGACACCTCCAGCAGCCCTAATTCTGCCTTCTTTATCTAGCTGGGATTGCTTGTCAGCGGTGCGACTTGTCACTTCTACGGCAGTTCCTTTTCCATTCTTATCTGTAATGACGAAATCAACCCTTCGCGCCTCCCCCGTCTTTGGGTCTCGCACAATCTTACCATTTGCATCTCGCAAATATCTCTCTCTTAATACATTGGATTCACCGAATTTTCCGTCTAGTTTTTCACCAACTCGTTTTTCTCGCGCTGTTCCTGCTTCTTTGTTGGGAATACAAGCCCACCCCCAAGGATCAATCCACATCAGCGGATTAGGCGAATAACTCCCTAAATTGATCCCACCAGCCAACCCAATCGGATCAGGGCAGATGAACCGCCCTACATCCGGGTCATAGTACCGGAATGTGTTGTAGTGCAGCCCGGTGTCGCGGTCAAGGTACTGGCCCTGGAAGCGCAGGTTTTGCTGATGATCGGCTTTGGCAGGGCTGTCGCCTTCATCGAGTTTGTGAACCGGGTTGCCTGCAAGTGTCTTGACCTCCCACTCTTCCGCAACCGTCGAGCCCCAGGTTTTAGCTGGCCTGCCAAATCACCTGCCCTTGGGCATTGGTCATGCTTTGCGGAATACCTAGCTAGTTGTGTACTGTTAGGAAGCTGTTTGCAGATTTGAGTCTGGCCATCGGGGCAATTCGACCAATGCCGCTGTGAGGCCTGTGCCAGTTGTAGTGATGCTGCCAGCTATGTAAGGCTTGTGTTCGCTCAGCTGAATTTTGGTATGTCCAACCATAGGCCCACTCGCGCAGCGCCGATTGGATGAAGCCCTCGGCCTTGCCGTTGGTCTGTGGCCGGTACGGCCTGGTGAACTTGTGCTGCACGCCCAAGGCCTTGCAGGCCGCAGCGAATTCTCTCGAACGGAATGCCGCGCCGTTGTCGGTCAGCAGGCGTTTGATGCTCACTCCAAGCCCCTCGTAGTACGCCATGGCGTTGCGCAGGAAGACGACGGCTTGCGGCGTTTTCTCGTCCGGATGCATAGCTGTAAAGGCAATGCGTGCGTGGTCGTCAATGGCCACGAACAGTATCTCCCATCCCGCACCATCGACCGAATCGCGCCGATTGCCTGTGACGCGGTGGCTGGGCCGAACGATGCGCCCGAGCTTCTTGGTATCGATGTGCAGCATGTCTCCAGGCGCATCGTGCTCGTATCGAACCACGGGCTCGGTGGGCTGCAGATCGCTGAGTCGAGACAGGCCCGCACGGGCCAATACCCGACTCACGGTGGGCGCCGAGACGCCTGCGTAGCTGGCAATGCGCGATTGCAGCATGCGGCGTTTGCGTAACTCAACAATGAGCAAGGCCTTGGACTCGCAGATGGCTTTGGGAGAGCAAATGAGCCTGGAGGAAGCATCGGCCAGGGCGGCTTCGCCGCCCGAGAGGTAGCGGCCCAGCCACTTGCGAGCGGTCTGTGCGGTGACGCCTTGAAGGGCTCCGGCCAGAGAGGCATCCAGGCCTTGCAAGGTCATCTGTTTGACCATCTCCAGTCGCCGGGCAAAGGTAAGTCGGGCATGCTTATGAGTGTTCATCCGGTTGACTATCCTGAGTGGGTTGGGTGTTTGGCGACTTCCAGTCTCTCAAATCCAACCCGGCTGAACACCAGATACAACCTATTGAAGCTTCACACCTAGTCGGTTAAAAAGCAGTAGAGCCAATTTGATCGCTATTATTGCCAACCACTCTACATCTCTGTAGTCCTCAATGTGCAAGGTTTACATCTTCTGCCTAATTATTCTAAAAATAAAAATCGCTCAATCTTAATTATATTTATTACTTCATTAGCCCCAATTTTACCAACTCATTAAAAATAGAATTCACTTTATCCATCTCACCCGGCCTAGGTTGAAATTTATCCTTCAACAGCTTGACTTTTTCATAGGCAAAATTAATCTTACTCAAATCATTATTCTTAATTGCATATCCAATCATAAAAAGAACAAACTGCATATATGGCTGAGATGGCCATTTCCAATGAAAAGAGCTCATATTTTTCTTTACCACATTAGATTCATCAGAATATGGTTCATAAAAGGTAGATTCAGCCTCTTTAATTTTATCCCTAAAAAAATCAACCAACAACTTCACATCAGATTCTGTTGTTAACTTAAAAGAACTAAAATCAATATTCCTGGAAACAACTCCAATGATCAAAGGATTGTCTTGGGTAAAAATTGAATCGAGTTTGGTTTTTAAAATAGAACTATATTCGTTATAGGAAACATCCTGAGATGAATATATGGAATACTCTTCCCTGCCAGATAAATTAAAGCTCACCCCCCATGTGTTTGCGCCATTTTTTTTTCTTAACCCATAAATTTCTGGATTACCCAAATCTTTCTCCCACCCACTTTTCTTTAACTCATCGAAGAGTAAATCACCTATTTTTCTTTGAAAATCACCCCTTTTACTCATGGCAACTCCTATTTTCTTAATATCTTTCCTGTAGCAGGGTCAACAGTAACTTCAACTGTTCGCACAGGACCTGTTGAATCTCCCTTTTTTATTCCCGTAGATGGTTCTCCTGGTCGACCCTCTACACGTCGGCTACCCCATACTGTTCCCTCGCCAGAAGCAATTTCTTTATCTCGTGCGATTTGCTTCGGGTCTCTTGTTGCATTTCCTGTCTTGGTTTCAATCTGAATAATCTCACCTGTCTTACGGTCTCTAACGATAATATCCCCTTGCCTCCAATTCCCCTCTTTGGGGGTCCTTATTCTAACTTCTGTATTGATCAATTCATATCTTCTAGAGCGACTTAGTCGATCTGCCAATTTATCTCTACCTGCATCGCCTTGTATTTTATTATCGGTGCAATTTAATCCCAAAGGATCAATCCACCCTATCGGGTTGAATCCATAAGAACTTAAATTAATACCTCCCATTAACCCAATCGGATCAGGGCAGATGAACCGCCCTACATCCGGGTCATAGTACCGGAATGTGTTGTAGTGCAGCCCGGTGTCGCGGTCAAGGTACTGGCCCTGGAAGCGCAGGTTTTGCTGTTGATCGGCTTTGGCAGGGCTGTCGCCTTCATCGAGTTTGTGAACCGGGTTGCCTGCAAGTGTCTTGACCTCCCACTCTTCCGCAACCGTCGAGCCCCAGGTTTTGTAGCTGGCCTGCCAGATCACCTGCCCTTGGGCATTAGTCAGCTCTTGCGGCATGCCTACCTGGTCGGCGTGGAAGTAGTAGACCTTGCATAGCTGGGCTCGGCCAGTGCTTGCCGCCAGCCCCTCTGTCCCTGTACTCGCCGCATTTCCCCAGTCCTGGATTTGCAACGCTTGCGCCTTTTGCCGCGCTGTTTCGTTCAGCGATTCCCAGTAGCGGCTTTCCGCATCGTTGGCCGCAGATTTTGAATAGTTTTTGGCTCTTGCGCTTTCAGAGCTTGCACTAGGTGCTATTGTTTCTGATGCAGTGTTGTTACCTGCTCCCTCAACCCTGCCCTCTCCCGCAGGCGAGTGAGGGAGCAAGGCTGCATCGGCCTGGGTGCCCAGCCCCCCTTGGTCTGTTATCTCTCCGTCTGCATCCAGCCTTGCCAGTGGCACGTAGCTGCCAGGCTCGTACACATAGCTGATCGTGTTGCCGCCCCGCCTCTCTTCGATCAGCCGCATCCCCTCCCAGATGAAGGTGGTGGTGCCAAAGCTGTCATGTTTGGCGACTCTGCGGCCTATGGCGTCATAGTCAAACCGTGTGGTTTGTGTTGCCTGGTGTTCGGTGCCAGGGCGTCGGGTTGTGATGACTTCGATCAGGTGGTTTTCTTCATCCCACCTGAATTGCTGATCGGTGTGTCTGCCTGCGAGTTTGCGGATCAATCTGCCATGGCCATCGTAGAAGTAGCGCTTGTCTTCAAACACCCGCACCAGATTGTCACGCACGTAGCCGCGTTGTGACAGCGCCGTGCTGCTGCGCACCGCCTGCTGTGTAGCGGTATCCTGGATGTTGCCAGCCGGATCGTAGCCAAAGCTTTCATTGGCCGCCTGCGCAAATGGCTGGCGTACACCGGCCAGAGGGGCGTGCTGGGTGTGCAGGATGCGGCCCGTGGCGTCGTACTGGTGGCCGGTGTCGCCTTGCAGGCTGTGGCGGCTGGCTCGCAGCTCTCCTACCTTGTCGTACTGCCAGGCCTTGAGCAGCCCTTGCGGGCGTTGTACCTGGCTGGCGGGATCTTGCTGCAACGCGGCCAGCGCGCTGCGCCATTGGCCTGCTGCAGCATCGTGGGGCCCAAACGGCTGGCTGGGCGTGTCGGCCGCTTGTGTCCAGGCGCCGGCAAGGCGCCCTACAGGGTCGTGGCTGTAGCGGGTATGGGCGCGGCCCTGGCTGCGCAGTATTTCCTGGTGCAGGTCATCACGCTCGATATCGCAGATGAGTTGGTGTATGGATTGCGCGTCTGCCGCTGCCGTGTTTTGCTGGCTGTAGTTGACCTGGTGGAGGTGGCCCGAGCCATAGTAGAGGTAGTTGAGGGCTCGCTTGTACAGCGGCTGATGAGGCAACTGCGGCAGCACGGTCTGCGTGCGGTTGCCCAGAAGGTCGTGCTGGTGCCCAAGGGTGTGGCACTGGCCAGTGGTGTGGTCAATGCTCTCTTCCTGCACCACGTCGCCCATCAGGTTGTAGGCAATGCGTGTGGTGTGCAGGGGTTGGGTTTGCGGACTGCTGCCGGGGGAGATAGCGTCTGCGGGGCCGGTGTCGATGATTTTGAGTTTGACAGCCTCCACCAGTTGGTCAAGCAGGTCGTACTGATAGCGGTAGATGTATTCTGCAGTTCGCTTTTCTACCAGCCTGCCTACTTTGTCGCGCACCAGCTCGATGCGACGAGGCTGAGCGCCTGGCGCGGCAGCCTGGCCAGCATGGGTTGTCCCCCAACCGGGCACCTCGGGCGTCGCACCTGCGCCAGTGGTGCCAGTTGCGCTGCCGATGTCATCGCCCAGCCCTGGGTGGTAGGTGACAGCAATGGGCATGCCTGTCAGGTTGTATTCGATGTCCACCTTGACACCGCCAACGCGCGTTTCCTGTACCAAGCGATCGGCCTGGTCGTAGGCAAATTCAAAGGATTCACCGTTTTCGTTGACGAGCCTTTGCAGCCGCAGCGCGCTGTCGTAACCAAAGTTGACTTCTCGCTGCTCCTTGTCGATGGTGCGCAGCAACTGGCCGCGGCTGTTGAACGAGAAGCCGGTGACGCGGCTCAATGCGTCGGCAATGCTTTGCAGCATGCCGCTTTCGTCGTAACCATAGTTGGTGTTGGCGCCGTCTGCCGTGGTGGATGCCAGCAGGCGCCCTTGTGCATCGTGCACATAGCGCGTGACTGCGCCGCGCGCATCGGTGGCAGTGCTCAGGTTTCCCCAGCCGTCATAGGTGAAGCGCGTGGTTTTGTCGGAGCAATCGGTGTATGACGCAAGCTGGGCCCTGGGCGTCCAGGTCAGATACTTGACGCCGCCTTTGGCATCCACGATCTTGGTGGCCAGGCCTTTGTCGTCGTACACATACTGGGTAAGACTGCCATCGGGTGCTTTGATGCTGGTGAGATCGCCCGAATCGCTATAGGTGTAGAGGTAGGATTGGCCACTCGGGAGGCCTCGAAGCCAAGGCAGGCCCATGTCGTTCCAACCCGTGGCGGTAATCCGGCCAATGGGGTCGGTCACGCCGCTGACGTTGCCTTTGGCATCATAGCGTACCAGCGAGGTATTGCCACCGGGCTCTGTGTATTTGCTAACCAGCCAGCGGTCGTTGTATTCGAGCTTCCAGTGCTGCTGCTCTGGCCGGATGGCCTCCAATAATTCGTAGTGCGGATTCCAGGTGCACAGGTAGCGCCTGCCCAGGTGATCCACGACCTCGGTTCCCCCAAAGACGTCGTTGGGCCCAGGAGCCTGCGCGCCCCACTGGTCCTGGAGCAGTCGATAGGCAAAATGGTAGGTTTCACCATCGTTGGTCCAGTTCTTGACGACCCGGGGCCTGTCTTCAAACTGCTGCCATTCGTAGTAACTCTCCAGTCCCGAAGCATGCGCGTGCATGCTCATCAGCCGTTGGGTGTTGTAGGCAAAGCGCCGTGAGATTTTCTGGGTGCGGTCAATAACATGTTGCAGCTGACCGTGAGCATCGTAGCGGTACTGTACGAGCGGGCCCACATTCTCGCCAGGTGCTGCCTTGGTGATGGCAATGCTTTGGAGCTTGCCGCCGGGCTGGGGGGCATAGTTGAAACGCAGAACGCGCCCGGTACTATCCGTGCATTCCTCCAGCTTACCTGTGCCTGGTTGGCGGCGTAGCGATATGTAGTTGGCATGCCGGTCTTCGATGCGTTCCAGATCGTGAACCAGCGCATTTTTGGTTGAGTCGGCATGTGCCTGTTCTTCGAACAGGTAGTACATGCCATCGGCTGCGGACACAAAATACCGGTCGCCCTCTGTGCGGTACAGAGACAGTTGCTCTACCTCGTGGTACCACCCTTGTGCGCGCGGGAGATCAGGAAATTCGATTTCCCGTCCGCCATAGCTGATGAACTTGAGCGTACGCTCGCCATCTTGGGCCGTTTCGATCTTGAGCTGCAGGCACAAAGGGGAGCTCCAGCCTTGGCCGAGCAGCGGGTTGTCTCTTGTATCCGCACTGCTGTAGATGCGGTGCCAGTCAAGCGGCAGGGGACCTGGCAATGAAAAATCCACTTCAGGTTGCAAGACCTTGATGCCTGTCGCCAGATGCACCGGGTTGCCCATGACTTGCTCGACCTCGGTCAAGATACCGTTGACGGCAAAACCAACTGACGCACCAGCCTGAAAAAGGCACGGCAGGTTTTTGGCGAGCCGCGGTACTGCAGTCAAGCACTTCCAGGCCTTTCTGAGGTTATGCAACTGCCATAACACATTGGCAACCCGCAGGATCGTAGACACCTCGCTCGCAACATCGCGCACGCGGGCCTTGGGATCCCCTATGAATACATCCGGAGAGCCACTCTCGATACGCGCGCCGCATTCAACTTTGTCTCCAACCCGAGATGCCACGCAGGTGTTGACGAATACCGTCTCCGCTCCTTCGGCAATCAGTATCTGCGGGGTATGCTTGCTACAAATAACTTCGTCGATGGGAGCGTCGGGCGTTGCTCTTGCCGCGCCGGTGGATTCGCTGTTGATGAATACATCCAGCGAAGCCGTAATGATCTCTCCAGTGATCTCGTATTCTTCGGGGCATAGCTCGTCGACGAGCGGCTCCATGGCCTCAGCCCCTAACGACGCCCCATACACGCTGCCAGCCACTCGTGCCGCTACCACCACCAGACCCACGGCGACCACCGCGCCGGTACCCAGCGAGATCCCGGTCAAGAAAGTACCCAGGGCCACAGCACCCGTCACCAGTGCCGCTGCGGCAATTCCCCCCAGCATGCCGCCTATGGCTCCGCCGATACCGCCGACGACAAGTTTGGTAAGGTAACGCCAATTGGGGTTTTTCTGGTGCGCAATCGGATCGTGCAGCCGCGCTGCTGGGTGGCTGGCTACCGACATCAAGCACCCTCTCTAAGCCTGAAGCTATGAAGTATTTTTTGCCAATACTCTTCATCGGCTGCAGACGTCGCACCTCCCGTGCTGGCCGTGAAAATGAGCAAGTCATCGGATGCAGGCAGCTGCATTACCACCTGCTGCTGAAAAGTTGCCACCCCGCTTTGCTTGAATTGCAGTTTCAGCAAATAGCCCTGCATCTTCTTGGTGGATGAGGCTTGCATCGCCAAAGGCACCTGACCATTCGATTTGAAGCCACTCAAATAGGATTTCATCTTCTTGAGCTGCCGCTCAATGAACAGCTCCAGGCTCTCACCAGCTTCAAGCACATCCCTGGTCACCACGATGGAGATACCTACGCCATCTGCGGGCATCAACACATTGGTGGTGCGATCGATATGCGGTTTAGGCAGGTCAAGCGTGCCTTCTTGGATATGGAATTTCATAGACATCAACTGGTCCCAAATATCGGTCTTCAGCCGGCCGCCCCGCCCCCGCCGCCGCCTTCTTCCTGAATCGCAACGGTCACGGGAGTTGCACAATTGAGCAGAATTTTTCCCGCCCGCTCATCCAGCTGCTCCGTAAAACTGATGAGGCCGCTTTTCTTGCCCACAATCTCGATCTCTCCAGTATCTTTGAGCGTCAACGATGCGGCGCCTTTTCCAACGACCAAGGTGATACTGTTGCCCGCCTCCAGCCGGATGTGCTGGCCCGCCTTGATAAGCACCGAGTCATCATTGGCCCGGATATTGACGTTTTGCTTGGCCAGGACAGATGCATCGTTGTTTGTCGACGCCATGGTGATGCGCTCTTTGGCGGTGAGATTGAAGTTGCCCGTTTGTGCGTCGTGAGCAATATCGCCGCCCGTCACCGTCGTGCGCTGCCCACCAGCAGTGACGTGAGTGAGCATGCCTGCTTTTGCAAGCAAACTCAGCTGATCCTGCGTGGAAGAGACAGTGACGCTGCCCGTGCCACGCATCGTGACAGACTGCCCCGAACTGATCACCACGGGCTTGGGACTGATCATGGAATGCCCTTCGGGGCTCACGATCGACACAATGGGTTTATTGATGTCCTTGGATCGCGCATGCAAGTCATTGGCGCCCGGCAGCGCCGGGTCGGTATTGAGCGGCATCTGCATCTCAGGCCCGGTTCCCGATTTGCTCCCTGCTGCCGCAAAAGCCTGCATGGCAGCAGCCATGCCGCCCAGTGAGGTCTTGGCCGCCGCTTGCCCAACCATCGAAAGGATGCCGGATGCAAGCTCCGACATGTGCTCCTTCTTGACTTCGTTGAGACTGCTGATGACGGCGTCCATGGCAGAAACTGCCGATGATGCTTCCTGCATCAGGGTCTTGCTGTCTGCCAGATGTTCGCCCAGATGCTCAAAGCCGTCCGGATTGTCATGGGTGATTTTGTTCTTGAAATCCTGCGTATAGGTGGTGATCAGAAGCCCTTTGTCTGCTCGGATGGCCCCCCACTCATTGGTCCGCAACTCAAAGCCGTAACTGCGTTTGGCCTCGGTACCTTGGTTCATCAGGTAGCCCATGTGCAGATGGGTGTTGCCATGGTCGCTGGACAGTTCCAGATGCTCAATGCCTTTCTGGTCCTCAAAGCGCAGCATGTTCTTGCCCCCGCCGCCCTTGCTCCAGTTGGTTTGCGTGCCCGATTGGGTCTTGTGCTTGGGCAGCTCCCACGGCGGCATCTGCATGGCGTTGTACACGCGCCCGGTGATGATGGGGTAGTCCGGGTCACCGTTCAGAAAGTCCACAATCACTTCCTGCCCGATGCGCGGGATGTGCATGCTGCCGTAGTTGCTGCCCGCCCAGGTCTGGGAGACGCGTATCCAGCAGCTGCTGTTTTCATCAAAGCTGCCGTACCGGTCCCAGTGGAACTGCACTTTGACCCGCCCGTATTTGTCCGTGTAGATTTCCTCGCCCGCCGGGCCTGTGATGACCGCCGTCTGCGGCCCCGTGGTGTGGGGCTTGGGGGTTGCGCGCTGGCTGCGGTAGGCCGTGCTTTTGGGCATGACCGCAAAGCTGATGCGATACGTGGTGCCGCTGTCGATGCCCCCGCGCTTGGCTGCCCCCGAGCCCCCTGCTCCGTCGCTTCTGCGCACGTTCTCTTCAAACCGGTAGTGGGCCGATTCGATGAGGTATTCCTTGTTCTGGTCCCCCCGCGGGTATTTGCTGAAGGTAAAGAGGTAGCCGGGGGCGATGTTGCGGGCATTGCCCTCGCCTTGGGCTATTTCCCGCTGGGCCTTTTGCTGCTCGATGCGGATGCGCGCATAGTTCTCGCCGTCCCCGGACTCGGTGTAGCCCCCCGGCCACTCGTATTGCTCTCTGCTGTCTTCGCTGTGGCCTGCGGGCTGCTGCTGGCGGGTGTCCAGAATGGCCTTGGGCTTTTCGAAGTCGTAGTCGTCAGCGGCAAAGTTTCCGCTGGCTATGTCTTCTGCAAAGGCCCAGCCGTCGATGAAGTCTTCGTCGTGGACGTGCGCTGCCCGACTTTCGGGGTAGTACGCGATGGTGCTGGGGCCATTGGGCAGCGGGCTGTGGCTGCCGATGTCATCGGCCAGCACCAGGGTGTGGCTGCCCATGCTGTGGCTGAAGTAGTAGTAGCCGCCTTCGAGTTCCAAGAGGCGCGAGATGAAGTTGAAGTCGCTCTCTCCGTACTGAACGATGTAGGGCCACTCGCGGTAGCTGCCGGTGAGCTTGTCTTCGATGGAGAAGCCGTACTTGCCCAGCACTTCCTTGATGATGTCGGGCGCTTTTCTGAACTGGAAGATTTTGAAATCAGAACGGCGTGTGGCATGCCACAGCCAAGGGCGCAATATGCTTTCGTAGAGGTAGAAGTCACCATCTCGCCCGATGTAGGTGAACTGGGTGACTTGCCCGGAGATGAACCGCTTGCCCCCGCCGCCCTTCTCCGTGGTGAGGTCCACCTCGATGCTCATGTCCTTGCCCAGCAGGCTTTTGGCAGAGATGGATGAGTTCTGGCTGATCAGCCGCACCCGGAACTCGAACAGCCGTGACATCTGCTCGGTCCCCTCCATCGAGCGAAATTCCAGCTGTTCGCCCAATGGGCTGTGGGCAACAAAGGTGCGCTTCATGTACCGAAACTCCTCAAAGCTATGCTATCAATTTATTTAACTTCATGGCCCCTATCGAAAGGATTGAAGCAATAAATAATTGATCTTATGATAGCTAAAAAATTTTGGAAAATTTCCAACGATAGCCAGTGGTCTAGTTGCAATTTTTGAACGAAAATGATGTAAATTGCAAACTCAATTGCAGATAGCTATCAAGAATTTTGACTTGGCCAATCACTGCGGGGCACAGATATGACGACAAGCATGAACATCAAGCAGCGCCTGGCTGCACGAGGCAAAAGCGGGCAAAAATTCATCGCCCGCAACCGCGCCCCACGCGTTCAGATCGAGTACGACGTTGAGGTCTACGGGTCTGAAAAGAAAATACAGCTTCCCTTTGTCATGGGCGTGATGGCCGACTTGTCAGGCAAGCCTGCAGAGCCACTGCCTGAGATCGGTGATCGCAAATTTCTTGAAATCGATGTCGACAACTTCGACAGCCGCATGAAGGCCATCAAGCCCCGTGTGTCCTTTCAGGTTCCCAACACCCTGACTGGCGAAGGCAACATGGCCATCGACATCACGTTCGACAGCATGGACGACTTCTCTCCCGATGCCGTTGCAAAGAAGGTGGACTCGCTCAACAAGTTGCTGGAAGCGCGCACGCAACTGGCCAATCTGCTGTCGTACATGGATGGTAAATCCGGCGCAGAAGACCTGATCGCAAAGGTACTCGCCGACCCCGCACTGATGAAGGCGCTGTCTTCCACCCCTAATCAGTCAACCGACAAGCCTGCAACCGAAGAGCAGTAAACGCGCTTCGCTGCCAGCAACCAATTAGAGGACGAAGTATGGCGACCACTGAAAAACAAGGCCTGAGTCAGACCGTGGCTTTGGAGCGCGATGAATTCGCAGCCTTGCTCAACAAGGAATTCAAGCCAAAGACCGACCAGGCGCAAGAAGCGGTTGTCTCTGCCGTGCGCACCTTGGCCGAGCATGCATTGGCCAATACCAACATCATCTCCGGAGACGCGTATCGAACCGTCGAAGGAATGATTGCCGAGATCGACCGCAAGCTGTCCGAGCAGGTCAACCAGATCATTCATCACCAGGATTTCCAGCGCCTCGAAGGCAGCTGGCGTGGCCTGCACTACCTGGTTAACAACACCGAAACTGATGAGATGCTGAAGATCCAGATCTTCAACATCAGCAAGAAGGAGCTGGGGCGCACATTGCAGCGCCACAAAGGCATCCTGTGGGATCAGAGCCCGATCTTCAAGAAGGTCTATGAAGCCGAGTATGGCCAGTTCGGTGGCGAGCCCTTTGGCTGCCTCGTCGGCGACTATTTCTTTGACCACAATCCGCAAGACGTCGCATTGCTGACGGAGATGTCCAAGATTGCAGCTTCTGCGCATTGCCCGTTCATCTCCGGCGCAGATTCCAGCCTGATGCAGATGGAATCCTGGCAGGAGCTTGCAAACCCGCGCGATCTGACCAAGATCTTTGGAAACACCGAGTACATCAAATGGCGTGCTCTGCGGGACTCCGATGACTCCCGCTATCTGGGCCTGACCATGCCGCGCTATCTTGCGCGTCTGCCTTACAGCACCAAGGACAATCCGGTAGACGGCTTCGACTTCGAAGAAGATACGGCAGGCGCCCACCACAACAATTTCTGCTGGTCGAATTCTGCCTACGCCATGGCGACCAATATCAACCGTTCTTTCAAATACTACGGTTGGTGTACCTCCATTCGAGGCGTCGAGTCCGGCGGCATTGTGGAAGACCTGCCCGTTCATATCTTCCCCAGCGATGATGGTGGGGTCGACATCAAATGTCCTACCGAGATTGCCATCAGTGATCGCCGCGAAGCAGAACTGGCCAAGAACGGTCTGATGCCTCTGGTCTATCGCAAGAACAGCGATGTGGCAGCCTTCATTGGCGCCCAGTCGCTGCAAAAACCTGCCGAATACTACGACGCGGATGCGACTGCCAATGCCAATCTGTCCGCCCGGCTCCCCTATCTGTTCGCCTGCTGCCGGTTTGCGCACTATCTCAAATGCATCGTCCGCGACAAGATTGGCTCGTTCAAGGAACGCGACGATGTGGAGCGCTGGCTGAACAACTGGATCATGAACTATGTCGATGGGGATCCAGCCAACTCTTCCGAAGGCATCAAGGCCATGAAGCCACTGGCTGCTGCTGAAGTTGTGGTGGAGGAGATTGAAGACAACCCCGGCTATTACGCCGCCAAGTTCTTCCTGCGTCCTCACTATCAGCTTGAAGGCCTCACCGTCTCCTTGAGACTAGTCTCGAAGCTGCCTTCGGTCAAACAAGCAGTTACCCAATAATTTTCCCGCTAGCAGTTATTAATCAATTTATCTGGAGGTTGAGAGATGGCAATTAATCGTTTGAACAGCCCTGTCGCCAATGTAGCGCCTGAGCAGCGCCTGGGCGGCATTGTTGATATCTATTGCAAGATTGATGGCGTTGATGGCGAGTCGCAAGACGCAAAGCACCAGGGCTGGATCCATGTAGAAGCTATCGCCGGTGGCGTTGCCAATGCCGGTGCCTTTGCATACGGCGGTGGTGGCGGTTCGGGCAAGGCTCAGTGGCAGGACATCACCGTCCGCGGCAAGTTCGACAAGTGCTTTGCGACCCTGATGCAGAAGTGCGCAACCGGCGAGCATATCGGCAAAGTTGAAATCTCTGCCTGCAAGGCTGGCGGTGAGCAACAGGAGTTCCTGAACATCAAGATGGAAGATGTGATCATCTCTTCTCTGAATCTGTCGGGTGCTGAATCCACTGAGCCTATGTTCGACTGCGGCTTCAACTTTGCCAAGGTGACCGTCACCGGCAAGGGCCAGGACAACAAGGGCAGCATGGGCGGTGCAGTCACTGCTGGCTACAACGTCAAGCTCAACCAGAAGATTTGAGCGCATCACACTCCCGCTCGATGGAGGGGCTTTATGCCCCTCTTTTTTTCTTATCACGTCTCACACCACTGCACACACCATGTCCGAACAATCACTTGTAGAAAAGGTCTCGCAGGTTCAAGGCTTGATCCGTCAAAGGCCTTCGGACGACAAACTGCGAATCCATCTTTTTCAGTTGTATGTTCAGGATGGCAAGTGGCAGAAGGCGCTGGCACAGTTGCAGATGGCCGCGCAACTCAATGCCGCACACAAGATGATGGCGCAAGCATATCGCCTCGCCATCCGGGCAGAAATGCTGCGTGAAGATGTGTTCCGGGGGAATCGGTCGCCCAATGTACTGGGCCAGCCTCTGCAGTGGATCAGCTATCTCATCGAGGCGCTGCAAGAAGATGCCAAGGGCAATGCCGAGCCTGCGCTGGAGTTGCGGCTTGAGGCCCTCGACGAAGCCAATGCAGTATCGGGCAGGCTGGATGACCAGCCGTTTGGCTGGATTGCCGACACCGACTCTCGGCTTGGCCCCATCCTGGAAGTATTTGTCAACGGCGACTACTACTGGCTGCCGTTTGAGGCCATCAGTGAAGTCAAGATCGATGCGCCAGCGGACCTGCGGGATCTGGTGTGGATTCCTGCACACGTGAAGCTGGTGAATGAGGGGCACCACCCCATGCTTTTGCCTGCGCGCTACCCGCTTCTTGAGGCAAACCCGGAGGACGCGCACCTCCAGTCGAGAATTTCAACCTGGACTTCCATGGAAGGAGACCTGCTGCGTGGTCTGGGAGTGAAGGTTCTTTCAACGGATACCTGTGAAGCCTCGCTTCTGGACGTTCGGTCCATTCACCTGCAAAGCGCATTGCCAGAGAACTGAAGGCAGCTCCGTTCATGAGTCAGAACGATCATTCGCTTCCCAGCCACGGAAATGCAGACAACCTGCTTCCGACGCTGCTGGATCGCCTCACAGACCATGCCCCGCAGCGTGAAAAGGATACGTTGTCGGAAATAGTCGTCTCTCGCAAACAGCTACGACAGATCATTCTGCGAGACCTCTCCTGGCTGCTCAACGCGACCAATGCGGATTCCGATTCCGCGTTTCAAGAATTTCCGCAGGTACGGCTTTCCGCACTGAACTTCGGGCTGCCGGCGTTTTCGGGCAAGCGCGCGTCGGATGTGAAGCTGGGGGACCTGGAAGAAGAGATTCGCCGGGCGATCGCACTGTTTGAACCCCGCGTGATGAGCAGCACGCTCTCCGTCCGGGGAATTGTGTCTTCGGACAATGAAGCGGCCCACAACATGGTGGTGTTCGAGATTCGCGGCCAGATCTGGGCGCACCCCTACCCGATTGAAATGCTACTCAAATCAAGCATTGATCTGGAGACGGGGTCCGTATCGCTGCTGGATCAGTTAGGAGACAACTGATGGATCCCCGCCTGCTGGATTACTACAACCGCGAGCTGTCCTATATGCGTGAGCTGGGGCAGGAGTTCGCGCAGGAACATCCCAAGATCGCCGGGCGTCTGGGAATAAAGGGGATGGAGGTGTCCGACCCCTTCGTCGAGCGGCTGCTGGAAGGTTTTGCGCTGCTGACGGGCCGTATCCAGCTGAAGATGGATGCCGAGTTCCCCCGATTCTCGCAGCGTCTGCTCGAACTCATCTACCCGCACTATCTCGCGCCAACACCCTCCATGGGCATCGTGCGCATGCATCCTGGCAAGGCCGACAGCGGAATCACGGGACCCTTTCTAGTCCCGCGCCATACGCTCCTGCGAGCCCCCATCTCTCCCGGCCAAGTGACTGCCTGCCAGTTTCGGACTGCACACGATGTGGAGTTGCTCCCCATCTCCATCCAACAGGCCTGGGTCGAGGGGAAAGCAAGCGACGTACGCATTCCCCAAAGCAGCAAGAAGGTCGCCAGCAGCCTGCACCTGAGCTTTGCATCCGTTGACAACCGTCCCATCAGCAAAGCAGGGTTTGACAGGCTTCCCATCTATATTGGTGGCCCGTTGGAGCGTGCACTCTTCATTCTCGAGCTCATCTGCGGCCGCAGGGTCGCAGCAGCCCTTCAGTGGAGCGAGGGTGGCAAGGAGCAGCAGATCTGGCTGTCACCCGATCAGATCGAAGGCATGGGATTCGACGCAGACGAGGCACTGATACCCTATGGCGCCCAGGGCTTCAGCGGTTACCGCGTTCTGCAGGAGTTCTTTGCGTGTCCTGATCGGTACCGGTTCTTCAATATCAAGGGGCTCGGGCCGCTGCTGCACAGGATTTCGGGTTCCCAGTTCAGGCTGGTGCTGCATTTCGACCGGCCCGCAACAGAGCTGGAAAAGCTCATTGACGAGCATAGCTTTCACCTTTTCTGTACGCCCGTCATCAACCTGTTTCCCAAGCGCGGTGATCGCATCGATATTTCGATGGCTCACTTTGAGCATCATCTTCTGGGAGACAGAACCCGGCCGCTCGACTATGAGGTGTACTCCGTATCGGCGATCCATGGTTTTTCCGCGAACAATACCGAAATTCAGACATTCCTGCCGATTTACGAGACACTCGGCTCGCTCCAGCAAACCGATTCCCAGGCCTATTTCTCACTGCGCAGAGAGCCACGCAAGCTCTCTGAAGTGGCAAAACGGCATGGTCCGCGAACGGGGTACATCGGCAGCGAAATCTTTGCACAGTTGGTGGACCGGCAAGATACGCCCTATCCCCAGGCGCTCAACCGGATTGCTCCCGACATGCTCTGCACCAACAGAGATTTGGCTTTATTGATCAGTGCTTCGGGAGAGCGGGATCTGCAGCTGGCCGTTTCCGCGCCGGTCAAACAAGTGGAGCTGGTGACGAATCTGACCCGGCCAGCGCCTGCGATTGCTGAAATGCGTGCCACGTGGCGCCTGCTGAGCCATCTGCAACTGAACTACCAGACCCTGACGGATTCAAGCCCGGAAGAAGGTGCAAAGGTTATGCGCGAGCTGCTGAACCTGTATGCACTGCTGAGCCAGCAGGACGGGATGCAGCAGGCCGATTCAGTCTCGTCGATGCGTGTCTCTCCCATGCATGTCAGAGCGCCGCAGCCCGGCCCCATTCTCTTTGGCCGAGGGGTCGAGATTCAGGTCGTGATTGACCAATCGAAATTTGGCGGAAGCAGCCCGTGGCTGTTTGGCGCGGTGCTGGAGCGGTTTCTGTCTCGCCATGTCAGCATCAACTGTGCGACCCGTCTGAAGATGGACACGCTGCAGCATGGCTCCTTTGCAACCTGGCCCACACGGATGGGCTTGCGCCCCAACGCATGAAGCCACCCCTGCCATGCCTGTAGATATCGATCCACCACCGCCCCGCCCCGACTCCAGGGCGGACAAGTTCGGTCCCGTTGCACAGATGCTGGCACGCAACACCCTGCCTGCAGAGGCCCTGGATCTGTTTGCGCTCCTGCGGCATATCGATGCGTCCAGCAAAGGGGCCAAGCTCGGCTACTCGCATACGCCACGCGAAGATGGCGTACGCCTTGGCCAGAACCCCTCCACCTTGTTTGCACCATCCACCATCTACAGCATCGGTGGCACCAGGCGCGACCAGCGTCCCGTCGTCAAGATCCTGAGCTTTGGCGTGTTTGGCCCCAATGGTGCCTTGCCACTGCACCTGACGGAGTACATACGGGAGCGTCTCCATAACAATCTGGACAGCTCGCCAGCAGACTTCATTGATATTTTCCACCACCGCCTCATTTCGCTGTTCTACCGCGCCTGGTCCGATTCGCAATCCGTCGTCCAGCTGGACCAGCCAGGAATCGACAAGTTCAGCTTCTATGCCGGGGCATTGGTTGGAATGGGGTTTGAGGGCAGCTGGAAGCGGAACACCATCGAAGACAGCGCCAAGCTCTATGCGGCAGGCCATCTTTTGCGCCTGACGCGAAATCCGGAGGGGCTGGAGAACCTGTTGGCCCACTATTTCGGCACATCAGCCGGAATCACGGAGTTCAACCGCACCTGGATTCGCATTGACGAAAGCGAGCAGACGCGCCTGTCAGGGCTGGGCATGAACAACCAGCTGGGCGTGAATGCGGTTGCCGGGGCCAGGGTACAGGACGTACAGAGCAAGTTCAGGATCGCACTGGGCGCCATGCCGCTTTCCCTGTACGAGAGCTTTCTGCCGACGTTCCGCAACAACCGAAAGATCAGGGACTGGGTTCGGGACTATATAGGCATTGAGCTGGACTGGGATTTGCAGCTGCTTCTTGCGCCCGAGGAGGTTCCTCCAAGCAAGCTGGGCGGTTCTACACGCCTGGGGTGGACGAGCTGGCTTGGGGAGAGAAAAACCAGGATGCCGGCAGACGATCTGCGCCTGAACCCCGAAAAGGATGCGACACGGTTCGCCAAGCCAGCACCCGCTTGACGAACCGCCGAGTGCCTAGGTGTATGGTCCCAGATTTTGATGGTGCAATCTTCTCTCATGAATGGAAGGAAGCACTATGGGCCAGGTTCTGCACGGCAGCGCCACAACGACGGAGGCGATCCGTCGAGCGATACAACATAGTCAAGAGAGCCTGAGAACGCTTTCTGCACGCTATGGCATCAATCAGAAGACGGTGGTGAAGTGGAAGAATCGGCCTTCGGTCACCGATCTGCCGACAGGGCCCAGGCAGCCGCGCTCCACCGTTTTGTCCGTTGAGGATGAGGCAGCGATCGTCGCCTTTCGCAGGCATACCATGCTGCCGCTGGACGACTGTCTCTACGCGCTGCAGCCGACTATCCCGCATCTGACGCGCTCGTCTCTGCACCGCTGCTTGCAGCGGCAGGGTATCTCGCGGCTGCCCGAGGTGCAGGGCGATAAGCCAGCCAAGAAGCGGTTCAAGAGCTACCCCATTGGCTACTTCCATGTCGACATCGCCGAAGTGCAGACAGCCGAGGGCAAGCTCTATCTCTTCGTGGCCATCGACAGGACGTCCAAGTTCGCACTCACCGAACTCCATCCCTCGGCTGACAAGATGACTGCGGCGCAGTTCTTGCGCAATGTGATCGCAGCGGTGCCGTACACCCTCCATACGGTGCTCACCGATAACGGTATTCAGTTTGCCAACCGCAGTTCAGACCGGTACGCCTTCCAGCACATCTTTGGTCGAGTCTGCGAGGAACACGGTATCGAACATCGCCTCACCAAGGTCAAGCATCCGTGGACCAATGGGCAGGTCGAGCGAATGAACCGGACCATCAAGGAAGCCACCGTCAAGCGCTTCCACTATGACGATCACGCGCAGTTGCGGCAGCACCTCGCCAACTTCATCGATGCATACAACTTCGGCCGCAGGCTCAAGACCCTCAAAGGCCTGACACCCTACGAATTCATCTGCAAACAGTGGACATCCGAACCTGAACGGTTCAGGATAGATCCGATCCATCAAATGCCGGGACTGAACACCTAGTCGAACTGCAGCACCAGCCCCTGGTCCGCTGTAGCGGCGAGCTGCACGTTGGAGAGCGCTTGCCCGTTCATCGTCCGGTGCAGAACCTCTTTGCTGATTCCGGCCAGTACATGGGTTGAGAGGATGGCATCGACCATCCGCCCCCCCGACTCGATATCGGATGCCCGCCCGATGATGGCCTTCACTGCGTCCTCCTGCCAATGGAAGTGCGCACCGTGATTGTCGAGAATTCGAGACTGGATACGCCCCAGCTTGAGCGCCACGATCTTCGCCATGACATCGGGAGCCAGCGGGAAGTACGGGACCACGGTCATGCGGCCCAGGAAGGCAGCCGGAAACACTTTCAGCAAGGGCTCGCGCATGGAGCTGGCGAGCACCCCGGGGTCAGGAATCAGATCCGGATCACCGCACATGTTCATGATCAGGTCGGACCCGACGTTGGAGGTCAGAATGATGACCGTGTTCTTGAAGTCGATGAGACGACCCTCACCATCTTCCATGAAACCCTTGTCAAAAACCTGGAAGAAGATTTCGTGAACGTCCTGGTGGGCCTTCTCGATTTCATCCAGCAGCACCACACTGTACGGTTTGCGGCGAACCGCTTCCGTCAGCACGCCGCCTTCACCGTACCCGACATAGCCCGGCGGCGCCCCCTTGAGGGTTGATACCGTATGGGCCTCCTGGAATTCGCTCATATTGATGGTGATCAGGTTTTGCTCACCACCATACAAGGACTCTGCCAGCGCCAAGGCAGTTTCCGTCTTGCCCACGCCACTGGGGCCCACCAGCATGAAGACTCCGATGGGCTTGGAAGCATCCTCCACCCGGGCACGCGAGATCTGGATGCGCTCTGCAATGGTTTCAAGACTGTGGCCCTGCCCCACCACGCGCCTGCCCAAGGTGTCGGCCAAGGCAAGTACTGCGGCGATCTCGTCTTTGACCATGCGGCCAACGGGAATCCCCGTCCACTCGGAAACCACTGTCGCCACGGCCTGTTCATCGACCGATGGCAGAACCAGCGGCTGCTCGCCCTGTACCTGGGCAAGTTCCGCCTGCGCCTGCTCCAACTGCTCCACCAGTTGCGCACGCTCCTCTTCGGACAACGGCAGCTCCACGGCCATGTCAGGATCACCCGGGACGGATGCAGCCGATGTCGGCGTGGGCGCAGCATCCGAAGCCGCGTCCGTCTCCGGTCTGGGGATCGGCGAAAGGCTTCCGAACGCAGCCTGCGGATTGAGTTTCTGGCGCAGCTCGAAGACCCTGGCTACGACGGCATGCTCCCGCTCCCAGCGTTCTCTGCTCTCGCGCAGAGCACCGTCCAACGCACCGAGCCGGGAGGCGATGAACTGCGCGCGCTCTGCATGCCCGATGCCGATCGATTCCTCACGCAGAAGAATGTCTCTTTCCGTGCGAAGCAATGCGATTTCGCGCTCAATGGCCTCGATGGGAACGGGCGTGGCATGCTGCGTCAATGAGACACGCGCGCACGCAGTGTCCAGCAGGCTGACGGCTTTGTCCGGCAACTGACGCGCAGGAATATAGCGATGCGATAGCTGCACTGCCGCTGCAATGGCCTCATCCAGAATCAATATCTTGTGGTGCGCTTCCATCTGCTCGGTGATGCCTCGCAGCATCGCAATGGCCTTCTCTTCGGAAGGCTCATGAATCTGCACCACCTGGAAGCGGCGGGTCAGTGCCGGATCCTTTTCGATGTATTTCTTGTACTCCGCCCAGGTGGTTGCACCAATCGTGCGCAGATTGCCACGGGCCAATGCGGGTTTGAGCAAGTTTGCGGCGTCTCCTGTGCCCTGCGCGCCACCTGCGCCCACCAGCGTATGCACCTCGTCGATGAACAGGATAATCTTGTTGGCACTTGCCTGGACTTCGTCGATAACCTGGCGCAACCGTTGTTCGAACTCGCCTTTCATGCTCGCGCCGGCCTGGAGCAAGCCCACATCGAGCGTGTATACCGAGACATCTCTGAGCGGTGGAGGCACATCCCCGGCCGCAACGCGGGCGGCAAAGCCCTCCACCACGGCCGTCTTGCCAACGCCTGCCTCGCCTGTCAGCAATGGATTGTTCTGCCGGCGGCGGAGCAATATATCCACAATCTGGCGAATTTCATCATCACGCCCGGTGATCGGGTCGAGCTTGCCCTCTTTGGCCTTGGCGGTCAGATCCACCGCATATTTCTTCAGCGCGCTACCTTTGGAATGAGCGGCGCCGAGCGCCTGACTCGCTTCCCCAGGCTGGACGCCCGACGCGCCGGAGCCATCGGTGGCCGGCTGTGCGTCCTCGGGAGAGCCTTGGGCCCATTGCGTCAGCCCATCTGCAACCTGATCGGGCTGGAGTTTGCGAAACTCCGCAGACATCCGGTGCAGAACGGCTCGGAGGTTGGTCGTTTTCAGGATGCCGACCAGCAGGTATCCGCTTCGGATGACCTCATCGCCATACAGCAAGGTCGAATAGATCCACGAACGCTCGATGGCCAGATCGATATGCTCGGAAAAATCCACGATGGCGGTGGCGCCCCGGGGAAGGCGATCGAGTTCGACAACGATGTCCTTTTCCAGTGCCGCCGGGTTGACGCCAAAGTGCTTCAAGGCACGGCGGAAATCCGAATCCTGATCCTGCAGGATTTGCTGAATCCAGTGCACGAGTTCCACATACGGGTTGCCCCGGATCTTGCATGCAACAGTAGCAGCCTCAGCCGCGCGAAAGAGTTGCTCGTTCAACTTACCAAACAAATGGCTTCGGCTGATCTCCGACATTTCGTCCCCCAAAAAATGTCTCTCCACAAACATGGCACCCTGCTACCCGTTCACTGGAGCGGGAATGGACCGCTCCGGTCTCGGTTGCAGGCGCTCTACCCGGCAGATGCATGCGGTGCTTCTGCCCCTGTTCAAAATAAACATCGGCTATTGAATCAACAAACCAACATACATCTACACTATCATATTCGAATCTAGGCATTGAGCGCACGTGGCGCGCGGCGGGAGCAAGCAAAGTGGAAGATTTCAATGTAGACGTCAATTGGGCAGTGCCTATTTCGGACACTGAGCCAGCAGGAAAGAACACTGAATTCGAAACGAAGTACGCAGAACTGGAGACTGCGGCGCTTTTCAGCCCGGAGCAGCAATACGGCGATACCGTGATCGCCGGCAAGGAGCCAGACTGGCAGCAGGTACTCAGACTGGCCACCGATCTCTCGGCGGAAACAAAAGACCTGAGAGTCATGCTCCTCCTCACCCGCGCACTGACACGCATGCACGGTCTGCAGGGACTGCACTACGGGCTCAAGAGCGTGAACACGGTGTGCCAGCTTTTCTGGTTCTCCCTGCATCCACAACTGGAGGTTGACGGCGCTCAAGATCCTCAGATGCGCTATAGCGTATTCAGCGACTTTGGTGACATCGGCGCCCTTGTGGCAGATATGCGCCAAAGCGTCGTGCTCCCAAGCCATATAGGTGCTTTCAGCATCAAGGATCTGGAGCGGCTGTCAGACAACGGCTCCATCGATATCAACGGCATATCTGTCACCCCCACCCAGATCTCGCACATCGTGCAGGAGCAGGCAAAGACTTCCGATGCCGGCTTGCTGGGTTTGCCCGAGCAGATCATCGCGGAAATTGCGGCAATACAGCACAGATGCCAGCAGGAGCTTGGAAGCGAATTCGAGCCGGATCTCCAGGCCCTGTCCCGCCCGCTTCAAAAGATTCTGAAGCTGATTCGCGCAGACGGCGCGGGCGCGGATACAGCCCTGGCAGGCGACACAGGTATACCCGGGGCGGCAGAGGCGATGCCGATGCCTGTGGCCCACGGAGATATCCGGTCCCGCAAGGATGCGGTCAGGCAACTGGAACTGGTTTGCCAGTACCTCGAAAGGAATGAACCGACCAACCCGGCGCCGCTGCTGATCCAGCGAGCGATCAAGGTCATGGAGATGAGCTTCATGGACATTGTGAAGAACATGGCGCCCGATGGGCTCAACCAGGCCATGTTCATCACCGGTGCCGAGGCCTCGGAGGACTGAATGCCGCGCTCTGCCGCCCTCGCCCTTTCAGAGACCGCAGATGGACATAGGGAATCGCCATGTTTTTGCAGTTAAGAGCCAATGTCGTCTATGCCAATGGTGCCGAGAACATCGTTCAGTATGTCTTCGACTCCCAAGGCGGCACCATTGGACGCGACACGCACTGCCAAATGGTTCTCCAGGACCCGTTCCGCAGAATTTCCCGCATTCAGGCGCAGATCGTTTTTGATTCCGGACAGTTCTCGCTTATCAATGCAAGCACGTCCAATCCCATCTACGTGGATGGCCAGGAACTGAGTCCGGGTCAGACCTGCGCGATTCGTTCCAGCTCCAGTTGGCAGACGGGCAATTACACGATCACCGTGGAGCATATCGGAGAGACACGACAAGCCAGCCAGCACCCGGCTCAGGCTCTAGCACCGAGGCAGCCCGATGCACTGCCTGCGGCAGGCACCCCTCCATCTCATGTCCCTCGCGGTCCCTTCGATGATCTGCTTGGTGCGCCGGTTCAAGCGCCTCCTGAGCCCTCGTCTCCTCCAGAAACATTGGCTGGTGGCGCTAGTCTTCCTTCGGCTTTTTCCGATCCGCTTGCGCCAACCGCCAGCCCTGCGCCCCCGCCCGTGCAGCCATCTGCAGGCATTCAGCACCTTGGAGCCGATCCATTCGCCGATCTGCTGGCGACGCCGCTGAGCAACCAGCTTGCATCGGCACCTGCACGTTTGCATGCGGGTGCTGCAGCCAATGGCCAGTCCCTGATTCCAGAAGACTTCAACCCATTGGCGCTGCACGGCATATCGCCCCGCAATACTGCGGACCCGCTTGCGCATGTGCACGATGAGCAGAGCTTTCAGGAAATGTTCCCTGGCCGTTCTGTCGATGCGATTTTTCAGCCGACAGAAGGCAACATCGGAGAGCTGATTCAAGACCCGCTGAATGCCAGCCAGAACCAGGCGCTTGTGGATGCCAATCTTCATCTCGATCCGCTCGAACTCTTTGCCAGTCATACATCGCAAGACCGGCTTGATCCGTCCGTCCTGTTTCAGGAGCGTACCGAGCAGTCTCACTCCGTCTCGGACCACCGGGTGGAAGTCGGGTCGTTCTTCCGAGCGCCACGCGCCTACGACCCATCCCTGGGCAACACCACCCCGCAACCGCCTCCTGCTGAGCTGGTTGCGGCGCCCCCTGAGTCCCACCAGGCATATGCGCCTGCCGTTGATCCAACGCTCCCCAGGAAGGACTCCCTGGAGTCACTTTTCAATATCGACTCGGCGCCCATCGATCTGGGTTTGCAGAGCATCGCATCCGTTGAATCTCCACAAGGCGGCAATGGCGCGCAGAGCATAGGCCAATCCGGGGTGGAGCACTCCGCGCCCAGCTTCCAGCCTCGCCCGCAGGCGCATCCCCTTGTCGCACCAGCCGAGCAGGCACCACAACCGGTGGCGATACCTGTTGCGGATGCAACGGCTGCGCCGCCTACACTGCCTGTACCGGCTGGAAGTGCACCTGTTCCCGATCCCGCAGTGGCCGGCACAGAGGCAAACAGCAATGGCACCCTGGCCCACAGCCCTGTGCATTCTCATTCTGCGGAAGACCTGCTCAACAGTTTCAAGGCCGGAGCGGGTCTTGCCGACTGCAGGTATCCGGAAAACCTGACCCCTGAGCTGATGCACATGATCGGGCAAATGCTCGGCGCCTCGGTACAGGGCTGCATGGACCTTCTTAGCTCACGCGCTGCAGCCAAGCAGGAAGTCCGGGTTTCAGTGACGCTCATCAATGCAGAAGCCAACAACCCGCTGAAATTTCTCCCTGCGGGCCCTTCGGCGCTTGCGCAGATCTTTGGACCACGCATGCCCGGCTTCCAGGCCGGACCTGCCGCCATAGAAAGTGCCTTTCAAGACCTGCGTGGCCATGAAATGGCCATGATGGCGGGCATTCAGGCTGCAGTGCAGGGGTTGTTTGATCGATTTGATCCTGCACAGCTTGAAGAACAGCTTCAGGCCCTGGGCAGATCCAAGGCGCTTTTCAGCAGCCAGCGCAATGCACGGCTGTGGGAACTGTATTGCAGCCGCTATGAATGGCTCAAGGAAGAGATGAAGAACCAGAGCCCAGCAGCATGGGGCACGGAATTCCTGAGCGCCTACCAGGCCGAAGTATCACAAAACAGAGAAGGCAATATCACGTGAGTCAACAAGAAAATAGCCCTTCGGGATCGTCGCTGGGGCTGGTGCACCATTCGCAGACCCACAAGGGGGACCGCAGCTATAACGAAGACGCCTATTGCCACGCCAGGGACAAGCATATCGTGTCATTCGCGGTGGCAGATGGCATGGGCGGTGCAGCGGGCGGACTGCAAGCCTCTCACCTCGCCATGCAGGCGGTAAGAACCTATCCACTGACCATGGTGCCGGAGGCATTCAATGACCAGCTATTGGCTATCTCGGACATGATTCAGGCCGAGCAGCTGGCCAACCCGAAACATGGCAGCATGAGTACGACCGTGGTGGAATTGCGGATCGACACCTATGCCCAAAAGGCCGTATGGGGGCACTGGGGGGATTCGCGGGTCTACTGGTTCCGAGCCAAGGAGCTCGTGAGCATGACCGTCGACCATAGTGTCGTGCAAAGCCTTGTCAGTGCAGGACTGCTGTCTGAAGAAGAGGCAAAGACCTACCCGCAGAGAAACATCCTGCTGGGCGCTGCTGGTGCCAACAGCGAAGTCGGGCCGGAAGTGCTGCATCAGCCGATTGACATCTCGACTGAAGATGCCTTCCTGCTGTGCACGGACGGCGTCTGGAACTGCCTCAGCCCGGATGAAATCGAACAATCCCTGAAGCAATCGCCTTCCGTGCAGGATTGGATATCGGACCTCATGGCGCGGGTGGAGCGATCGGCGCAAGGGCCGAACGACAATTTCACAGCCACCGGAATCTGGATCACCAGTGACAGCGAGAAGACCTTGCTGCTGAAACGAGAAACAAGGGACGATATTGCCGACAGCAGGACTCTGTAGCCGCTACGGTTTGTCAGTCACGCTTGCTGGAGCGAATCTACAAACCTGTCTCGTGTGGCAGATGTTCCTGCTGCTTATACCTGGCTCGTGACAATTGATTTTCTCTCGCGCCATTTCATTGGTGGGTTAATGAGGCGTCGCTTTAATGCCATTGCCAAGAGCTTCCTCATGCTGCTCAAACCTGCACGAATGCAGCAACAGGTCTAACCCATATGCGAGCGGCCCTCGTTACGGCCCCCTGATGACTGACTCCGCAGAGCCCCTTCATACTCGCTGCGAAAGGTCGCCAACGAGCTTCCCAAAACTGTTGCGGCACCATCGACAAGGCCGCATCGCCCAGATCCTGGCAATAAGCGTGCGAGGTTCTCCAGGGCCGCCAGATCTGTAGGGCGTCCGGCGCCCGTTTCGATGCGCTCCAATATGCGAGATACTTGGTAGGTACCGATTTTGCAGGACGGGCACTGCCCGCAGGAATTCGCTGCAAAAAAGCCAACATATTCAGCCGTCTTGCGCAAAATACTGGTTCCAACCCCAACCACGATCATCGCGCCAGTGCCCAGCCTCGATCCACGGGCACACAGGCTGTCAAAGTCCAGAGCAACATCAAGCTCGCGCTCCGTAAGCAATGTGTTGGACGGACCACCGGTGAAAACAGCTTTGAACTGCTTGCCAGCCAATATGCCGCCGCCATGGTCAAAAACCAATTCGCGCAAGGTCGTTCCCATGGGCAATTCATGCAGACCCGGGCGCAGAACATCGCCTGACAGAGAATAAAGCTTGGTTCCCACAGCCTTGCCGACGCCAAGCGCTTGGTACCAGGTGGGCCCATGCCGCAGGATATGCGTCACATGTGCAAAGGTCTCCACATTGTTCAGCAAGGTGGGGGCACCGTGTACCCCCTTTTCTGCCGGAAATGGCGGTTTGAGAGAAGGAAAGGGAAATTTCCCCATAACGCTTGAGACCGCCGCTGTCTCCTCTCCGCCGACGTAGAGGCCGGAGCTAGGACAGACCTGCAACTGCACCGACGCACCTACCACCTGGGCCACTCGCGCCAGAATCGGATGCCCACGCCACGCATCTACGGCAGCGCGAAGCGCCGACAGCATCTTCGCCTCATGCGCATTGACGTACAGCACAATCTGGTTGGCCTTCACAGCCACAGCACCAATCAAAGCGCCCTCGATCACCTGATGTGGTGTACTGGAAAGCAGAAATCTATCCTTGAATGTACCTGGCTCATCTTCATTGCCATTGCAGACGAGCCATTTGCCACCACCATCAGGGCATGGTGGTTGAGCCGCCACGGCGGCCCATTTTTTCCACGTTGGAAAGCCAGCCCCTCCCAGCCCGCGCAGGCCGGCAGATTCCAGGCAGGAAATGATGCCTGTCGGATTAGCCAGGGCTTGCTCCAGTCCCTGGCCTCCACCAGCGTCAAACCAGGCAGCCAGATCGGATCCGACTTGTACGGATTTTGCGGTAAGCACCTTCATTGTGTTGTCCCGCTTCGGCAACTGGTGGGATCGAAATTGCCATAAGGCGGAAAGAGAAGCGGCGCTTTTTTCTCCAGCGGCAGTGAATGTGCGATGAGACCACGGCGCCAGTTGGCCAAATGGGAAAGCCCGATGTTGCACGGTAGCCCGGCTCGCGCCTGTGCTGCTGCAGCTGCACCAGCGCGCCTACCAAACACCACCAGCTCCAGCAGCGCATTCCCCATCATTCGATTGCGACCGTGCAGTCCGCCAGTCATCTCTCCGGCGCAAAGCAGACCGGGAACGCTGGTGTGACCAGCTTCGTCGATTGCAACACCACCGTTTTGATAATGAAGCGTGGGCCGAATCAACAACGGCTCCAGGGCGGGGTCGATGCCGCAGCGCTGCGCCAGATGAGAAAGCGTCACCAGACTGTCCTTCAGAATGCCGGGATGGCTGCGCTCCAGCGTAGGGGTATCCAGAAAAATACCAAGTTTGCCATCGCGATCAACGCCACGTCCTTCCGCAAGCTCACGCAGAATGGCCGAGGCGACGACGTCGCGTGGCTGCAGTTCATCTACGAAGCGCTCGCCTTGGCCATTGACCAGATAGGCACCCGCCGAGCGCGCAGCCTCGCTCACCAGGGCGCCCTCCATGTGCAGGGGCCAGGCAATTCCTGTTGGATGGTATTGGAAGCTGTCCATTTCGCGCAGCCTTGCGCCGAGCCTGTAGGCCATGACCAGTCCATCGGCCATCGCTCCGTAATGGTTGGACGTCGGAAACCCACCAAGATGGAGCCGTCCTGCTCCTCCTGTCGCCAGGAGTGTGGCACTTGCGCGCGCCAATATCGGACGGGTCCGGGCAAGGTCGTGCAGAACAGCTCCTGCGCAGCGCCCGTGGTCATCCGCCAGCAATTCCAGTGCCGGGTGGCGATCCAGCACCTTGATACCTGGTTGCAGCAGCACTGCTTCGCGAAGCGTCCGCATCAATTCCAGACCCGTAAAGTCCTTATATGAGAGCAGCCGTGCCGCCGTGGCCCCTCCCGGGGTTTTGCGCAAAAGCGTTCCCCCCATATGAGGGCTGTCCTTGGTCAGATCAAAGCTCATGCCTTCCTGAATCAGCCAGCGAATCGCAGCCGGCCCTTCGGAGACCAGTGCCGCAACCAATGCCTTGTCGGCAGCAAAGTGCCCTGTACGCAATGTGTCTTCAAAATGCCGCTGCAGGCTGTCTTCTGCACCGACTGCAGCCTGAATACCCCCCTCCGCCATCACCGTGTTGCTGTCACCGATGCGTAGCTTGGTCGCCAGCAATACCCTCGCCCCTGCGCGTGCAGCAGTCAAGGCCGCCACGCACCCTGCCCCGCCTCCGCCAATGATCAGCACATCGGCGTCCAAAGCAGGCGCACCTGCGATATCCACATCTTCCAGCAACGAATCGGCCTGCAACAATTCAGCCAACGCCGCAGGACACCGCGCTCCCGCACTGACACCTACGCGCAGAGTCTCCATGGCACCAGCCTGGTGATCGGGGTGGTATCGCGCCAGCAATTCCGGTATAGGGAGATTCAGGGCCTTGGGAGCGACCGGGTAAGCCGCACGCCAGGCTTGCAGGGCCTGCAAAATGGGAACTCCAACCTGTTTCAAGAGGCAATCTCCTTCACCAAGGGAAGATTCGCTCCTTCTGCATCGAGTTGTATGGGTTGAAACCCCGCTTCAATTTCATGAATGCGCATGATCAGGTCTGACGGGCGCAGAGTGAGTGCAGCGTTCATTCGCCGCACAAACTGCCCCAGATGGGCAGGATCGATATGCTCTGGACAAGCGGCTACGCACAAATTGCACAGCACGCATTGCTCAAACAGCGCTCCAGCAGCGCTGGCCTGACCCGTGCAAGCCAAATTGACCATGCGCTGCACCTCCACCCCTTTCGGGCACGCACGGTCACAGCCGCCACAATGCCTGCAATGCTGCGCTTCCGGGAAGGCGGTGTTGATCTGGCGAATGGCCTCCCAACTGTCCGTCATGGCGTGCAGGTCATATGGATGCTGGCGACGCGCCGGGAAATGGTCAATGAATGCAACCTGCATTCCATCCTCAGCAAGCGTTGTGCAGGCGAGTGCTGCCGTGGCCAGCCGCATGCCGGGCCGGCTGACCAGCACACGGCATGCACCGCATACGCCCTGCCCCAAACAACCAACGTTTTCAGTGAGTGGCAGCCCTGCAGCCATCCAGGCTTCAAGCAGCGAAGCGCCTCTGCTTGCCTGGATGTGATGACCATCGAAATGCAATCCGATCGAATCGGGTTGCGCATTTTTGGCACTTTTTTTGGCTTGCATTCTTGCTACCGCCTCACCACAGTCCGAGAAGCTTCCACCAGGAATTACCCAGGACTGCATACATCGCCAATTCGCCAATGCACATCAAAAATCCGACACGCCACCACTGCCCCAGCGGCACATAGCCGCTGCCGAAAATAATGGGTGAAGTTCCTGTCGCATAGTGCGTCAGGGTCATCATGATGGTGGACGCTGCCACCATCATCAGCAGGAACGGCACCAGATACGCTGGAGGAACAAGCGCTGCACCGACGGTGAGAAAGGCCAGCATCATGGCGCTGATATGGGCTGTGGTACTGGCAAAGCAATAGTGAGAAAACACGAAAAGCAGCACAAGAAGCGAGGCTGCTGCCTGCCAGCTCAACCCTGAGGCCAACAGGCTATCGCGCAGCAGGTTGGAAAACCACGCGATAACGCCGGTCTTGTTCAATTGCTCAGCCATCATGACCAGAGCGCCAAACCAGATCAAAGTGTCCCAGGCGCTCTTTTCTGAAAGCACATCGTCCCAGTCAATCGTACCGGTGATGATCAGGACAAAAAGACCGACGAAGGCCACAACGGTTGGGTCCAGCAGGAAGGCCGGACCAAAGATCATGGCCGGCACATTGGCCCAGAGCAACAGCAGCAAGACAAAGGTGCCGATCATGACCTTTTCGCTACCTGCCAGTTTGCCCATACGCTTGAGCTCAGTCTTCGCATACTCGACTGCATGCGGTGTGACCTTGACCTCGGGAGGTGCTATCACAGCCAGTGCCAATGGCATCAGCAGCAGGCATGCGAGGCCTGGAACAAGCATGTACAAAGCCCAGGTAGTCCAAGATAGATGAAAGCTCTGATTCGTTACCTTGGCGAGGTAATCAACCACCAGTGGATTGGGTGCGGTCGCTGTGAGAAACATGCCCGAGGTGATTGTGTTGGCATGCATGTTCACCAGTGACAGGTAGGTGCCCATCTTGCGCTCGGTGCCACTCGCTGGGTCGGAGTTGAATGCGGAGGCGATCGATTTCATGATTGGATGAACGATCCCACCGCCGCGCGCGGTGTTGCTGGGCGTAAAAGGTGCCAGGACGAGCTCACATATCGCGATACCGTAACCGATACCAATGGTTCGCCGACCAAGCAAAGAAATAAAGAGCAAGCCAATACGGTTGCCGAGCCCGGTCTTTTTCAGACCTCGCGAGATAAGAATCGCGACAACGATCAACCAGATCAGCGGGTTGGAGAGACTGGCCAGCGCGTCACTGATGGCGCCTTTGGATGAGGTGGACGTCACCTGCGTCAGCGCAACAATGGTCATGGCCATCATGGCCATTACACCTATTGGCATGACTTTGAGAATGATGGCAACAATAGTGGTCAAAAAGATTGCCAAGAGTGTCCAAGCTTTGGTACTAAGACCATCTGGAGCTGGAATCAGAAGCAGTGTGACGAGAACTGCTGTGGTGACAAGGGCGGGCTTAATACGAAATGGCACAACCTGTTCAAAGTATCGGAACAGTGCGCTTGGTCGGCTCCGTTGCATGGGGACCTTCTTCAATTAAAAATTATTCTGACCCTGCCTGATACGGCAAGGCTGTATTTGTGGGAGACCGCTGTCGCCCCTTTATTGATTTCTGACCAATACCGAACCTTTCAGTCTTCTAGCGCGCTGCGTACCAGCAACACAGGTTTGGCGGTCTTGCTGATGACACCCTCTGACACACTGCCCAAGACCATTCGGTTTACACCGCGACGACCGTGGGTCCCCATCACGACAAGGTCTGCATTCCACGCATCAGCCTCGGCGACGATGACCTCATGGATTTGGTCCGGCAAAACATGGCTCTCGCTCAATTTCGTGAGATGGATGATTCCAGCGGCCTGAAGCAATTTCGCGGCATCTGCAAGCGCGCGCTGGCCGGTAGCAGATATCTCCGGTTCCGTGGAGGTACCCTCCTTCCGGATCAAGCCCCCGGTCTCGCTGCTCACCACAAACAATGCCTTCACCTCGCTGCCTGTCGACCTGGCCAAAATGATTGCCTGAGACAAGGCCAACTCCGAGGCATGGCTGTCATCGACGGCGAGCAATATCTTTTGGTACATGGGGATTACTTCGTTGTTTGAATAAAAAGACGCGCAGACTGGAAACCTCTGGCATCCTGGGCCGCATGCGGAGAGACATACGCCCCCTGCGCGAGATTCTGCAAATCTGCCCTCGATCGCTGTTGCTTCATGGAAGCCTAGACCTGACGGCGCCTGAACTTGTGTTGTACACGCCTGCTGCTCCACTTTGCCTCCCCTCCTTCCCGGCATTCATTTTTTCGTGATTGCTCAGGCTGAGTGGGTGAGTCTGAATCCGCAGGCAGAATCAGCAGCGAAAGATGAAGCACGGCGCACAATTGCTCAATCCACTTTGCATTCAGGCGCGAAAGTCCTTCTGCAATAGCGTGCCGATTGGCAGAGTGCAGCCCTTCCGCCTGCGCTCACATCCCCCGGGATTTGAGGAGAATCCCATAGAGCTCATCCTTGAGGTGGAGCTTTTCTTTCTTTAGCGTTTCGATGGTGCCCTGCGCTGCTGGCAAAAGGCTCGCCTCACTGTTTTTGATCTCTTGATCAAGCGCATTGTGGCGATGAAAGAGCTTGGCGAAACGGGCATCCTCGATCTTGAGACGGGAGATCTCTTCGCGAAGTTCTGGAAACATTCAATTACCCTTCAATTTAAGATACTGCACAGTCAATAGGTATTAATACCTGATTCCTGACGCAATTCTGAAGGGGCCCACCCTGTGAGGATTTGATATGCATCAGGTCTTGATCCACCAAAACACCATGGTGTTTTGGATCAAATAGATCCAAATAACTAATGCAAATTGACTCTTGAATTTGCAATGCTCGGTGACAGTTGCGGGATGAGCTCTGTCACTGGTAGCTAGAGTTGGAATCGATTGACGCAAGGCGTGCGCCCAACGCTCGGAGTCGGGAGAACCTTACAAGCAGCGCAATGGTGCACAGGAATTGCGCCTGGGACTCAATGGATTTTTGGCGCTGCCGACCGGCGTAGCCGATGTCATATCGTGTCATCCATCCCAAGCACTCCTCGTCGCTGCTCATATGCCCACAAGCGGAGCCCAAGACGGGCAGCGACTGCTACTTTTTTCACCTTGGTTGCAGTGAAGCGGTATTGGCGCGACAAAGACGGATTTCAATTTCGACGGCGGACGGAGAAGGGATTGGAGTTCCCCTGTCTTGAAGCTGGTGCGCTACCGTGCTGTTCCACACTCCGAAGAATGGCAACGCTGAATTCTCCACATCCCCATGGCGCATGTGCTGCCATGAACGACAAGTTGAATACATAGCAGTGCGGACAGTGCACATGAAAAAACCCGCTGCAATTGCTTGCAGCGGGCATTCAATGGTGGTCGGAGCGGCGGGATTCGAACTCGCGACCCTCTGCTCCCAAAGCAGATGCGCTACCAGACTGCGCTACGCTCCGACAAGCCGCTATTCTAATCGCTGCAAGGCAGCCTCAAGACAAAATCGAGGCCCTTCTTCAAATATTTTGGCAAAGAAAAACCCGCTGCAACTGCTTGCAGCGGGTGTTCAATAGTGGTCGGAGCGGCGGGATTCGAACTCGCGACCCTCTGCTCCCAAAGCAGATGCGCTACCAGACTGCGCTACGCTCCGACATGTGATGATTGTAACCAGCTTCCGGGCTGCTTTTGGGAAAACTTGCCACAATTTTTGCAGCATGCTTTGCAGCACTGGTTTACGCTACAGACCCAAAAGACCTCGGTTCTTCCGGCGCTGCAGCTCTCCATTAACGGTTGGAGGTAGGCGCCGGGCCACGGCCTGGCAGATGGCGGAACGTGATACGACCCTTGGTCAGGTCGTAGGGCGACATTTCCAGCGACACCTTGTCACCGGCCAGAATGCGGATGTGGTGTTTGCGCATCTTGCCACCGGTGTATGCAATCAGCTCGTGGCCATTGTCCAGAGTCACGCGAAAGCGTGAATCGGGCAACACTTCGGTCACAGAGCCTTGCATCTCGATCAGTTCTTCTTTAGCCATAAAAGTCGATGAATCCTTGTCCTAGTTGTGCAGTACAGCGCCTGCTCCGTTGCATGCCTACCGGCTGACGCTCCTTGGACCAGCCCATCTGACACAGCGATGGGCGGTTGGCGGGGCGCGGTAGGCAACGGACGCGGCATGTTCTAAAGCATTCATGGCCGCAGGCGAATCAGGAGCAGCACACTCCCTAAAATCCGTCTGCAGGCACTGGAACTACGCCGTAAGCTGCCGCACTCCTAAATGCATTAGTTTGCAAAGCCCTATATTGTACTATGCATGCGGTTTTTATGCATGCGCGGCATGCGGCATTTCCGTATGGGCCTTTGATTTTTCAGCCCTTTGCCGCTGTGCTGTGTTGCAATGCGGCAATACCGGTTCAATCCCATGCGCAACTCTCTTGATTTCAGTTCCTGGCAATCGCTGCTGTCGACCGTGCTCGGGCTTTTGTTTGCGACATTGCTGATGCTGGGCATTCGCCTCGTATTCATGCAGACCATGCAGCGCAAGCGAGAGCGGGAAAACCGCCAGATCAACGAGAGGCTTAAGACGCTGATTGCCGCGTACAAGACCTTGGGCAGTTCATTCACCGGCGAGTTGTCGGTGGACCCGAGCCACCTGAAGGAGCTGCGCTCCTCAGGCGAGACGGACGAAGCCCCCATTGAGGACTGGGAAGCGTTCAAGGCCCAGACGGAGCGCCGCAGGCGCATGCGTGATGCAGTAGAGGCGGCGTTGTCCGACATCATCTTGCTGGGCACGGAGGAACAGGTGGCACTCGCAGCCCGAGCTGCGCAAGACATGGTGGCAGGCCGCACCGTGCGCACGAGCGAGTTGGTGATGTCGCTGCGCAACTTCATCCGGCAGGCGCTCGATCTGGAAGCAATCGCAGAGTCCACCGACATTCCCGAGCAGGGCCCGCAGCGCATTGCAGCAGGTAGTGGATCGGGTCGACGCAACGGTGGAAACGGAGGCAGCACCGCCAGCGGCGGTGCCGGGGGCGGCCGTGGTAGTGGTGGTGGAAGTAACGGTAGTGGGGCCGGAATGGGCGCCGGAGGCCTCGCTGTGGGCGCAGGTGCGGGCGTACATGCAGCCAGCACATCCTCGTCAGACGCTGCTCAAGCCCCCGCAACCCCTTTGGCGGTTGAGGCCGATCCATTGGTCTGGGTAGATAATCCGCGCTAGGGAGGCTCTGCCGAACCCTATCCAGCAAGAGGGATGTGGATCGCCCGATGCCGCGCTCCGATTCACTGCCAGCAGTTTTGCAAAGAATTCCCTGGCCCCGCAACCAGCGCTCAATGACCATGAACTCTCTCACCCCCCGCTACTGGCTGATGAAAAATGAGCCGGACGAGTACTCGATTGACCATGCACTGGCTGCGCCCCACCAGACCATCCCCTGGGACGGTGTGCGCAACTACCAGGCGCGCAACTTCATGCGCGATGACATGCAGGTAGGCGACGGTGCGCTGTACTGGCATTCCAGTTGCGCCGAGCCCGGTATCTATGGCATTGCCCGCATTGCAGGCAATTTACGCACCGACGCCAGCCAGTTCGACCCCGCGTCCCCCTACTTCGACGCTAAATCCAGCCCGGACAAGCCGCGCTGGTTGACGCTGGATGTGCAGGCACTGCGCAAGGTTGGCCCCATCTCTGTAGCAGCGTTGCGCCAATACCCGCAGCTCGAAGACATGCGCGTGCTACAAAAGGGCAACCGCCTGTCGATCACCCCAGTGGATGCCCGCCATTGGGATTTCATCCTGGGATTGATCGACGGCCGCGCCTGAGTCTTGTTGTCTCCAGGCATGGGAGCGCATTGTCGTCAGACTGGAGCACATCGCCGCCTTCCACGCCCGCCAGCCAAAGACCTCCCTATCCAGCCCGGGTATGGGAATGCACCACGCATGGGGCACAAAACGCGAGGCAACTTCCACCGTGCAACACGGTTCCGTTCATGGCAGCAGCACATTCAGCAGCTATGCTTGCAGGCCATGACTGCTACCCCCGCCTCGCCCCAACCTCTTGATACCAGGCCACCGCGCCATAGCGCCTGGCAGGTGTTCTGGGTGTTTCTACAGTTGGGGCTGACTTCGTTTGGCGGGCCAGTGGCGCATCTGGGTTACTTTCGCCAGGCTCTGGTCGAGCGGCGCCAGTGGCTTTCGGATGCGCAGTATGCCGATCTGGTGGCGCTGTGCCAGTTTCTGCCTGGGCCTGCCAGCAGCCAGGTCGGCATGGCCCTGGGTCTGATGCGCGCGGGGTGGCTTGGCTGCCTTGCCGCTTGGCTGGGCTTTACCATGCCCAGCGCCATCGCCTTGGTGGGCCTGGCTGCTGGTCTGAACCATTGGCCACATCTCGCAGACAGCGCCATCGTGCACGGCCTCAAGCTGGTCGCCGTTGCGGTGGTAGCGCATGCGGTATGGGGTATGTGGCGCAATCTGTGCAAAGGCTGGCTGCGCAAATGCCTCGCAGTGGGTGGCGCAATCGTGCTGCTCGCATGGCCTGGGGCTGCCCCCCAGTTGCTGGTGCTTGCCGTTGGTGCCTTGGTGGGGTGGCGCTTTGTGCCCCTGACGCCCGTCAATGCACAGCAAGCAGGCCCCGCCTTGGCGCTTGCGCTGAGCCGCAAGGCAGGGCTGTGCCTCTTGCTCGCGTGCGGCCTGCTGCTGTTATGTTTGCCTGTGGCCGCACAGTTGTGGCCCGGCGTCGCCATGCGAGCGTTTGCGGCCTTCTACCAGGCAGGGGCGCTGGTGTTTGGCGGTGGCCACGTGGTATTGCCACTGTTGCAGGCCAGCGTTGTTCCCCCAGGCTGGGTGAGCGATGCGCAGTTTTTGACCGGTTATGCCGCCGCGCAGGCCGTACCGGGCCCCCTGTTCACGCTCGCGGCATACCTGGGTGCATTGCTTCCTTTGCCTGCGCCGTGGGCTGGCTGGGCCGGCGGCGTTTTGATGCTGGCTGCCATATTCCTGCCCGCCTTCTTGCTGGTGGCCGGTGCCCTGCCCTGGTGGCAACAGTTGCGCCAGAACCTCGCGGCCCAGCGCGCGCTGGCGGGCATCAATGCGGCGGTAGTGGGCGTGCTGCTTGCTGCCTTTGTCCACCCGGTATGGTCCAGCGCGATTCGCCAGCCCAGCGATGCATGCATTGCAGCCATTGGCTTTGCCCTGCTGCAGTGGTTGCGGGTACCGCCCGTTGTTGTGGTGCTGCTGACGGCCATGGCCGCTTGGAGCATGCAGCTACTGCATAATGCCTGAAGTGACCGCGGCGCCCATCCAACAAGCGCCTACAGCTATTGATTTGATACCAACCTGCTCTTCAAGGACGACCACCATGGCTTTTGCCGACAACCTCAAGACCCTGCCTTCCATCGCCCATGTTGCCGAGATTCAATTGATCGATGCAGACGGCAACTGGGTCGCCAGCATTCCCAACGCTCCCGGCAAGGCAGGTTCGGTCACCGTCTACAACGCATTGGCAGCCAGGCACGGCAGTATCAACGTGGCGGCGGCCCAGGAAGGCCTGCAGCTGTTTGCCGAGCACACCGAAGACGCCAAGGCCCGCCCGGGCGCCCACCCCAATATCGACCGCCTGCTGGAGGTGATCACCACCGGCAAGGGCTATACGGTAAAAGTGATTGCAGCCTGAAAAGGATTGGTGGCAGCACCCGTCTGGTCGTCAGGCGCCCAAAGCTGCTGCCTCCTGAAAAGCGAAACTGCGACCTGATCCGGCCCCGCCCTATTCCGTGCCTCGGAACCGCAGCGTGGACTGCCGCACCACCTCCGGCAATTGCTGGGCCTCGCCATAGGCATCGCGCAGGCGGCGGGCGTCGTTCATGCCGTCGTTCACGGTCTTGCGCAATCGCTGCAGGGCCTCGCGGCTGCCCTCGGGCACATGGCTCTGAATCTTCTGCATCGTGAGCAGAATATGCTCGCGCAGGCCAAACTGCTCGCTGGTAGCAGGGTCCACATAAGTGCCCTCCAGCCCGAAACGGCAGGCCTGGAAGCGGTTGTAGGTGTAGACCAGGTAATCATCTTCCTGGGGCTCGAAGGGGCTCTCGCTCAGGAACCAACTGCCCAGCGCCTGCACATAGGCGGCCAGCGCAGCGGCCCGCTCAATGGACAGCGGGGTATCGAACACCCGCACCTCCACCGTGCCAAACTCGGGCTTGGGGCGGATGTCCCAATAGAAATCCTTCATGCTGTGGATCACGCCAGTGGCCGTCATCTTGTCAAAGTAGCGTTCAAAATCCTCCCAGTGCAGCGCAAACGGCGCCCGGCCCGACAGCGGAAATGCAAAAACCGAGTTGAGCCGCGCCGAATCGAATGCCGTGTCCTGCCCCTGCACGAAGGGGCTGGACGCCGACAGCGCAATGAAATGCGGAATGTAGCGCGACAGCCGGTGCAGCATCAATAGCGCATCGTCTGCGCTCGGGCAGCCCACGTGCACGTGCTGGCCAAAAATGGTGAACTGTTTGGTCAGGTAGCCATAGAGCGCCGTGATCTCCTTGAAGCGCGGCTTGTCGTAAATGCGCTGCTGGTGCCACTGCTGAAACGGATGCGTGCCGCCCCCTGCCAGCGCAATATTGAGCCGGTCTGCGGCCTTGACCAGCGCGTCGCGCGTGGTCGTCAGCTGCTGCAGCGCGTCCTGCGCATCGCGGCAGATGCCGGTCGAAATTTCGATCATGCTGGTTGTCACTTCGGGCACGATCGAGCCGGGCACCTGCGCATTCTTGAGCAAGGCCAGCATATCGGGCGCATAAGGCGTCAGGTTGTAGTGGTTGGTGTTGACCAGCTGCAGCTCCAGCTCCACGCCCAGCGTCAATGCATCGGATTGTTGGAAGGCTTCAAGCGTCATGGCGTTTCTCCTTGGCGTTCAGGGCAGACAGGCCAATGCCGCGATGCGCCTCGCCGCAGCGCCACAGGGCCAGCGATGCCAGCAGTACGCCCAGCACCTCGCACAGCACCACCATCGGCAACGCAATGGCCGTCAGCGCCCCTGCCACGCCCGTATTCACCACCGCCCACTGCATGGCCAGGGCAGACGCCAGCACCAGTGCAAGGCCCGAGCTTGGCGACTGCGCACAGGCCACCGGCCACTGCCGCTGCCACCCCAGGCCCGTACCCAGGCCCAGCAGCAGTACACCGCCCATCTTGCCCACCAGCCGGGCCAGCGCAGCGGCTGCGATCACGCTCACCAGACCTACCGAGGGAACCACCTGGCCCGCCATGCTGGCAACCAGTACGAACATCAGCAGGCTGAGCATGGTATTGGCTGCCATGAAGGCGCTGGGCCATACCAGCGGCTTGGGGCTCATGTTGCGCAGCAACAGCCCCGCCACCAGAAAGCCCAGCGCGGCCGATCCGCCCCAGCGCGTGGCCAGCAGGCTCACCGCCACCAGCGCCGCCAGCATGTAGAGCGCGGTCGAATCGCTACGCGAAGACTGCCAGCGCAACACCGGCCACAATGCCACCGTGGTCAGCACTGACCATAGCACGGTCAGCCCCAGGCTCAGCAACAACTGGCCCAGGCCAGCGGCGGTGAGCACCAGGCTGGCCAGCGCGTCCTCCGCCCCTGCTCCCACCGCCGCAGCAGGCGACCAGGCCACGGTAATCACCAGGCCCAGGACCAGCGCATACACGCCGCTCAAGGTGGCCAGTAACAGGCTGCGGTCGGTGACGGCGCCACTCGCGCGCAGATCGGCCACCACACGCAGCAGCACGGCAGGTGATGCGGCCATGGCCACCACGCCGACACCCAGCGACACGGCCCAGCCCATGCCCAGCAACTGCAGCACGCCCGTTACCAAAACCAAGGCAGCCACCGATTCGGCAAGGCTTTGCAGCAGCAGCCAAGGCTGGCGCAGCAGCCATGACAGTGAAATCTGCGACGCAGCCATCAGCAGGCTGGTGCCCACCGCCGTCTGCAGCAGCACCTGCGTGTTGCCCTGCAACGGCCAGGGCAGATCGCCAAAGCCCAGCCAACCTGCCAGCAGCCCCACCACCGTATAGCCCAGCATGCGCGGAAAACCGCTGAGCCGGAACACCAGATGGCCCGCAATGGCGGCGGCAGCGACCAGCACACACCAGCTCATCAGTGGGCCAGCGTGCGCATCAAGCCAGCTGCCGATGTGCGGCGACGGCAAGATCGGTAGGGAATTCGGAGCCATAGGCGCCCTCCTGTATCGGATGCTGCGGCCGCTTCAGGCAGCGCCACAGACGGGTTGGTGCAGACAGTGTTGCGGAAAGTGACGACCTCGGTCGCAAGACATGGCCGGCCGGCAGCCAGAAGACGCAACACCTGCAAGACAGCGGCTGACATGGCAGTACAGATCACAAGACGCGCCGCACTTGCCACGGCGGTCAGCCCGCAAATGGAAACAAACCGGAAACTCACTTACATAATAAGAGGCAAGATTCAAACACCTGCCCAAAACCTTTCGAGAAAAGGCTTTGTCTTACAGCAGTGCTGCACATTTCGCCCAGAAATTGCCCAATATCAAAAATGCTGCCAGCGCGCACTCAATGGGCATCTTCAGCTCTATAAACAATAGCAATCGAGCACCTCCCTGGTAATGCTTGCCAAGCCCTGTTGCAGCCAGTCGGCGATGAAATGCGCTGTGGGTGGTGCCCGCCAGGGCGCAATGGCAGCGGCGCTTTGCAATGCGGCCGGCAGCAGACACTGTCGTGCGCAAGACAGCCACCTGCACCGGCAACTCGGCCCACGGCTATTTTTCTGCACAATGGCATGCAGCTATGCGTCTGCATGGCCGTGCAGTTGCCAAATGCGCTGGGCCTGAAGTCCAAAATAGCCAAAAATAGCGAACACAACCGAACGCCCAAGCCACACCGCGAGCCATCAGGCCGCCCCAGGCGGTGCAGGCGTTCCACCAACGGATGACACAGGGGATACACACATGAAAAGACTGCTACTGGGTGGCGTGGCCGCCGTACTGACACTGGGCACCGCCATCCACACCCATGCGGCAGACGCCTGGCCTGCCAAGCCGCTGACACTGGTGGTGCCTTTTGGCGCGGGCTCCAGCCCCGACATCATGGCCCGCATCGTGGGCGAAGAGGCGGCCAAGACGCTCAAGCAGTCCATCATCGTGCAGAACAAACCCGGAGCCAGCGGCAACCTGGGCACCGATGTGATCGCCAAGGCCAAGCCCGATGGCTACACCTTTGGCGTCTCCATCACCGGCCCCATGGTCAACAACGCCGTCATCTACAAGAACCTGCCCTACAACCCGCAAACGGACCTGACGCCGCTCACCATGGGTTTGCACCAGTACAACGTGCTGGTGGTGGCCGCCAACTCGCCCATCCGATCGCTGGCCGACTTGGTGGCCGAATCTAAAAAGCCCAATGCACGCCTCAACTTCCCAAGCACCGGCGCAGGTACGGTATCGCACCTGGCGGTGGAACTGCTGCTTGACCGCGTAGGCGGCAAGGCAGTGCACGTACCCTACAAATCGTCGCCAGACGCAGTGACCTCGCTGCTGAGCGGCGACACCAGCTTTGCCGCACTGCCGCCGGTTGCCGTTGTGCCCATGATCCAGGACGGCCGCCTGCGGCCGCTGGCCGCCGTATCGGCCAAGCGCCTGGAGTTTCTGCCGGAGCTGCCCACGGTCGCCGAACTAGGCTACCCCGGCGTGGAAGGCTCGGGCTGGATCGGATTTTTCGCCCCCGCAGGCATTGCCCCCGCCACCAAGGCCCAGTTGAACGCAGCGCTCGTGAAGGCCCTGGAAACCCCTGAGGTGAAAACCCGTCTCAAGGGAATGAACATGGAAGCCGCCCCCTCCTCGCCAGAGGCATTCGCCAAATACATGGACGACGAACGCCAACGCTGGTGGCCACTGATCAAGCGCCTGGGCTTGAGCGAGAACTGACACGCCAAAGCAGCGGCGAATCAGGAATGGGCCGGTGGGTCTAGGTATCCCTTGTCCAGGCCCACTGCACCAAGGCCTCATCATCGGCGGGCGTCACTCCCAGCTTTGGGAAAAGCTCGCCCTGTTCCCGGTACACCAACCTGACTTCAGACTTGGCATAAAAAGACTGCATGGGGTGCCCGGCGGGTAACAGCGCTTCATACCACCCGTTGGCCGGGGCCAATGTACCCGCAGCGCTCAACCCAATATCTGACAACTTGGGTGACGGCAGAGTGTCAGCTATCAGCGGATTCTCGCCCTCGCCATTCAGAGGCTTCCACTCGTGCATCTTGACAAATGTCAGGTACTGAAGATGCCCTTCTTCCGTAAAAGCGCACTGTGCAACCCAGTCCTCACCCAATGGGCTCTTGATTTGGTAGAGCGCAATGCCTTGCGCATGAATCAAGGGCTCACCAAAGCATTCATTTGCATGGGCTACCCTGGCCTCGACTGCCGGCAGGCATGACGGCCATTCGCCCGGCCATGGACTTCCGGCCTCCGACAAGGCCGTATGCAAGGTAATGCTTTGAAGCCCCCACACGGTGGACTTATCGTCTTCACCCTTCTCCAGAACCTGCCAGTGGGGTTGCATGGCATGGACAGGTGCGTGTGATAAATGCGCCTCCCAAATGGCATGAGTGGCACTATGCCCCAGAAAATTTGCAATATATGCAGGCAATGCATTCCACAGATTCAAAATAACCTCTTATATATTTAATTAATAATTTATTTGTATTCCGAATTATATTTAGTGGGTCTAAATTTTTTTGTAATGACACCGTCGTTGTCAACATACCAATACCCTAATATTGCCTCATCTGGATAATTTGTAAAAAGATGTTCATATTCTCTCTTTACCTCGATTATCCACATATTTTGACAAAATTTCGCAGCCGCATGCATATACTGTGGTAATGTTTTTTTATTTTCTACTATAGGTCGGCTTTGTTGCACAAATCCGGGCCGCAGCGGTAGTAGGCTCGGATGATGAGTGAGACGAACTGGGGTCGGCGCAAGTACCGCACCACAA
>NZ_JBNDIT010000017.1:0-114396 GCF_050434545.1 Comamonas sp. 4034 | reverse complement strand
AAAACGCCCGATGCAGTACATCGGGCGTCTCTCGCCAACCAGCTTGGGCTGGAGATTAGTCGCGAATAGGTGTCAACCTATGACAGGACGAGTCACGTCCAGAGACTTATTTCCGTGCGGGAGGAACGTCCGTGCAGGTGCCGTGCGCCACTTCTGCCGCCATGCCGATGCTTTCGCCCAGCGTGGGGTGCGGGTGGATGGTCTTGCCGATGTCCACGGTGTCAGCCCCCATTTCGATGGCCAGAGCAATTTCACCGATCATGTCGCCAGCGTGCGTGCCGACGATGCCGCCGCCCAGAATCCTGCCGTGGCCATGGGCCTCTGGCGAATCATCGAACAGCAGTTTGGTGAAGCCTTCGTCACGGCCATTGGCAATGGCGCGACCTGAAGCTGCCCAGGGGAACAGTCCCTTCTTGACCTTGATGCCCTGCGCCTTGGCCTGGTCTTCGGTCAGACCCACCCATGCCACTTCGGGGTCGGTATAGGCCACGCTCGGGATCACGCGGGCATTGAAGGCGGCCGAGGCCAGCTCCTTGTTGCCCTGTAGTTCACCGGCGATGACTTCGGCAGCCACGTGCGCTTCATGTACGGCCTTGTGTGCCAGCATGGGCTGGCCCACGATGTCGCCGATCGCAAAGATGTTGGGCACATTCGTGCGCATCTGGATGTCGACATTGATGAAACCCCGGTCGGTGACGGACACGCCAGCAGCTTCGGCTCCGATCTTCTTGCCATTGGGCGTGCGGCCCACGGCCTGCAGCACCAGGTCGTACACCTGGGGCTCGGGCACGGTGACGCCATCCTTGGCGGGCTCGAAGCTGACCTTGATGCCTTCGGGCGTGGCTTCGGCACCCACGGTCTTGGTATTGACCATGATGTTGTCAAAGCGCGGCGCGTTCATCTTCTGCCAGACCTTGACCAGATCGCGGTCGGCGCCCTGCATCAGGCCGTCCATCATCTCCACCACATCCAGACGTGCGCCCAGCGTGCTGTAGACGGTACCCATTTCCAGGCCGATGATGCCGCCACCCAGGATCAGCATGCGCTTGGGCACGCTCTTCAAGGCCAGCGCGCCGGTCGAGTCGACAATGCGCTCGTCCTTGGGCAGGAAAGGCAGATGCACGGCCTCGGAGCCCGCTGCGATGATGGCCTTCTTGAACTGCACGACCTTCTTGGCGCCGGTCTTCTCCTGGCCGTCGCCCGAGGTTTCCTGCACTTCGATGTGGTTGGCACTCACGAAGTTGCCATAGCCGCGCACGATGGTGACCTTGCGCATCTTGGCCATGCCTGCGAGACCGCCGGTCAGCTTGCCGATCACCTTTTCCTTGTGGCCACGCAAGGTGTCGATGTTGACCTTGGGGGCGCCGCCGTAGTCGATGCCCAGCGCCGCGAGGTGGCTGACTTCGTCCATGACTGCGGCCACGTGCAGCAGCGCCTTGGAAGGGATACAGCCCACGTTCAAGCACACGCCGCCCAGCGTCTTGTAGCGCTCAACCAGCACGACCTTGAGGCCCAGGTCGGCCGCGCGGAAAGCGGCAGAGTAGCCGCCAGGGCCACCGCCCAGCACCACCACGTCGCAGTCTTCGTCGACCTGGCCGCTGTAGTTGCTTGCTATTGGAGCAGGAGCAGCAGGCACTTGCGCTGCGGGCGCCGGAGCCTGTTGTGGTACAGATGCTGCGGGCGCAGCAGGGGCGGCACTGGGCGCAGGGGCCGATGCGGCGCCCTCCGCTGCTTCCAGCGACAGGATCACCGAGCCTTCGGCCACCTTGTCGCCGATCTTGACTTTGAGTTCCTTGACCACGCCAGCATGGCTCGACGGGATTTCCATCGAGGCCTTGTCGGACTCCACGGTGATCAGCGACTGGTCCTTGGCGACGGTATCGCCAGGCTTGACCAGCAGCTCGATCACGCCCACTTCAGCGAAATCACCAATGTCGGGGACTTTGATATCTACGATTGCCATAGTGTGCGTCTCCGATTACAGGATGATGCGGCGGTAATCCGCCAGCACCTGGCCCAGATAGGCATTGAAGCGTGCAGCAGAAGCACCGTCGATGACACGGTGGTCGTACGACAGCGACAGCGGCAGCATCAGGCGCGGCACGAACTGCTTGCCGTCCCACACCGGCTTGATGGCCGATTTGGACAGGCCCAGGATGGCCACTTCCGGTGCATTCACGATAGGTGTGAAGTGCGTGCCGCCAATGCCGCCCAGCGACGAGATGGAGATGCAGCCGCCTTGCATGTCGGCAGCGCCCAGCTTGCCGTCGCGCGCCTTCTTGGCCAGCTCGCCCATTTCTGCGCTGATCTGGATGATGCCCTTCTTGTCGGCATCCTTGAGCACCGGCACGACCAGGCCATTGGGCGTGTCAGCGGCAAAGCCGATGTTGAAGTACTGCTTGTAGACGAGCGTGTCGCCATCCAGGCTGGTGTTGAACTCAGGGAATTTCTTGAGTGCGGCAACCAGCGCCTTGATGACGAAGGCCAGCATGGTGACCTTGACGCCGCTCTTCTCGTTCTCCTTGTTGGTGGAGACGCGGAAGGCTTCGAGCTCGGAGATGTCCGCTTCGTCGTTGTTGGTGACGTGCGGGATCATGACCCAGTTGCGGTGCAGGTTGGCGCCCGAGATTTTCTTGATGCGCGACAAGTCCTTGCGCTCCACGGCGCCGAACTTGCTGAAATCCACCTTCGGCCATGGCAGCAGATCCATACCCACGCCAGAGCCACCGGCCGGTGCCTTGGCGGCCTGGGCCTTGGTCTGCACGGCGCCGGTCATCACCTGCTTGGTGAAGTTCTGCACGTCGTCCGCAGTGATGCGACCCTTGTTGCCCGAACCCTTGACCTCTTCCAGCGGTACGCCCAGTTCGCGCGCAAACTTGCGCACCGAAGGCGATGCGTACGGCAGGCTGCCCGTAGGCGCCACGGTCGGATTGTGTGCGGGCACAGCAGCGGCAGGTGCGGCGCTTGCGGGCGCTGCCTGCGAGGATGCCGGAGCCGCTGCGGGCGCTTCTGCTTTAGGAGCGGCCTGCGCCGGTGCTGCAGCAGCTGCCGTATTGCCTTCCAGAACCGCCACCAGATCGCCCACATTGACCTTGTCGCCGATCTTGATCTTGAGTTCCTTGACCACGCCAGCGGCGGGCGACGGAATTTCCATCGAAGCCTTGTCGGACTCCACGGTGAAGAGCGATTGCTCCTTGGTGACGGTGTCGCCCACCTTCACCAGCAGTTCGATCACGGCCACATCCTTGAAGTCGCCAATGTCGGGAACATTGACGTTGATGGGGCCGGACGCAGCAGGTGCTGCTGCGGGTGCGGCGGCCGGTGCGGCCTGCGCAGGTGCCGCGACCGGAGCCTGGGCAGCTGCTGCAGGGGCGGCCGCGGCGGGAGCGGGTGCCGCAGCGCCATCGGCTGCTTCCATCTTGATGATGACCGAGCCTTCGGCAACCTTGTCGCCGATCTTGACGAGAATTTCCTTGACCACGCCTGCGTGGCTGGACGGAATCTCCATCGAGGCCTTGTCGGACTCGACGGTGATCAGCGACTGGTCCTTGGTGACGGTGTCGCCAGGTTTGACGAGCAGCTCGATCACGCCCACTTCTGCAAAGTCACCAATATCGGGAACTTGAATGTCAATCAATGCCATTGTGCTGTCTCCTGCTGGCTTTAAGCGTAGAGCGGGTTGATCTTGTCGGCGTTGATGCCGTACTTGGCAATCGCATCGGCCACCTTCTGTGCAGGCAGCTTGCCTTCATCGGCCAGCGCCTTCAGGGCTGCCACGACGATGTAGTGGCGGTCGATTTCGAAGTGCTCGCGCAGCTTGCGACGGAAGTCCGAGCGGCCAAAGCCATCGGTGCCCAGCACCTTGTAGGTGCGGCCAGCGGGAACGAACGGACGGATCTGCTCGGCATACGACTTCATGTAGTCGGTCGAAGCAATCACGGGGCCCGTGCTGCCTGCCAGCTCTGCCGTCACGAAAGCCACCTTGGGCGCTTCGGTCGGGTGCAGCATGTTCCAGCGCTCGGCATCCTGGCCGTCGCGGGTGAGCTCGTTGAACGATGGGCAGCTCCACACGTCGGCGGCAATGCCCCAGTCCTGCGCCAGCAGTTCCTGGGCGAAGAAGGATTCACGCAGGATGGTGCCCGAGCCCAGCAGCTGCACGCGCTGCTCGCCCTTGCCACCCGACTTGCACAGGTACATGCCCTTGAGGATCTTTTCCTCGGTGCCGGGCGTCAGGCCTGGCATGGCGTAGTTTTCGTTTAGCAGCGTCAGGTAGTAGAAGACGTTTTCCTGGTTCTGCACCATGCGGCGCAGGCCATCCTGCATGATCACGGCCACTTCGTGGGCGAAAGTCGGGTCGTAGCTGATGCAGTTGGGAATGGTGCCTGCCAGGATGTGGCTGTGGCCGTCTTCGTGCTGCAGGCCTTCGCCGTTCAGCGTGGTGCGTCCCGAGGTGCCGCCCAGCAGGAAGCCGCGCGCCTGCAGATCGCCCGCAGCCCAGGCCAGATCGCCAATGCGCTGGAATCCGAACATCGAGTAGTAGATGTAGAACGGAATCATGATGCGGTTGCTGTGGCTGTAGCTGGTTGCCGCTGCAATCCAGCTGGACATGCCACCCGCTTCGTTGATGCCTTCCTGCAGGATCTGGCCCTTGGTGTCTTCCTTGTAGTACATCACCTGGTCCTTGTCGACCGGGGTGTACTGCTGGCCATGTGGGTTGTAGATACCGATCTGGCGGAACAGGCCTTCCATACCGAAGGTACGGGCCTCGTCCACCAGGATGGGCACCACGCGGGGGCCGACTTCCTTGTCACGCAGCAGTTGCGTGAGGAAACGCACATAGGCCTGGGTGGTCGAGATTTCGCGGCCTTCCGGCGTAGGCTCCAGCACGGCCTTGAAGGTGTCGAGCGAAGGCACGGTGAACTGCTCGTCGGCCTTGGCGCGGCGCTGGGGCAGGTAACCGCCCAGTGCCTTGCGGCGCTCGTGCAGGTACTTCATTTCCGGCGTGTCGTCGGCCGGCTTGTAGAACGGCAGATCGGCGATCTGGCTGTCTGGAATCGGGATGTTGAAACGGTCGCGGAAGGCCTTGATATCCTCGTCAGCCAGCTTCTTGGTCTGGTGGACATTGTTCTTGCCTTCGCCAACCTTGCCCATGCCAAAGCCCTTGACGGTCTTGACTAGCAGCACGGTAGGCTGACCCTGGTGGTTCTGTGCTGCGTGGAAGGCCGCGTAGACCTTTTGGGAATCATGGCCGCCGCGCTGCAGGTTCCAGATCTCGTCGTCGCTCATATGCTCGACCATCTTGAGCGTGCGTGGGTCGCGGCCAAAGAAGTTCTTTCGGACGTAGGCGCCGTCGTTGGCCTTGAAGGCCTGGTAGTCGCCATCGTTGCACTCCATCATGATCTTGCGCAGCGCGCCATCGTGATCCTTGGCAAGCAAACTATCCCAGCCCTTGCCCCAGATCAGCTTCACGACGTTCCACCCGGCGCCACGGAATTCGCCTTCCAGCTCCTGGATGATCTTGCCGTTGCCACGCACAGGGCCGTCAAGGCGCTGCAGGTTGCAGTTGATGACGAAAACGAGGTTGTCCAGGTTTTCACGTGCAGCCAGGCCGATTGCGCCCAGGGATTCGACTTCGTCCATTTCGCCGTCGCCGCAGAACACCCAGACCTTGCGGTTTTCGGTATTGGCAATGCCACGGGCGTGCAGGTATTTCAGGAAACGCGCCTGGTAGATCGCCATCAGCGGGCCCAGGCCCATCGAGACGGTGGGGAACTGCCAGAAATCAGGCATCAGCTTGGGGTGCGGATAGCTGGAGAGGCCCTTGCCGTCCACTTCCTGGCGGAAGTTCAGCAGCTGCTCTTCGGAAATGCGGCCTTCCAGATAGGCGCGTGCATAGATGCCGGGCGAGACGTGGCCCTGGATATAGAGGCAGTCGCCGCCATGGTTTTCGCTCTCGGCATGCCAGAAATGGTTGAAGCCGGCACCAAACATGCTGGCCAGCGATGCGAAGGAACCGATGTGGCCGCCCAGGTCACCACCTTCGGGAGGGTGGATGCGGTTGGCCTTGACGACCATGGCCATGGCGTTCCAGCGCATGTAGGCGCGCAGGCGCTGTTCGATCTCGAGATTGCCGGGGCTGCGGGCCTCCTGCTCGGGCTCGATGGTATTGACGTAGCCGGTATTGGCAGAAAACGGCAGATCCACACTGTTCTGGCGTGCATGTTCCAGCAGTTGTTCAATCAGGGAGTGGGCGTATTCCGCGCCTTCGCGATCGATCACTGCGGACAGCGCATCCATCCACTCGCGGGTTTCTAGGTTGTCGGTTCGGGTGGTGCCGTTGACTGGCTTTTGTTCGGATGGCTCGGACATGCTAGGCGTCTCCTTATTGACTGAACTGCTACGAATGACTGTGCCAGAGTTTCTCACATTTTTTGAGTATTTCAAATAGCGGTCTTCGTTTTTATATTATGAAAAAATGCTGCAAACGCACAATTGACGGGCGTTTGCGCTGGCACAGGTACCACGATACGCCAGTTTCAGACGGTGGTTTGGCTCCCCCTCGTCTACACTCTGGGCCATGAATCCGAATGAGAGTTCCGTCGCCGAAACGGAAAACAGCCGCCCCAGCCTGGTCCAGATGTGGCGCACCTGGTGGAAGGGTTTGTCGCCTGCGCGACAGGATCGCTATGCATCGATTGCCCCGCTCGTGGCGGTCGTGATGTTTTTCATCGCCATCGTTGCAGCCTTCTGGTACCTGCGTATCGAGGAGTTCGAGCGTGAGCGCGAATCCATGCGCCGCGATGTGGAATACGCCCAGCAGCGCATTCGCCTGCGCCTGTCCGAGCGGCAGGAGCAATTGATGCGCCTGGCGCGCGACGTGGGCAACCAGGACATCGACAAGAACGGCTTCAATGATCGCGCCGACACCATGATCAGCCAGTACGCCGAGTTGCAGGCGCTGAGCTGGCTGGATGCCAAGCGCCAGGTGCGCGCGACGCAGTTTGGGCCGAGCGTGGCCTCCGAAGACCTGCTGACCGTGGATGAAGTCATCAGCAAGAAGGAGCTGGTCGACCTGTTCGACATGGCGCGCGACCTGCAGCAGCCGGTGTACTCGCAGCCGCTGTCTACCAAAGGCACCTCGCCCATGCTGCTGCTGGAAGTACCCATCAGCCAGAAGGGGCGCTTTGGCGGCGTGCTGCTGGCGGAGTTTTCCATCGACAACCTGCTGCGCTACGCCACGCCCACGGAAGTACTGGCGCGCTACGCCGTCACGCTCAAGGACGGCAACGGCACCACCATTGCCGGCACCCCCCTCGCCCCACGCGCGGCAGCCCAGCGCCTGTTGCCCTGGCGCGCCGTGCCCAACGAATATGAGATACCCATCGCCCCGGTGGGCAACAGCCTCAAGCTCCGTGCCCAGGCCTACCATACCTCTTTGGGCCTGGTCAGCAACGGCCTGTTCTGGCTCGTGGGCGTCCTCAGCTTCATGACGGCCTGGCTGCTGCTGGCCACCTGGCGACACACACGCAAGCGCATCCGCACGCAGGAAGCGCTGCAGGGCGAGACCAATTTCCGCCGCGCGATGGAAAACAGCGTGCTGACCGGCATGCGCGCGCTCGATCTGCAGGGCCGCATCACCTACGTGAACGCCGCGTTCTGCCAGATGACCGGCTGGAGCGAAGGCGAGCTGGTGGGCAAGATGCCGCCCTACCCCTACTGGCCCGAAGGCGACCAGAGCACCTACCACGACATGCTGATCGACGAGATGAGCGGCAAGGTCTTTCCCGGAGGCTTTCAGATGCGTGTGCGGCGCAAGAACGGCTCCATGTTCGAGGCGCGCCTCTATGTATCTCCGCTGATCGACGGCCACGGCCGCCAGACGGGCTGGATGACCTCGATGACCGACATCACCGAGCCCAACCGCATCCGTGAGCAGCTGTCCGCATCCTACGAGCGCTTCACCATCGTGCTCGAAGCGCTGGACGCCTCCGTCTCCGTTGCACCATTAGGCAGTGCAGAGCTGCTGTTTGCCAACAAGCTCTACCGGCAATGGTTCGGCTCGCAGACCGTGGGCCACCTGCAGTTGGTGGCGCAGGCCGGTGTGCTGCCCAGCAACAACCAGGCATCTACCAGCCTGGACGATGAGGACGGCCTGATGGGCCTGCCCAGCGACGAGATCACCACCGCCGTGGCGGGCAACGCGGAAATCTACATTCCAGAGCTCGGCAAGTGGCTGGAGGTGCGCTCGCGCTACCTCAACTGGGTGGACGGACGCCTGGCCCAGATGGTGATTGCCACCGACATCACCCAGCGCCGCCTGGCCGAGGAACAGGCCTCTCGCCAGGCCGAGAAAGCTGCTACCGTCAGCCGCCTGGTGACCATGGGCGAGATGGCTTCCAGCGTGGCGCACGAGCTGAACCAGCCGCTGTCGGCCATCAGCAACTACTGCAGCGGCATGGTCTCGCGTATCAAGAACGGCACGCTCAGCGAAGAGGCCCTGCTGGGCGCGTTGGAGAAGACGGCCCACCAGGCGCAGCGCGCCGGGCAGGTGATCCACCGCATCCGGGCGTTCGTCAAGCGCAGCGAGCCCAACCACGAACTCGCCGATGTGGCGGAAATCGTCAGCGAGGCGGTAGAGCTTGGCTCCATCGAACTCAAGCGCCACAACGTGCGCCTGTCGCACCATGTGGCGGCGCGCCTGCCCCAGATCCGGGTGGACAGCATCCTGATCGAACAGGTGCTGATCAACCTGATGAAGAACGGCGCCGAATCGATTGCCAATGCAGGCCGCCCGCCACACCAGCGCATGGTGGAATTGCGGGTGGTGCCCCGCAAGATTGGCGATGCGGATGTGATAGAGTTTTCTGTTCAAGATACGGGGCGCGGCCTGTCACCCGAGGTTCTCGACAGATTGTTTCAGGCCTTCTTCTCTACCAAGAGCGAAGGCATGGGCATCGGCCTGAATCTTTGCCGTTCGATTGTGGAATCGCACCATGGCCGGATGCAGGCCGATAACATCTACAATGGCAACGAGGTGACGGGTTGTAAGTTCAGCTTCTGGATTCCGGTGGCCCGTGCTACTGAATCTGCTGAATCGCCGGCGCGACAGCAATACTGATAGAAGGAATTGTGCATGAGCTTGATCCCGAAGAAGGGCACGGTATACGTGGTGGATGACGACGAAGCAGTTCGTGATTCGCTGCAATGGCTGCTGGAGGGCAAGGACTACCGCGTACGTTGCTTTGACTCTGCCGAGTCGTTTCTGGCGCGCTACGACCCACGCGAAGTGGCCTGTCTGATCGTGGATATCCGCATGGGTGGCATGAGCGGCCTGGAACTGCAGGATCGCCTGATCGAAAACAAATCCCCGCTGCCAGTCGTCTTCATCACCGGCCACGGAGATGTGCCGATGGCCGTGGACACGATGAAAAAGGGCGCGATGGACTTCATCCAGAAGCCCTTTGACGAAGCCCATCTGGACTCTTTGGTCGAGCGCATGCTGGACAAGGCCCGCGATTCGTTTGCAGGCCACCAGCAGGCCGCCAGCCGCGATGCCCTGCTGGCCAAGCTGACGAGCCGCGAATCGCAGGTGCTCGAACGCATCGTGGCCGGACGCCTGAACAAGCAGATCGCCGACGACCTGGGCATCAGCATCAAGACCGTTGAGGCGCACCGCGCCAACATCATGGAAAAGCTGGGCGCCAATACCGTGGCCGACCTGCTCAAGATTGCACTGGGATCGCAAGCGCCAGCCAAGGCATCGTGATAAATTAGCGGCCTTCCCGCCCGGACAAAGAACTACGGTTTTTATAGCTATATGCGCTTGTACCGCCTGCGGTACGGCGCATTTTCTTTTGGCATTTTGGATTCAGACATGACCGCTCAACTGATCGATGGCAAGGCCCTCTCCCAACAACTGCGTGCCGATGTGAAGGCGCGCGCCGACAAGCTCAAAGCCCGGGGGGTCGTGCCCGGCCTCGCCGTCATCCTGGTGGGCGACAACCAGGCCAGCCAAGTCTATGTACGCAACAAGGTCAAGTCCTGCGAGGAGTGCGGCTTTCACTCTGTACTGGAAAAGTACGATGCCAGCATGACCGAGGCCGAGTTGCTCGCCCGCGTCGAAGCGCTCAACAATGACCCGAGCATCCACGGCATCCTGGTGCAGTTGCCGCTGCCCAAGCACATCGACGACCACAAGGTGATCGAAGCCATCTCGCCCAAAAAGGATGTGGACGGCTTTCACGTAGCCAGCGCCGGTGCACTGATGGTGGGCGAAGTCGGCTTCAAGGCCTGCACGCCCTATGGCTGCATGAAGATGCTCGAATCCATCGGCATGAAAGACCTGCGCGGCAAGCACGCCGTGGTCATCGGCCGCTCCAACATCGTGGGCAAGCCCATGGCCATGATGCTGCTGGCTGCCAATGCCACAGTCACCATCACCCACAGCGGCACCGCCGACCTCGCGGCCATGACACGCCAGGCCGACATCGTGGTTGCCGCCGTAGGCAAGGTGGGCGTGCTGACCGCCGACATGGTCAAGCCCGGCGCCGTGGTCATCGACGTGGGCATGAACCGCGATGCCGATGGCAAGCTGTGTGGCGACGTGGATTTTGACGGTGTCAAGGAAGTGGCGGGCTACATCACCCCCGTGCCCGGCGGTGTGGGCCCGATGACCATCACCATGCTCATGGTCAACACGCTGGAGTCGGCCGAGCGCGCCTGAGGCCTGCGCAAGGACCGGGCGGGTACCCGCCACAGGCCTGTCAAAAACTATTAAAACGATAGCTGCTGGCGTGCTCCCATTGCGCGCCAGCAGCTTTTTTCATGTTCAAATGGCTGACAATGCCCCGTTCGCCAGCAGTAGTTCAGATATTGCGCCAATAATGCATTGATTGCAGGGCAATACGCCCCATCTAACCAGCACCATGACCAATCCATTGCTCGACTTCAGCGGTCTGCCCCGCTTTGACCAGGTACAACCCGAACACATTGCACCCGCCATCGACCAGTTGCTGGCCGAAAGCGAAACTGCCCTCAAGACGGTGACGGCGCCGGATTTTCCCGCGCAATGGAGTGAAATCGCCAAGGTGCTGGATGTGACGACCGAGAAGCTCGGCCGCGCCTGGGGCATGGTGGGCCACCTCAATTCGGTGGCCGACACGCCCGAGCTGCGCGCCGCCTATAACGCTGAAATGCCCAAGGTCACAGCGTTCTGGACGCAACTGGGCTCGGACGAGGCACTGTACGCCAAGTACAAGGCCATCGATCCCGCCACCTTGAATGCAGAGCAGAAGCAGGCCTGGGACAACGCCATGCGCAACTTCGTGCTCGGTGGTGCAGAGCTGCAGGGCAAGGCACGCGACGAATATGCTGCACTGCAAGAAAAGAGCGCCCTCGCCTGCCAGAAGTACAGCGAAAACGCCATGGATGCGACCGACCAGTTCGCCTACTATGCAGCGCTGGAAGAACTGGATGGCGTGCCACAGGATGTGATAGCCGCAGCCCGGGCGGCCGCCGAAGCCGACGGCAAGGACGGCTACAAGCTGACCCTGAAGATTCCCAGCTACCTGCCCGTGATGCAGTTTGCCAAGAGCAGCGCACTGCGTGAGACGCTCTACCGCGCCTACACCACCCGTGCCAGTGAATTTGGCGATGCCAAGCTCGACAACACGCCGCTGATGGTCGACATCCTGAAAATGCGCGAGCAAGAAGCGCATCTGCTGGGGTATGCCAATTTTGGCGAGCTATCCGTAGCGCCCAAGATGGCCAAATCATCGCAACAGGTACTGGACTTTTTGCAGGAACTGGCCAGCAAGGCCAAGCCCTTTGGCGAAAAGGACGTGCAGGACCTGCGCGAGTACGCCCGCACAGAATTGGGCCTGGCCGACCCGCAGGCCTGGGACTGGGGCTATATCGGCGAGCATCTGAAGGAAGCGCGCTATGCCTTCAGTGAGCAGGAGCTCAAGCAATACTTCCCTGCCCCCAAGGTGCTGGCAGGGCTGTTTCGCATCGTCGAGACCCTGTTTGGCGTGCAGATCAAGCAGGATCTGGCCCCCGTGTGGAACGATGCGGTGCAGTTCTACCGCATCGAGCGCAATGGCGAACTGGTAGGCCAGTTCTACCTGGATCCTCCTGCGCGCAACGGCAAACGCGGTGGCGCCTGGATGGATGATGTGCGCACCCGCTGGCTACGGCCGGACAACGGCCAGTTGCAAACGCCCATTGCCCACCTGGTATGCAATTTTGCTGCCGGAGTGGATGGCAAGCCGCCGCTGCTCACGCATGACGATGTCATCACCCTCTTCCACGAAACCGGCCATGGCCTGCACCACATGCTCACCCAGGTGAACGAGCGCGATGTCTCGGGCATCAGTGGCGTGGAATGGGATGCCGTCGAACTCCCCAGCCAGTTCATGGAAAACTTCTGCTGGGAGTGGGAAGTGCTGCGCCACATGACCGCCCATGTGGACACCGGCGAGCCACTGCCACGCGCGCTGTACGACAAGATGATTGCAGCCAAGAACTTCCAGTCGGGCATGCAGACCCTGCGCCAGATCGAGTTCTCGCTGTTTGACATGCGCATCCATACCGAACTGCAGGGCGACGGCATCCATGCCGACGCGCTCTATGGTGTGATGCACGACGTGCGCCACCAGGTGGCCGTGCTGCCCCAGCCTGCATTCAACCGCATGCCCAACACCTTCACGCATATTTTTGCAGGAGGTTACGCTGCGGGTTACTACAGCTACAAATGGGCAGAAGTGCTGAGCGCCGACGCCTTTGCGGGCTTTGAAGAAGCCGCCAAGGCCAAGGGCAGCAGCGACGTTGTCGATGCCGAGGTGGGCCAGCGTTATCTGCACGCCATTCTGGAAGCAGGCGGCAGCCGCCCGGCGATGGAATCGTTCAAGGCCTTCCGGGGACGCGAGCCGCAACTGGACGCCTTGCTGCGCCACCAGGGCATGCAGGCAGAGGCCGCCACTGCCTGAGAGCGTTGCCCCTTGCACTGAAAACCCAGCCTCGCAGCGGCCAACCAGTGGCAAGCTGCGAGGCTTTTTCACAACGCAGACGTGGTATCCGGCCCGCACAGGCCGATGCCCTTGTCCCTGTTGCACTCTGCAATGGAAGCCATGCCTGTTTTGGGCATAATGGGCTGGATAACACGACAATGAACCGAGGGATCACTATGCAGATGAAAGCCTTTGCCACCACCGCCGCAGCGATTGCCGGTGCCTTGATGGTGTTCGCAGCCAGCCCGGCTGCGGCCCAGAAGGTCTACCGCATTGTGGGCCCGGACGGCAAGGTCACGTTCTCGGACCGGGCGCCTTCCACGGATACGCCGTCGCAATCGGTATCGGGCGCTACCAGCGCAGAATCTGCCGGTCCCAACCTGGCCGGCCTGCCACTGGAGGTCAAGCAGGCCGCCGGCAAATACCCGCTGACCCTGTATACATCCAAGGATTGCAGTGCCTGCGATGCAGCACGCAGCTACCTGCAAGACCGTGGCGTGCCATACACCGAGAAGACGGTCACTTCGAACGACGAAATCGTTGCGCTCAAAAAGCTCAGCAGTGCAGACAGCGTTCCATTTGCCACGCTCGGCGGCCAGCACCTCAAGGGCTTCAACAGTAATGACTGGAGCGCATACCTGGATGCAGCAGGCTACCCCGCCAAATCGCAGTTGCCTGCCAGCTACCGCCAGGCAGTTGCCACGCCCCTGATTCCCAAGACGATCAAACCCGCCGCTGCTGCTGGCAATGGCGCCGCTGCGCCCGATGCCGCAGGGCCTGCGGGCGGCAACTCCGTCGTGCCGCAACGGGTGACACCGGAGAACCCGACCGGAATCGTGTTCTAGCCCTCTTCTGGCCCAGAAAAAAGCCTGCTTGCGCAGGCTTTTTTCCATGTTGGCAGCGACAAGACAGCTGCCACAACAGTCCTCAGGCAAATTCCAGCGTCTCCACGCCCTGTTCGGTGCCCAGCAGGCACACTGCAGCCTTCTGGTGGGCAAACACCCCGACGGTGATGACACCGGCCCATTGGTTCACTTCTGTCTCGAATGCCAACGGGTCCGCAATCACAAGGCCCGTCACATCCAGGATATGCTGGCCGTTGTCGGTCACCAGCGGCTGGCCGTCCTTCATGCGCAAGGTGGCAGTGCCCCCCTTGGCGGCAAAGTGGCGGGCAATCTGCGCGGCAGCCATGGGAATCACCTCCACCGGCAGCGGGAATACGCCCAGTGTCTGCACGCGCTTGGATGCATCGGCAATGCAGACAAAGCGCTCGGCCAGCGACGCAACGATCTTCTCGCGCGTGAGCGCCGCGCCGCCACCTTTGACCATATAGCCCTGGTGATCGATTTCATCCGCACCGTCGATATAGACAGCCAGGCTGGTCACCTCGTTCGCATCGAACACCTGGATGCCCAGCGCCTGCAGGCGCTCGGTGCTGGCGACCGAGCTGGACACTGCGCCAGGAATCTGGTCTTTGATCGTGGCCAGGGCATCAATGAATTTATTGACCGTGGAGCCGGTGCCCACGCCTACAATCTCGCCCGCCACCACGTATTGCAGGGCCGCGCGGCCGACTTCGGCCTTCAATTCGTCTTGAGTCATGTTGGTGCTGTCATATCAGCGAAAATACAAACAATTGCGCAATTATCCCATCCCATGTCCCTGATCCCCTATTCCCTGTCCCGAGCCATCCTGTTTGGCATGCAGCCCGAGGCTGCGCACGACTTCACCATGGACATGCTGGCCAAGGGCCAGAACTCCCCCTTGGCCTGCGCCTGGCGCCAGACACGGGTGTCCGATCCGGTGACCCTGGCGGGCCTGAACTTCCCCAACCGCGTCGGCATGGCTGCGGGGTTGGACAAGAATGCACGCGCCATTGACGGGCTGGGCGCCATGGGATTCGGCTTTGTCGAAGTGGGCACGGTCACCCCGCTGGCCCAGCCGGGCAACCCCAAGCCACGCATGTTCCGCATTCCCGAGCGCGACGCCCTCATCAACCGCCTGGGTTTCAACAACGGCGGACTGGAGGCCTTTATCGCCAATGTGAAAAAGGCGCAGTTCCGCAAGCAGGCCAACCCGCTGCTGCTGGGCCTGAACATTGGCAAGAATGCCGCCACCCCGATGGAGGAGGCCACGCGCGACTACCTCCAATGCCTGGACGCCGTCTACCCGCACGCCGACTACATCACGGTCAACATCAGCTCGCCCAATACCAAGAATCTGCGCGCGCTGCAAAGCGATGAAGCGCTCGATGCCCTACTCTCTGCTCTGGTGGCACGCCGCGAACAACTGGCACGCGAGCACGGCAAGCACAAGCCGGTGTTCCTCAAGATCGCGCCCGACCTGACGGACGAGCAGGTCGCCGTCATCGCAGCCAGCCTCAAGGCCCACGGCATGGACGGCGTGATTGCCACCAACACCACCATCAGCCGCGACGCAGTGCAAGGCCTGCAGCATGCGGAAGAAGCCGGCGGCCTGTCGGGCCGCCCGGTGTTCGAGGCGAGCAATGCCGTCATTCGCCAGTTGCGCGCAGCGCTCGGGCCACAGTTCCCGATCATCGGCGTGGGCGGCATTCTGAGCGGTGCCGACGCGGTCGAAAAGGTCAAGGCAGGAGCCGACGTGGTGCAGATCTACACCGGGCTGATCTACAAGGGCCCGGCCCTGGTTCCCGAGATTGCCCAGGCGCTCAAGGCAGAGGGCGGACGGGGCTAGTAAGAACGTGTTTACGATATCTACGCAGCCGCGACAGTGGGCTTGCGGGCGGTCTGCGTTGTTGCAAATCCTCGCAATAGCGGGGCTATTGCTGCGGTATTGCGCTTAGCAGCCCATCCCTAGCCGGGCGCCCCGCAAGCCCACTGTCGCGGCGCGAGGAGATCGTAAGCACGTTCTAAGCCTGCTCCACCTCGCGCACCGCTTGTGCGAGGCGCTCCACCCCCTTCGCAATCACTTCGGGCTGCAGCAAGGCGTAACCCATGACCAGCCCGCAGGGCCTGGGCAGCGCCCGGTCCGGGGCCTGGGGGTGGAACAAGGGGCTGAGCGGATGGATCCGCACGCCCCGCCGCTGCGCCGCAGCCACCAGGAGCGGCTCTGCGCTTGCCGGCAAGGAAGGCAGCCACACCACCACATGCAGCCCGCTCGCGGCGCCCTGCACCTGCGCCTTGGCGCCCAGATGGCGCTGCAGTGCCTGCAGGAGTGCCACCTGGCGTGCCTGCTGCAGGCGGCGCATGCGGCGTACATGTCTGTCGTAGCTGCCGTCTTCCAGCAGCAGCGCCAAGGCACGCTGAACGCCAGTGGCAGCATGCCGGTCGGTCACGCGCTTGGCCGCGGCGAAGGGCTCGACCAGTGCAGGCGGCAGCACCATGTAACCCAACCGAAGCTGGGGTGAAAGCGTCTTCGAGAAGGTGCCCACATGGACCACGCAGCCATGCGCATCCAGCGACAGCAGCGTGGCCTCCGGGCGCACGGCATAGCGGTACTCGCTGTCGTAATCGTCTTCGACGACCCAGGCCTTGCTGCGCACCGCCCAATCCAGCAACTGGCGCCGCCGGCCAATGGGCAAAAAGCCTCCCAGCGGAAACTGGTGCGTAGGCGTCACATAGGCCAATTTGGCAAGGCCCAGGCTCTCCAGTCCATCGGTCACCGCGCCGTGTTCGTCAATGCCCAGAAAGCGCAGCCGCGCGCCATAGGCTTCAAAGGCATGGTGCGCCATCCGATAGCCCGGGTTTTCGACCACCACAGGGTCACCCGGGTCCACAAACAGTCGCGCGCACAGATCCAGGGCCTGCTGCGAGCCGCTCACGATCACGATCTGCTCGGCACTGCAGGCGAGGCCCCGCGCACGGCTCAAGTGGGCCTGCAAGGCTGTGCGCAACGCAATGCTGCCGCGCGGATCGTCATACTCCAGCCGATTGCTGCGCTGGCGCTCAACTGCACGCAGAGCATTCATCCAGGCCAGAGTTGGAAAATCGCCGCCCGACAAGGGGCCGTAGACAAAGTCGATGTCCTGCTCACCCTCTTTCGGGCTGGGCGTTGCCAGCCCAAGCGCGGCAATGCGTTGGCCAACGGCCGACAGCGGCCTTGCCAGGTGCGCAGGCATGGCCGCCACCGGAACTGACCGTGGCGAATTTACCGTCGCAGCCGCGCCGCTCGCCACACGGCTGGCTGCCCCCGGCCGGGTTTCGATAAAACCATCGGCCGCGAGCTGCTCATACACCAGCGTGACCGTGGCTCGCGATAGTCCCCGCTCAGCCGCAAGCGCGCGGGTGGATGGCATGGGGGCACCCACGGCATAGGTGCCATCGGCCATCCGCGCCCGGATTTCTTCATACAGCGCCCGGCTCAATCCAGGACGCCGATGGTGCGAAGGGTTCATCAACTGGTATGGCAAATATTCAAAAACTGGCTATTTTATGCATACCACAAATGCGGCACAGTGGCGTATGGCCGCTTCAGCCCGGCATTTTTTCAAAGAACACCATGTACCTCCCACCCGCTTTTGCCGAAACCGATGTTCAGGAACTCCATCGCATCATCCGAGAGAATGCCCTGGGCATGCTCATCACCCATACCGCCAACGGGCTGGAAGCCAACCATCTGCCGCTGCTCCTTGACGACGGCACGCTGATTGCCCACGTTGCGCGCGCAAACCCGCTCTGGCGCGAGGTGCGCGATGGTGATGAGGTGCTGGTGGTGTTCCGTGGCGCGCAAGGCTATATCTCACCGAACTGGTACCCCAGCAAACACGAGACGCACCGGCGCGTCCCCACCTGGAATTACGAGGTGGTGCATGCCCATGGCACCATCCATGTACGCGACGAAGAAAAATTTGTGCGCCGCGAGGTGGGGCTGTTGACCCGCCAACACGAAGCGGGCCAGCCCAAACCCTGGAAGATGGCCGATGCCCCTGCCGATTTCCTTCAGGAGCAGCTGGGTCACATCGTGGGCATCGAGATCCGCATACAGCGCCTCGAAGCCAAGCGCAAGCTCAACCAGCACCACACAGCACCCGACCGGGAAGGCGCCATTGCCGGGCTGGAATCACAAGGCAACCACGCCCTGGCCCAAGCCATGCGAGGTACTGCCCTGCCACCGGGATAAACCCGTTCAAGATGGGTGCACGAAATCCCGCAAGATGCTTCTTCTGGGAAAGCCGCCAAGGGCCTTGGCGTTATGCGGGCACTTCGCAGGTCCGCGCGGGCATGCCCAGCTTGGCGAGCAGACGCGCATCGGCATCCGCCTCCGGGTTGCCGGTGACCAGCAGCTTATCGCCGTAGAAGATGGAGTTGGCACCCGCCAGAAAGCACAGCGTCTGCACGGCCTCCCCCAGTTGCTGGCGGCCCGCCGACAGGCGCACGCGGGCTTTGGGCATCAGAATGCGGGCAGCAGCAATCACCCGCACAAAGTCCAGCGGATCCACTGGATCGCTGTCGGCCAGCGGCGTACCCGGCACGCGCACCAGGCTGTTGATGGGCACGGACTCCGGATAAGGCTCCATATTGGCCAACTGGGCAAGCAGGCCTGCACGATGCACCGGCGCCTCCCCCATGCCCACAATGCCGCCGCAGCAGACGCTGATTCCGGCCTCGCGCACTGCAGCCAGCGTGTCAAGCCGGTCCTGGTACTGGCGGCTGCTGACCACATCACTGTAGTACTCGGGCGCGGTATCGAGGTTGTGGTTGTAGTAGTCCAACCCCGCCTCTCGCAAGGCCTGCGCCTGGTGCGGGGCCAGCATGCCCAGGGTGGCGCAACTTTGCAGGCCCAGGCCCTTGACAGCCGCAATCAACTCGCCCACCTTCTCGATATCGCGGTCCTTGGGAGCGCGCCATGCAGCACCCATGCAAAAACGGGTGGCACCTGCATCCTTGGCGGCCTGGGCTGCAGCAGTCACCTCGGCAACGCTCATCAGCTTCTCGGCCTTCACCCCGGTATCGAACTCTGCCGACTGCGGGCAGTAGCCACAGTTCTCGGGACAACCTCCCGTCTTGACGGACAACAAGGTCGCCAGCTCCATATCGCCTGCGGGCCAATGCGCACGGTGAACCGTCTGCGCACGGTACATCAGCTCCGTAAATGGCAATTCCAGCAGTTCCTGCACGGCCTGCACAGGCCAGCGCTCTGTTGTGGCCGGTTGCGCCGGCTTTGCAGCGGGGTGCCAGTGCACGGCGGCGGTGGCAGGTACCGATCCGGAAAAATGAGATGGGCTGGACATGGGGTTCCTCAATCAAGGCCAAAGCCGATCTGGCCTGGCATGGAGCCCATTGTCTGCACAAGCGGCGCCAATCCCAAGCGCACGGCACACCCTGCGGGAAGCAGTTTTGGCAGATATCCAGATGCAGCATATTTGTCTGCAGATAGACGCCCATAGCCTGCACGAAGACCACTAGATACTGCAAGCTGCGCCAATCGGCCTTCAATTTTCTGCAAATCACGGTAGCGCTGCGCCTGCACTGCAGTCCGTTACCGGCGATTTGGTGGCAATTGACGTGGTTTGCCAAAGAGAACCGGGCACCGCTGGATGAAATGCCGCAGAAGTGCAGCAGCTGCCGCAACAGGACTGGCAGGATTTGGGAGCTTTTAGCACCACGGAGATGTATTCAATCCCGATTGGTATATGTGGGTATTCCGGACCGAGCGCAGGAAAGCGCTGCACCGGCCAGAAGTACGGCGCTTGAAGTGTTCACGGAAGTCGGCCCACGATGTATTCCGTGGGCCGTGGCAGGTGGCGCGATCTGGGAGTGATCCCACTAGGGCGAGGCGTGGGCCGCCTCGTCCTGCAACTCTTCAAAGAAAACGAGGCGATTGCCAAACGGGTCAGCAATGCGCAACTCCTGCATGCCCCAGGGCATGCGCTCCAACCCCGGCTTGGCATTGCGGTAGTTTTTGGCCAGCAAAGCCTGCTGGAAAGCCGCCAGCCCCGGCCATTCAATGCGCACATTGGCGCCAGGGCTCCCGTCCCCATGGTGCTCGCTCAGGTGCAGAATGCAGAAGCGACCGTCCTGCCCCTTGAGGCTCAGTTGCTGGTAGAGCGGAAAATCGTCACCGAAACGGTGTGTCCAATCCTGCGAAAAGCCCAGGAACACCTGGTAAAACTCGACGGCCCTGGCCTCGTCAAAACTGCGCAGCACGGGAATGATGGGGTTGCTCAGCATGGAAAAAACCTTGGTTCGCTATCACTTTTGACATGCTGGCGCCCCATGGACAGGCGCCAGCGCATGATGGAGCAAAGCCCCTTTCGATCAGCCCAGTGCAGCAATGACCTCCGGAGGCGCTTGCACCAACTCGATCAGCACCCCTTCACCGGCAATGGGAAACTCATCATTGCTCTTGGGATGCAGGAAAGTGATGTCGTAGCCTGCAGCCCCCTTGCGGATGCCACCCGGTGCAAAGCGCACGCCATTGGCACTGAGCCATTCCACGGCGACAGGCAGGTCATCGATCCACAGGCCGATGTGATTGAGCGGCGTGGCGTGCACGGCAGGCTTTTTCTCGATGTCCATGGGCTGCATGATGTCCACTTCCACCTTCATCGCGCCTTTGCCCATGGCCAGAATGTCCTCATCCACATTCTCTCGCTCGCTCTGGAAGGTGCCAGTCTGCTCCAACCCCAACATATCGACCCAGAGCTTTTTCATGCGGCCCTTGTCGGTACCACCGATGGCAACCTGCTGAATCCCCAGAACCTTGAACGGACGCGTTTGTGGCATGTGTATGTATCTCCTTGAACAATCCACGGCTCAACCCTTGGTTGCGCCGACGCCACCATTGTGCCAAGGCTTTGCTGTCACCTGGCGGACTGCGTACCCAGGAGCCCATTCAAAGCCCACGCCCAGAGGGTCTTCAGAGGAGAGACACCGCAATGAATCAGTGGAAATCGGGGCCTCGTCCGGTGCTGCTTTTTGTAAGAATCGAAAACCAATTACATTTATTGAAAAAATAGTATTAGGCTATCTATAGAATATTGGCCATGGGTTTCTGATATGAAGCCCGACTTGATTTGCAACCGTAGTACTTGAAAACCTCCACTCCATGCAAGGCAAACCCACCTGTCAATGCTCTCAACCGGCCAAGCGACTGCTGGCCTGGTCATGGCGGTAGGTGGACCCATGGACTACTACGCCTCGCAACGCCCTTCTGCCTCAGGTACGGTTGCGAGCGGGATTGCGGATCCGCGTTGGCAACGCAGTCTGCGAACCCTGCGCAGCATCTGGCCTTTCATTGCGCTGGCCATTGTGCAGGCCACGCTAGCCGTCATCAGTTTGCAGATGCTCAGCGCACTGCGCTCCTTCAGCACTGGAGAAAGCCAGTGGAGCAAGGGCCAGAAGGACGCCATCTACGCACTGAGCGATTACGCCACCACAGGCAACGCCAGTGCCTATGGCCAGTTCCAGAAAGGGCTGCGCATTCCCATGAGCGACATGCAGGCCCGCAAGCTGATCGAGGCACGGGGCAGCAACGCCGAAATCCAGGCGGCGCTGCTGCTCAAGGAAGGCCGCAATGAGCTTGCAGAGATCAAGGAGCTGTTCTGGCTGACTGGCTACTTCAAGAATACCGACCTTGTGGCCCCACTCCTCGAAAAATGGCAGGCCAGCGACGGAGCCCTGATGGAACTCCAGTCTCTTGGCAATCTGATCCATGCCAGCTTGCAGATCGGCCCTCCCACACTCACCTTGCAGCGGGGCTGGCTTGCCCAGCTCAATACCCTGCAGTCCCAGCTCTCTGCCCTGGAGCAGGAATTTTCCAACGCCCTGAATATGTCGGCCCGCAAGCTCAAGGCAAGCCTGCTGTGGCTCAATATCGGAGGCGCCCTGCTCATGCTGGTGCTGCTGATGTGGCACACCAGCCGCCTCAAGCGCGATACCGAACAGGTGGAAAACACCCTGGACATGGTGAGCCAGCGCGCAACCACGACCTTGGCAGCCATTGGCGATGCCGTCATCACCACCAATGCCGCAGGTGATGTGCTCTATATGAACAAGGCCGCCGAGCAATTGCTGGGGGCCAGCCTTCACCAGCTTTTCCTGCGCAACTTGGCAGAGCGCATGCGCACCCCGCCAGCAAACCTCGAAAGCTACCTGGTTCAGGATGCCATCCTGGACGCCTTGAGTGGCAAAGCGCTGGTGAATGAAGCCATCTTCACCATCTACGACAGCCACCGTCGCGCGCGGCAGGTGAAAATGGCCTATACCCCCATTGGTACGCACACCGGCACTGTTGAGGCGGTTTTCGTATTCCATGATGTGAGCCAGGAGCAGACCTTCATCCGCGAGTTGGCTTGGCAGGCTACGCACGACCAGCTGACCGGCCTCGTCAACCGCTATGAATTTGAGCGCCGCCTGGGGCTGGTGCTGGCCCAGCCGCACGGGCCTGAAGGCCCCGCTGGTGCCATCATGTATCTGGATCTCGACCAGTTCAAGGTCATCAACGACACTGGCGGCCATTCTGCGGGCGACGCCATGCTGCGCGCCATCAGCACCATGCTCCAGCATGGCCTGCGGGCTGAAGACACCTTGGCCCGAGTCGGCGGCGATGAATTTGCCGTCCTGCTGGAAAACTGCCCTTTTGATCTGGCCAAGGAACTGGCCGAACAGATTCGGGACGCCGCCCAGCATCTACGCATCCAGTGGGGAGAGCGCAGCCTCAGCTCCAGCATCAGCATAGGTCTGGTCAAGCTCTGTGCTCCCCTGGATTCGGTGGAGGAGGTCTTCCGCGTGGCCGACATGGCCTGCTTCGGCGCCAAGCAGCGCGGCCGGAATGTGGTGTATGCCTACGACCCGGCCGTAGACCAGGAAATTGCCCGCTACGTGGGCGAAATGGAATGGGTGGAGCGCATCAAGACAGCGCTGGAGAGTGACCAATTCATCCTGCATGCCCAGCCGATCCATGCCTTGAACAACAGTGCGGAAGCGGCTGCCGGCCACGGCTTGCATGTGGAAGTGCAGATACGCATGCGCATGCCCGACGGCAGCGTCATCAGTCCTGTGCACTTCATTCCCGCTGCCGAGCGCTATGGCCTGATGCCGCTGGTAGACCGCTGGGTGGTCAACAAATCGCTGGAAACCCTGGCTGCCATGCAGAAGGCGTGGCATGTGATGCCCATCTCATGCTGCGCCATCAATCTCTCGGGTACGACCCTGGGCGACGAAAAGCTGCTGGATTTTCTGCGCCACCAGATCGAGCTGCATGGCATCAACCCGCGCATTCTGTGCTTTGAAATCACCGAGACCGCGGCCATCACCCACCTGCCCAATGCGATTCGCCTGGTCAAATCGCTCAAGGACATGGGTTGCAAGTTCTCGATGGACGATTTCGGCGCAGGCGTCTCGTCCTTCGCATCCCTGAAGAACCTGCCGGTCGATTTTCTGAAGATCGACGGCGCCATTGTGGCCGACATGCAGCGCGAGCCCGCGCACCGCGCCATGGTGGAAGCCATCAACCACCTGGGCCATGCGCTGGGCATGAAGACCATTGCCGAATTTGCAGCCACGCCCGAGATCGTGGAGATGCTGCGCGACATGGGCGTGGACTATGCCCAAGGCTATGCCACGGGTGCGCCCAAGCCTTTCCCGGGGGCAAATGCATCCCCCGCCGCCAATGAGGTCGCTGCAGTTGCATCATCCTCCGCCGCCAGCGCCAGACTCGGCAGCCCTGCACCCAACCTGCCGCTCTCCATTGCCCGTGGGCTTATCTAGCAGCGGAGGCTGGCTTCGATTTCGCCCACGAAAAAAGCCCGATGCAATCGGGCTTTTTCTTTGCGTTTGTAGGGCAGCGTGTGGGTCAGCCGGGTCTGCGCGCTTTGCCGGGCTTGCCCGCTTTGCCGCTGACCTTGACGCCCGCACGCGGCGGCAAGCCGGTGTGCTGCGTCAGCATCTGGCCCGCCTTGGGCTGCTGCGCCGAGCGGAACCGGACATCGCCCTTGGGCTCCTGCTGGGCCTGCGGACGGCGGGGCGCCAGGGCAACCGCCTTGCCATCCTTGTTCACGGTGTAGCCCAGACCGCCACCGCCGGGCTTGGCCGACGTGCTGTTCTTCTTGCGCGCACTCTGGTAGCTGCCATCCACCAGCGGCTGGAAGGTGGGAATCAGGTGCTGCTTGCCATTGCCGATCAGGTCGGCGCGGCCCATGGCCTTGAGCGCATCGCGCAGCACCGGCCAGTTGTTCGGGTCGTGGTAACGCAAGAACGCCTTGTGCAGACGGCGGCGCTTTTCGCCACGCACGATGTCCACCGACTCCTCATCCGCGTCGCGCATCTGGCGCCGCACCTTGGTGAGCGTGTTGCGACCGCTGTGATACATGGCCGTGGCGGTAGCCATGGGGCTGGGGTAGAAAGTCTGCACCTGGTCGGCGCGGAAACCGTTCTTCTTGAGCCAGACTGCGAGGTTCATCATGTCCTCGTCGCTGGTGCCCGGATGGGCGGCGATGAAGTACGGAATCAGATACTGCTTCTTGCCCGCCTCTTCGCTGAACTTCTCGAACAGCTGCTTGAAGCGGTCGTAGCTGCCGATGCCGGGCTTCATCATCTTGGACAACGGCCCTGTCTCGGTGTGCTCGGGCGCAATCTTCAGATAGCCGCCCACATGGTGCTGCACCAGTTCCTTCACGTACTCGGGCGACTTCACGGCCAAGTCGTAGCGCAGGCCCGAGCCGATCAAAATCTTCTTGATGCCGGGCAGCTTGCGCGCGCGACGGTAGATCTTGATGAGCGGCGCGTGGTCGGTGTGCAGGTTCTGGCAGATGCCGGGAAAGACACAGCTGGGCTTGCGGCAGGCCGCTTCAATTTCGGGGCTCTTGCAACCCAGGCGGTACATGTTGGCCGTGGGCCCCCCCAGGTCGGAGATGGTTCCGGTAAAGCCCTTGACCTTGTCGCGGATGTCTTCGACCTCCTGGATGATCGAATCCTCGGAGCGGCTCTGGATGATGCGGCCCTCGTGCTCGGTGATCGAGCAGAAGGTACAGCCGCCAAAGCAGCCGCGCATGATGTTGACCGAGGTGCGGATCATTTCCCAGGCGGGAATCTTCGTCTCGCCCTCATGGCTGCCCTGCGCGTCAGCGTAGCTGGGGTGTGGGCTACGGGCATACGGCAGGCCAAAAACCCAGTCCATCTCGGCGGTGGTGAGCGGAATGGGTGGTGGGTTCAGCCACACATCGCGGGCCGTCGCACCCTCGCCGTGTGCCTGCACCAGCGCACGGGCATTGCCGGGGTTGGTCTCCAGGTGCAGCACGCGGTTGGCATGGGCGTAAAGGATCGGGTCAGCCTTGACCTGCTCATAGCTGGGCAGGCGCAGCACCGTCCTGTCGCGCGGTGGCTGCTTGCCCTTGGCGCGCAACGACAGGTTGGGGATGAACTGGATGGGTTGGGCGGCAGGCCCTGCCTCGGCTTTTTTGACGCCGCCAGCATTGATGACCTCTGCGTTCATTGCTCCTGAATCAGGAGCATTTTCCTTGGAACAGGTCTGCCCCTGGGCTTCGGCCTGCTCGCTGGTGGTCATATACGGATTGATGTGGGGCTCCACCACGCCGGGCTCGTCCACAATGGACGAATCCACCTCATACCAGCCCTCTTCCGACGCGCGGCGGAAGAACGCAGTGCCACGCACATCGGTGATGCTCTCCACAGGCTCGCGCGCCGCAATGCGATGTGCCACCTCGACCAGGGCCCGCTCGGCATTGCCGTAGAGCAGAATGTCGCACTTGCTGTCCACCACGATGGAGCGGCGCACCTTGTCGCTCCAGTAGTCGTAGTGGGCAATGCGGCGCAAGCTGCCTTCAATCCCGCCCAACACAATGGGCACATCCTTGTAAGCTTCGCGGCAGCGCTGGCTGTAGACGATGGCGGCACGGTCGGGGCGCTTGCCACCCACGTCGCCGGGTGTATAGGCATCGTCCGAGCGGATCTTGCGGTCTGCCGTGTACCGGTTGATCATCGAATCCATGTTGCCCGCCGTCACACCCCAGAACAGGTTGGGCTTGCCCAGGGCCTTGAAGGCCTCGGCACTGTGCCAGTCCGGCTGGGCAATGATGCCCACGCGAAAGCCCTGCGCCTCCAGCACACGGCCGATCACCGACATGCCAAAGCTCGGGTGATCGACATAGGCGTCGCCCGTGACCAGAATGATGTCGCAGCTGTCCCAGCCCAGTTGATCCATTTCCGCGCGGCTCATGGGCAGGAACGGTGCAGTGCCAAAACGCTTGGCCCAGTATGGCTTGTAGCTGGTCAGCGGCTTGGCGGCACGTTCAAAAAAGGAGACGTCAATGGGGGCAGTCATGGGCAACAGTCAGGGTAAAGCGCGCTCTGGCTCGGGCAGGCCATAGCAGCAACAGGCCCGATATTTTAGGGAAATAGCCCGTAGCGCGCTTTCATACGGGTATTGTTGCTATTAGTTTTATAGTTTTCGCAACATGCAGCGCGGGTGGCCAACAGCGAAAGCCCCCATACAGATATTGCGCTGCATCAATGTGTCTCGCATTGTCGCATGTTTGACTCAGATTACAAAAACCAAGGGCAGCCTGCGCTGCCCTCTTTCCATCAGTCAATGGACCCTGGCCCTGCCCGGCATCCACCCGGCTCCAGGCCGGGAAGCTGCCCAGTGTTCACCACTCTCCGCATTCACGCACACGCTGCGCCAGGTCCACATAGCCGTCGTCATCGTTGGCACTGGGATGTGCCGGCAAGGCGGCCACGAGCTCGGTTGCATAGGCAGGCAGCTCCATGTCTGCTCTACCAAAGCCATGGTTGTTCAAGGCGTCCAAGTTGGTTTGCAGTTGGTGTTGCATATGTGCTCCCGAAAAAGATCTGTGTGAGTAAAAAGGGCTGAAGTTGATAAAAAAGAATCGAGGTAGACTCGCGCCTTGCCTCGTTATCCCTGTTTGCCTGATGCAGTGCGCCGTCTCCGATGCACCCCGTCATTGAAACAATGGTATGTGTCTAACGCATGACGTTGCTGTCTCGTTGACGCCAACATGTTGTAAGCAAACATCTCTTTCCTCGTCCAATGCCCTACACCCTGGCGCAAGCCGTCCATAGCGATCTGCTGATCAAGAAAAGCCGATTCATTGGCTGTGTGCAGCCCGTTGCAGACCGTGCCCAGGCCCAGGCCATCGTGCAGCGCCTGCGCGCCGAACACCCCGCCGCCAACCATGTGTGCTGGGCCTTGCTGGCGGGCGGCCAGTCGGCAGCGGTGGACGACGGCGAACCCAGTGGTACCGCCGGCCGGCCCATGCTCGATGTGCTGCGCCACCAGCAGCTTGAAGGCGCGCTGGCCACCGTGGTGCGGTACTTTGGCGGCGTCAAGCTCGGAGCTGGCGGCCTGGTGCGCGCCTATACCGATGCCATTGCCCAAGCGCTCTTGCAGGCCGAAAAGGTGGAGCGCCAGGCCATGGCCTGCCTGCAGTGCAGCATTCCATACGCACTGGAAGGCACGTTACGCCGCGAAATTGCGCAGGCCCAGGCCCAACTACTGGCCATCGAGCACGCAAGCCAGGTCGTTGCCACCATTGAATTGCCAGCCAGTGCCGCCCCCGCGTTCATTGATCGCATGAACGATCTGGCCCAGGGACGCATTGGCTGGATCGATATACCCGATCTGCCCTAGGGAACCTCTACAAAGCGCGTTGCTCATCGGGCTGTAACGACTGCTAAAACATTTCCACCGACACAGCTGACCAAACATACCTATTTTTGTGTTTAAGATTCGTATCTTCAATTCGAAAAAGCTGCACCTTCGCGCATCGTTTTTGGCAGGAGTGATCGATGGCAATTCATTTGTGGGACTATGCACCGGACGCCTTGGAAGTGGCGATGAGCGAACTTTTGGTGGCAACCGCCGACGAAGCGGATACGCTGATTGACCAGAATGTGAAAGAGGTGCTGCATGGCCTGCGCGAGCACCTGAACATGGATGTGATCTTCGTCTCCGAAATCCGCGACGGCAAACGCATGTTCAAGTACGTCAACCACAAGCCCGACCGTGCGCTGATCGAAACGGGTGGTGGGTCCACGCTGGAAGAATCCTTTTGCCAATGTGTGCTCGACGGCCGCCTGCCCCGCCTGGTACAAGACGCTGCGGTCTATGCCGAGCAAGCCAGACTGCCTCCGACGCCATTCCGGGTTGGTGCGCACCTGAGCACGCCCATCGTGCTGTCTGATGGCCAGGTGTATGGCACGCTGTGCTGCTTCAGCACCGAACCAGACCCTGGCCTGCGGGAGCAGGACCTGCAAAAGCTCGAATGCATCGCCAAATACACGGCCAAGCGCATCGACGGCCGCAACCTGGAGCGCGAAGCCGAAAGCGGGCAGTGGAAGCTCCAGCCGCTGGAAGACAACCGGCCCACCCTCCCCAGGCCACGCACGACGCGGCCCTGAAGGCCTCTGGGTGCCCCCCCCGGACATCCGTCTGGCACCTGGCAAGAGTCGCATTGCCGCCACAAAGCCCGAAAGACCGGGCTGGGCAGCTTGCAGTTGTTGACGTGATTCCGCTCTGCAATGGCTCAGCGGAGGAGAATGGACCATGCTTTGAGTATTTGCCATCTGCCTGATCACCGGTGTTCTGGCTGGTGACACGCTCACCGCACGATGCGGCGAACCTGGCTCTCCCGAGCCGTTCAGGCTTCGGCTATTTGATACACCCCCATGGACCCAGGACATGACACCTCACCAATGGCTGAATCGCATGGCAAGCCTGATTGCCGCATCCTTTTTGCTTGCCAGTCATGCGCTCGCGGCGGACAAGGCGCCGCACCAGCAGTACCCTGATGCCGCAGCCAGCGACCCTGTCAGGCTGGGATGGATGGTGGGCTCCCCTCCCCCTGCAGATCGCATTCTGCGGTTTGATGATGGCTCGTATTTCCGCTTTCCCGCCATGCGCTGGAGTGTCTCGCACTTTCGCGAACTGATGCCCACAGTGAACGTCTCGCGTGGTCTCGGTCCCGCAACGTCGCTATCGAGGGCATTGCGCGAAGACATTGACCGACTGGAGTTCAAGCGCCTTGACTCCGGCGAGAAGATGACCTGGAGCGAATCGCTGCAAGCCAACTACACCGATGGCATCGTGGTGCTGCACCAAGGCCGCATCGTCTATGAGCGCTATTTTGGCGCCCTCCAGCCAGATGGTCAGCATGGGGCAATGTCAGTAACAAAGTCCTTCGTGGGAACACTGGCGGCCATGCTCGTTGCCGAGGGGCGGTTAGATCCAGCGCGCAAGGTGGCGGAATATGTACCAGAACTCGCCTCCTCGGCTTTTGGCAGCGCAACCGTGCGCCAGATCATGGACATGACCACTGGCATCCAGTTCAGCGAAGACTACGCTGACCCCAATGCTGAGGTCTGGGCCCATGCGGCAGCCGGCAATCCGCTACCCAAACCCAAGGACTTTACCGGTCCGCGCACCTACTACGAATTTCTGAGAACAGTGAAACCGCAAGGCTTGCACGGTGAAGCATTCGGCTACCGTACGGCCAATACCGATGCCCTTGGCTGGATCATTGCGCGGGTTACCGGACAGTCCGTAGCACAGCTATTGTCAGACCGCATCTGGAGCCAGTTGGGTGCGGAGCAAGATGCTTATATGTCCGTCGACTCCATCGGAACGCCATTTGCAGGCGGCGGCCTCAATACAGGCCTGCGCGACCTCGCCCGCTTTGGCGAAATGATTCGCAACAATGGCTTCTACAACGGCAGACAGATCGTCCAGGCGGCAGCTATCGAAGACATTCGCAAAGGTGGGAAACCCTCCGACTTCGCGAAAGCTGGCTACCAACTCCTCCATGGCTGGACTTACCGCAACATGTGGTGGATCACGCACAATGAACACGGCGCCTTTGCCGCGCGTGGCGTACACGGCCAAACGATCTATGTCGACCCCAAGGCGGAAATGGTCATCGCCCGGTATGGATCACACCCCGTCGCCGGAAATGCGGCCAACGATCCCACGTCCCTGCCAGCATTCCATGCACTCGCGCTGCATTTGATGGCACATTCACGCTGACAAATTCCACACCTCTGCCGGCAAAGACAGCCGACACGGCCACCTGGTGATGAAGGCCAAAATCAACGGTGAGAGATTGCAGCAGATGCTGGGGCTCCCCCCCCCGACAAGGCTGTAAATTCCACCATCCCCAAAAAAATAGAACCTCTCCGTGCCGCCATGGCACAGGGGAAGCTCTTTCCAGACACATCATCGGCTCATCAACAAATTGGCATAAAAATGAAAAAATTTCTCATTGCCTCACTTGCCTTGTTCTCTCTGGTTCGACCAACTCCATCGCTCGCCGACAACGTCAATGGGAAAACTATATACCTTCAGCGCTGCGCCATGTGCCACGGTACTGATTTGAAAGGAACAGGCGCGCTGGCCAGGAAAAGCACGCCTCCAACCCCTGACCTGACAACCCCCGCGTTCAAAAAACGGCTCAATGACTACCCCGGCGTCATTGTTTCATCCGTGGTGCTTCGCCCCAATGGCGATTTGATCCCTAGAACATTGCAGGAGAACGGAGTGAAGCTCGCGCCGTTCAATTGGAGAAACAAGGACCTTCGCGATCTGCATCAATACATGAGCGGAGAGATTTCAAGAAGCCGCTGACTTGCATGCCGCATCACATCCACCCCGAGCCTCGCTTTTCCATTGTGCCGGGTCGGCTGTGAAGATTTTGCCCGCGCGCGCCTGAACCGCGCCTAGGCGCCTACGCTTCGCCAGAATCGGACGGCATTCCGTCCACACCAAAGGCCACGCCAAGCTGTTCCAGCTTCGCACGCGCCTCATGGTGCACCACGCCGCGTTTGCTGGTGTCCTTTTCCAGCAACCGAAAAAGAGTATGCTTGCCAACATTGGTATTGCGGATCACTTCCACACGCACACCCCAGAACTTGTCATTGGCGAAACGGTCCAGAATGTCTGCATCGGCATCCGGATTCATCGCTGCAGTGGCCCGAATTGCCTGGTTAGGATCAGTCAGAAACGGCTCCAGCTCTGCAGTGTTTGCTGCACCACATGCGGCGATGTAACGCTTTTGCTCTGCGGCTTTCTGCTCAGGTGTCTTTTTTGCCATCGGTTTCTCCGAGAAATGGGATGTTCTATCCTCAGGACTGCTCTTGCAGCAGAGCATAAGCCCGGAAGCCTGCGCCTTTGGAATGGCCAATAGACCGCCACCCCACTTTCAGTAACTTCGCCACTCGCGGATCGAATTGCAATGTAGAATCTCCCCCGCATGCCGTGATGTTGCTTTTCAAGGCATGCAGACGCGGGTGTCGTTCAATGGTAGGACTCTTGCTTCCCAAGCAAATAACGTGGGTTCGATTCCCATCACCCGCTCCAGAATCGAAAACAGAAAACGCGCCGAATGGCGCGTTTTTCTTTGCCTGCGAAGAAGCTTAGTGGGTATGCAGGCCACCGTTCACCGAGAACTCGGCACCCGTGGCATAGCCTCCATCTTCTGACGCCAGCCAGGCAATGATGGCGGCAATTTCCTGGGGCTCGCCCAGACGCTTCATGGGAATGGTGCCAACGATCTTTTCCAGCACATCGGGGCGGATCGCCTTGACCATGTCGGTGCCGATATAGCCCGGGCTGACGGTGTTGACCGTGACGCCCTTGCCTGCCAGCTCCTGCGCCAGCGCCATCGAGAAGCCGTGCATCCCGGCCTTGGCAGCCGAGTAGTTGGTCTGCCCGGCTTGCCCCTTGGCGCCATTGACCGAGCTGATATTGACGATGCGGCCCCAGCCCTTTTCCACCATGTCGGCAACGACTTGCTTGGTCACGTTGAACATGGAGTTCAGGTTGGTTTCGATCACTGCCTGCCAGTCATCGGGTGTCATCTTGATGAACATGCGGTCGCGGGTGATACCGGCGTTGTTCACCAGCACATCGACCGTGCCGTGCTCCGCCTTGGTCTTGGCAAACGCCTCGACCGTGGACTCCCAACTGCCGACATTGCCGACCGAAGCATAGAAGGTGTAACCCAGCGCCTTTTGCTCGTCCAGCCACTTCTGGAAATCACGCGTGGGGCCACAGCCCGCAATCACCTTGAATCCGTCTTTGTGCAAGCGTTGGCAAATGGCCGTTCCAATGCCTCCCATACCGCCAGTTACATAGGCCACTTTTTGACTCATTTATATCTCCTTGGTATTGCGTGGTTTGATAGCGCACTACCACTTTAACCAAGAAATAAGGCCCCGAAACCCTCGTTTACGCCAAGCGCTCAGAATCTCGATTTGGCGCCATTTTTTGGGGTAAATGTCATGCGCAAACAACAAAAACGCGCTCCGTGGAGCGCGCTTTTTTTCCTTTGAATTCGAGCCATTTTAAAGGCTATCGAAATGCAGGCTTTGATTGCAGAAAGTCACAAAGCTGCCATGGATGCGTGACAGCTTTGTATGCGCCGTGTCCGCTTATACGCGCTCCACAGCCAGGGCCACGCCCATGCCGCCGCCAATGCACAGACCGGCAATGCCGCGCTTGGAGCCGCGGCGCTTCATTTCATGCAGCAAGGTCACGAGAATACGAGCGCCCGACGCACCGATGGGGTGACCAATGGCAATGGCGCCGCCATTGACGTTGACCTTGCTCGTGTCCAGGCCCAGTTCCTGGTTTACTGCGCAGGCTTGGGCCGCAAAGGCTTCGTTGAGTTCGAACAGGTCGACCTCGCCCTCTTTCCAGCCGGTCTTGGCCAGCACCTTGCGCACGGCGTGCATCGGGCCCATGCCCATGATCTTGGGGTCGAGCCCCACGGTTGCAAAGCCTGCAATGCGTGCCAGCGGCTCTGCGCCCAGTTCCTTGGCCTTCTTGGCGCTGGCCACCACCAGTGCGGCAGCACCGTCGTTCAGGCCCGATGCATTGCCTGCGGTGACCGAACCGGCCTTGTCAAAGGCTGGCTTGAGGCTCGCAAGTGCATCTCCATTGGTCTTGCGGTTGATGTATTCGTCAGCCTTGAACTCGATGGGGTCGCCCTTGCGCTGCGGGATGGCGACCGTGACGATTTCTTCTGCAAAGTTGCCCGCGTCCTGCGCAGCGGCTGCCTTTTGCTGGCTTGCCAGTGCAAAGGCATCCTGCTTTTCACGGTCGATGTGGAATTCCTTGGCCACGTTCTCGGCGGTGATGCCCATGTGGTACTGGTTGTACACGTCCCACAGACCATCGACGATCATGGTGTCGGTCATTTTCCAGTCGCCCATGCGCTGGCCGTCACGCGATCCATTCAATACATGGGGCGACAGGCTCATGTTTTCCTGGCCGCCAGCCACCACCACATCGGCATCGCCATTGCTGATGGCCTGCGCAGCCAGCATGACGGACTTGAGACCCGAGCCACACACTGCGTTGATGGTCAGCGCAGGCGTCTTCTTGTCCACGCCTGCCTTGATCATGGCCTGGCGCGCCGGGTTCTGCCCCACACCAGCAGCCAGCACCTGGCCCATGATGACTTCATCGACCTGGTCTGCGCCCACCTTGGCGCGCGCCAGTGCTTCCTTGATTACTGTCGCCCCCAGGTCCGTTGCGGGCACCTTGGCCAGCGAGCCACCGAACTTGCCGACTGCCGTACGCACGGCCGAAATGATGACGATGTCTTCCATGGTTCTTCCTTTAAAAATTGGCGCTGGCGCCTGTCATATTTAGCTTTTCAGCTATCAAATCCGATACTCGCTGTTGCTGCCTGCCTGCAGGAGCACCCACATTATTGCATTGCAACATACCCACCACCCAGCGGCCCTCGCACCGGCATGCGGATGGTACGCAGCCCTGCGCAGGCCAGGCCCGAAGGGGTGCTTGCGGGCCCGCCGTGCTGCAGTCAGGCCCGGGCCTTGACGTAGCTGCCCGGCGCAGGCTCCAGCGCCTTGTAGGCAGTGCGGGCTTTGCCGTAGGCCTTGGGCGCCGCCACCTTTTTACCGCTGCTTTTGGCAAGCCAGTCCATCCAGTCCGTCCACCAGCTGCCAGGCAGCTCGTCCGCCCCCTGCAGCCATGCATCGATGCCGGAGGGGAACTTGCCGTCCTCACGCAGCCAGTGGCTGCGCTTTTTCTTGGCAGGCGGGTTGATGACACCGGCAATGTGGCCGGAGGCGCCCATCACGAAACGCTTCTTCCCACCCAGTACCTGGGTGCTGGCATAGGCCGCGCCAATCGGTACGATATGGTCTTCACGCGAGCCATAGATATAGATCGGCATGTTGATCTTGCTCACATCGAGCGGCTCCCCGCACACCGTGAGCGCGCCGGGCTGCACCAGCTTGTTCTCCAGATAGAAGTTGCGCAGATACCATGCGTAGTAAGGACCTGGCAGGTTGGTGGAGTCGCTGTTCCAGTACAGCAGGTCAAACGGCGGCGGGGTTTCGCCCTTGAGGTAGTTGCCCACCACGTAGTTCCACACCAGATCGACCGGACGCAGAAAGCTGAAGGTCGATGCCAGATCCTGCCCGGCCATCAGACCGCCCTTGCCCATGGTCAGTTCGCGAAACTTGACGAAGTTCTCGTCGATGAACACGTCAAGCACGCCGGTGTCGGAAAAATCCACCAGGGTAGTGAGCAAGGTGGCGCTGGCCACCGATTTGTCCCCCCGTGCCGCTAGCACCGCCAGACCGTTGACGAGCATGGTGCCGCCCACGCAAAAACCCAGCGCATTGATCTGCGCCTGGCCGGAAATGTCTTTGACCACCTCGATGGCCTTGATGACGGCATCGCCGATATAGTCGTCCCAGGTCTTGCTGCCCAGGCTCTCGTCGGGGTTGCGCCAGCTCACCACAAAGGTACGGTGGCCGTTTTCCACCGAATGGCGGATCAGCGAGTTCTCAGGCTGCAGGTCAAGGATGTAGTACTTGTTGATGCACGGCGGCACAAACAGCATGGGGCGCTCGTACACCTGGGCGGTCAGCGCCTTGTACTCGATCAGCTGGAACAGCTCATTCTCGAACACCACCGCACCCTCGCTGGTGGCCACATTCCGGCCCACCTCGAACTGCGATTCATCGGTCATCGACACATGGCCCTGGCGCATGTCGGCCAGCATGTTCTGAATGCCCTGGGCAATGCTCTGGCCTTTGGTGTCGATGGCTTTTTGCTGGGCTTCAGCGTTCAGCGCCAGAAAATTGCTGGGCGCCGTTGCCGCTACCCACTGTTCCACACCAAAACGGATACGGGCGCGGGTCTTTTCGTCGCCCTGAACGGCATCGACCATGTCCATCAAAGCCTTGGCGTTGAGGGCATAACTTGCGGCCGTCAATGCTGCCATCGGGTTGTGCTGCCAGGCATCGCCTGCAAACCGCCGGTCTTTGGGTACCGGCACCACGCCCTTGGCGCTTTCGGTCCACAGCGCCATGGCATCCTTGGCGTATTGCTCCTGAATGGCCCGCAGCTTGTCGGCGTCCAGACTGACGGGCGCGCCGCCAGCCTGCGGCTGGGCCAGGCCGTTGAAGAGGCCCGTGGGCGCGCCCATGGCGTTCATTGCGGGCATCCCCTTTTGCAGGCCTTGCAACGCCTGCGTCCACATCTGCCCGTATTGCTGGCCCAGCTGTGACAGCTGCGCCATCTGATCACTTCCCGGTCCCCAAAATTGCTCTTGCGTCATCGCTGTCTCCCTGGTTGGCCGTGTGCCCATGAAATGAATTTCGATACCATCTTAGGCCCAAAATCCGCCTCCAAAGCCCCGACACGCGCCTACTTCGGGTAAATTCCGAGCATGTATCTGCTTTTGATTGGCTGGCTCTATGTAGTGCTGATGATGGCCGTGGTTGAAGCCGTCAGCCCGCAAGGCACCGTGCTGGGCGCCGTGATCACGCTGCTGCTCTATGGCGCATTGCCCATCAGCATCCTGATGTACATCGGTGGCACACCCGCCCGACGCAGGGCCCGCCGTCTGGCCGAACAGGCGCAGCAAGATGAAGAGGCGCGTCAAGCTGCACAGGGCACAACCCCCTTGCCGGCTCAGACGCCCAGGGAGTAACCCTAGACCTAATGCACTGCCTTATGCTTGAGGCGCAGGCTGCTGAACACCGCCGACATGGCCGCAAACGCAGCGGCCATGTACAGGGCCACCGTGGTGCCCCTGCCGCTGGTCACAGGCCAGAGGGTGAAGATGATGGCCACCAGCACCGCTCCCAGCGATTGCCCCGTGAGCCGCGCGGTGCCGAGCATGCCGCTGGCCGCTCCGGCACGCGCCAGCGGCGCCGAGGTGACAATGGTGTGGTTGTTGGGCGACTGAAACAGGCCGAAACCCAGGCCGCACAGCGCCATGCGCCAGCCGATGTTCAGGTCGCCCGGGTCGGCAGGCAGCAAGGCCAGGCTGAGCAGGCCGAAAGCCAGAATGGCCATGCCGATGCCGCCCAGCAGGCCGTCTTCCACCTTGCCGATGAGCTTGCCCGCCACTGGCGCCACCAGCACGATGGCAGCCGACCATGCCGTCATCAGCATGCCGGCGGCAAAATGGCTGCGGCCCAGCGCATCGAGCAGCATGAATGGCAGCGCAATGAACGAGAGCATCTGCGCGCTGAACGCGCCAATCGACGCCCCCATGGACAGTGCAAACACCGGAATGCGCAGCAGATCGAGTGGCAAGAGCGGCAAGCTGAGTTTTTTCTGCCTCAGCACATACCAGGTGCCCAGCACCAGACCCAGCCCCAGCATGGCCCAGCCGGTACTGGCCTGTCCCGCTGCGGCCGCTGCATCGTGCCGAGCGCCGATGCGCTCCGCCCCCAGAAACACCAGCGAGAACATGGCAAAGTTCAGCACCACATCCACCGGCGTGAGCCGTGCGTGAGGCGCGGCCAGCAATTGCGGTGGGTTGTGCGGCAAGGCCTTGCGCCCCAGCCACAAGGTCAGCAGCCCCAACGGAACGTTGATGGCAAACAGCCACGGCCAGCTGGCAATCGACAGAATCAATGCGGCCACGCCCGGCCCGGCAACGGACGACACCGCCACTACCAGCGAATTGAGCGCCATGCCCTTGCCCAACCTGGAAGCCGGGTACGTCAGCCTCACCAGCGCCGCGTTCACCGCCATCACCCCTGCCGCCCCCATGCCTTGCAGTCCGCGTGCTGCAATCAGCAGCCACAGCGACTGCGCCAGCATGGCAACGGCCGACGCGATGGTGAAACACAGCAAACCAATGAGATACACCTTGCGGTAGCCGATGCGCTCACCCAGCGCCGCCAACGGCAGCAGCAATCCCAACGTGCCCAGTTGGTAGGCATTGACGATCCAGATCGCCTCCGAAGGCTGGGCATTGAGCTGCTTGGCCACCGTGGGCAGGGCCAGATTCATGATTGAGCCATCGAGCACGGCCACAATCAGGCCCAGCACGATCACCAGCATCGCGAGGCGCCGCTCGGGCATGGGAAGGCCGTCTCTCATGGCTGGAGCCGGTGCCTGTACCAAGACCGTATCGGGTGTCAGAGACTTATCCATGGCTGGCTCGATTTGCTATGAAAATATGAGCTACTGCGCATAACTGGCGAGCGCCAGCAGCCGATTCGCACCTCAGGCATGCAGTCTCCCACTCGCGCGTGGCGGATGGATATGCATGCGCTGCCGCCATCATGCACCCTGGCCCCGGTACAGCATGGTCAGGTGCGGAATGCCGTCTTCCAGGTATGGCTCCGACACCACCTCGAAGCCGCAGCCTTCGTAGAAGGTCTGCAGATAGGCCTGCGCCCCGATGCGGATCGGTGATCCGGGCCAGCGCTGCTCCACCTCGGCCATCGCATGGCGCATCAGCTCCCAGCCAGCGCCTGTGCCGCGCACGGCTGCCATGGCCAGCACGCGGCCAATGGAGGGTTCCTCGTAAGCCTGCCCAGGCGGCAGTATGCGTGCGTACGATTGCAGAACGCCCGCCTGGTCGCGCCCGAGCAGGTGCCAGGCGCTCTGGTCTTTGTAATCCAGGTCCTGAAAGGCCACCTGCTCGGCAATGAACACCTGGCAGCGCACGTGCAGCACGTCATACAGATCGCCCAGGCTCAGCTGGTCAAAGGAAAGACAGGTCCAGTTCAATCGGTCGGCAGGAGAAGAAGGCTTGGGCATGGGGGCTGTGACTCAAACAAAGGCAGAGCGGTATAACTGGCGGCCAGAACACCGTGGATGAATTCAATCGGTCTTGATCTGCTTCTTGGCAGCCTGCAGGGATTGCACGACTTCCGGCATCACGTATTTGAAAGTGCCAGTGGCATGGCAGCAGAGCTTGCCCGCCTCGTCATACAGCCAGCCTTCACAGAAAGCCATGGTCTTGGTGCGCGAGAGCAGCTTGCCCTTGGCCACCAACGGGCCCTTGGCAGTGGCCATGAAGCTGGTTTTCATCTCGATGGTGACGGCGCCGCTGCCTGCAATCGCGCTGCGCGCCGCGTGGGCCATGGTCACATCCAGCAACGTCATCGATGCGCCGCCGTGCGTCACATCAAAGCTGTTGAGGTGCTCGGGGCGCGCGTGATAGTGCAGCTCGCTCTCGCCATCGGCCCATTTGTGCAAGCTAAAGCCCAGGTGGCTGACAAAGGGGATTTCAACTTCAAAGGGCAGCACGGCGGGCTCCAGCATGAGAACGTAGAACGCAAGGACAAGACAACAAAGGCCGCGCGGCGGCGGGCGGCCCATGCAGCAAGCATAACCGCTTGTAGGCTTGATTAAGGGGAAACCCTGACGTTTAGGTGACAGCACCCTGTCAGGCCTCTATAGCAGCCGCGAACCCGCTACAGTCCAAGGTCAGACACGCAGATTCAGCGAGCCGCACACCATGTCCATTCAGATCCGCCCTCTCGCACCTACCGACTACCTGGGCTGGAAGCCGCTTTGGGATGGCTACAACGCCTTTTATGGCCGTGAAGGCGAAACCGCCCTGCCCGATGCCATCACCCAGAACACCTGGCAGGGCTTTCACAATCCCTTAGTACCGATGTTTGCACTGGTGGCGGAATCCGAGGGGCGGCTGCTGGGCCTCACGCACTACCTGTTCCACGTGAGCACTTCACGCCTGCAGCCGGTGTGCTATCTGCAGGATCTGTTCACCCTGCCCGCCTGCCGCGGGCAAGGCATTGGCAAGGCTTTGATCGAGGCCGTGTACGGCGAGGCCCACCGCGCAGGTGCCTGCCGCGTGTACTGGCAGACCCAGGACCACAACACGGCCGGGCGCGCCCTGTACGACAAGGTGGCACAGCACAAGGGGTTCATCGTGTACAGCCATGAGCTGTGAAGGCCTTGAACCACTGGCGGCACGGCAAAGCCCCTGTCGCGGCGCGAGGAGATCGCAAATACGTTCTTACCCTGCCGTCACCACGCTCACGCCGCCATCCACCGCCAGAAACTGGCCGGTGATGTGCTTGCCCGCGTCGCTGGCCAGCAGCACGGCGGCACCCTTGAGGTCTTCGTTATCACCCAGGCGCCCCAGCGGCACATTGGCGGTCATCTGGTCTTCGCCCAGCTGGTCGATCAGGCCATTGGCGAGCTTGGTGCGGAAGAAACCCGGAGCCAGCGCGTTGACGCGGATGCCATAGTGCCCCCACTCGGCCGCCAGCGCACGCGTGAAGTTGATCACCGCGCCCTTGCTGGTGTTGTAGGCAATGGTTTTCATCGCCACCGGGTTGCCGCCCAGCCCCGCGATGGAGGCCACGTTGATGATGGCGCCGCTGCGCCGGCCGATCATGCTGTTCTTGGCAATGTGCTGCGACAGCAGAAAATAGCCGCGCACATTCAGGTTCATCACCTTGTCCCAGGCGGCGATCGGGTGGTCTTCGGCGGGAGCGCCCCAACTGGCACCCGCGTTGTTGACCAGGATGTCCAGGTCTCCCACGCGCTCCAGCGTTTCTGCGGCCAGACGTTCGATATCTGTCTCCACCGCGCAATCGGCGGCGATCCAGCGCGCGTCGATGCCCGCGCCACGCAGCTCGGCCACAGCGGCTTCCAGCTCGGTGGCCTTGCGGCTGGTGACGACGATCTTGGCGCCCGCCTCGCCCAATGCATGCGCCAGTTGCAGGCCCAGGCCGCGCGAGCCGCCGGTCACCAGCGCAGTCTTGCCGCTCAGGTCGAAAAGCTGTTGAATCCTACGCGCCATGGTGCATCTCCGTTACTACGATTTTGATAGCTTCAGGCGCTTTCCACATCTACGCCATCGGTTGATTTTGCTGAAAACCCGCTCCTGACTGGCAGCCTATGCCGTGGTCGGCAGCACGTAGTCGGCATGCTGCTCGCGCAGCCGGGTTTTCAGCATCTTGCCTGTGGCCCCGAGCGGAATGCTCTCGACAAACACCACATCATCAGGAATCTGCCACTTGGCAGTCTTGCCTTGATAGAAAGCCAGCAAGGCTTCCCTGCTGACCGACTGGCCCGGCTTCAAGGCCACAAACACCACCGGGCGCTCGTCCCACTTGGGGTGCGGCATGCCCACACAGGCGGCCATGGCCACGGCGGGGTGGGCCATGGCGATATTTTCAATGTCGATGGAGCTGATCCACTCGCCGCCAGACTTGATCACGTCCTTGCTGCGATCGGTGATGTGCATGAAGCCATCGGCATCGATGGTGGCCACATCGCCCGTAGGAAACCATTCGCGCCCCTGCGCATCCTTGACCAGGGGGGACGCGCCCTCGTTGCGGTAATAGTTGCCCACCGTCCAGGGGCCGCGCACCAGCAGATCGCCGTAGGTCTTGCCGTCCCAGGGCTGGTCCTCGCCGTTGTCGCCCACGATCTTCATGTCCACACCGTAGATCACCCGCCCCTGCTTGGCCAGCAGCCTGGCCTGCTCCTCCGCAGGAAGGGCCAGGTGCTTGTTCTTCAGGGTGCAGACCGTGCCCAGCGGGCTCAGCTCGGTCATGCCCCAGGCGTGCAGCACGGTCACGCCGTAATCGTCCTGGAAGGTCTTGATCATCGCTGGTGGGCAGGCCGAGCCGCCAATCACCGTGCGCTTGAATGTGCTGAACTTCAGGCCCTGGCTCTGCACATGGTTGAGCAGCATCTGCCAGACCGTGGGCACACCGGCGGCAAAAGTCACCTTTTCGGCCTCGATCAGCTCGTACACCGACTTGCCATCCAGCCCCGGGCCGGGGAACACCAGCTTGGCGCCATTCAAGGGCCCGGAAAACGGCAGGCCCCAGGCGTTGACGTGGAACATGGGCACCACCGGCAGCACCACATCGCGCGACGAAATGTCCATCACATCGGGCAGCGAGGCGCCATAGGCGTGCAAGGTGGTGCTGCGGTGCGAATACAGCACCGCCTTGGGGTTGCCCGTGGTGCCGCTGGTGTAGCACATGCCGCAGGCGGTGTTTTCGTCGAACTGCGGCCAGTTGTAGCTGGTGGGCGCCGCGGCAATCCAGTCCTCGTAGGACACCAGGCCGGGGATGCCGCTGCCAGCCGGCAGCTTGTCTGCATCGCACAGCGCCACCCATTGGCGGACCGTGGGGCATCTGGCATGCACCGCCTGGACGATGGGCAGAAAGCTCATGTCAAAGCACAGCACCGCATCTTCGGCGTGGTTCACGATCCAGGCGATCTGATCGGGGTGCAGGCGGGGGTTGACGGTATGGATGACGCGGCCCGAGCCGCCTACGCCGTAGTACAGCTCCAGGTGGCGGTATCCGTTCCAGGCCAGGGTAGCCACGCGCGTGCTCGGCGCAAGCCCCATGGCGTCGAGCGTACCTGCCACCTGGCGCGCGCGCCGGGCAAAATCGGCGTAGGTGTAGCGGTGGATATCCCCCTCCACCCGGCGCGAGACGATCTCGGTATCGCGGTGGTAACGCTCCGCAAACTCCAGCAGGTTCGAGGTCAGCAATTGCTGGTTTTGCATCAGGCCAAGCATACGTTCTCCTTCAGTCTTATTCGATGTGCAGCGCTTATCCGGCAAGCGCCAGCAGCAACCATTTTTGTAGCACCAACCGGTGGCACCCAGCCATCGTAGCAACCCTAGTTGCGGCAAATCGGCATGAGCAAATGCCGCTGGTGCATGTGGGCGCCGCGCAAGGGTAAGGTAAGGCAAGGCGCGCCGGTCGGCAGCATGCTGCTGTCGCCTTCCGTACAGTTTCTACAATGTCGGTCTTTCTTTGGCGAGACGGTGCCCTGTGTTGATTCCCGTGTATGAAGACGCGCACCTCTTGGTGCTGAACAAGCCTTCCGGCCTGCTGTGCGTGCCCGGCCGTGGGCCGGACAAGCTCGATTGCCTCAGCAGCCGTGCCCAGCAGCAGTGGCCCGACGCCCTTGTGGTGCACCGGCTCGACCAGGCGACCTCGGGCCTGGTGGTGATGGCGCGCAGCCTGGCCGTGCAGCGCGCACTGGGTGACGCCTTTGCCGCGCGCAAGGTGGACAAGCGCTACATGGCTGTCGCCAGCGGCTTCCCTGTGGCGCAACCCGCGCCTGCCGATGCCGCCTTGCTGGCCGGCATGCCGCAAGACGCAGAGCACTGGAGTCTGATCGACCTGCCGCTGATCGCCGACTGGGAACGCCGCCCGCTGCAGCGTGTAGACCATGCCGTTGGCAAACCCAGCCAGACCTGGTGGCGCGCGGTGACGGGCCAAGAAGCAGCGGCTCTGCCCTCCATCCCTTCGGACAGCACGCGCTTGTGGCTGGCACCCGTCACCGGCCGCACCCACCAGTTGCGCCTGCATCTGCAGGCCATCGGGCACCCGATACTGGGCGACAACCTGTATGCCACGCCCGGCGTACAGGCAATGGCGCCCCGCCTGCTGCTGCAGGCGCAGCACATTGCCTTCACACACCCGGTGACACAGGTGCCGGTGGCGTGCACCCTGCCTGCGGATTTTTGAACCGTTCAGGATCAGGCTAGGCCGGTATGGCTGCCGATACGGATGGCTGCTTAAGGGATGCGCCCACCGTCTCATCCATGTGCGCGCGCAGCAACTCCATCACCTGCTGCGCCCTGGGCCCCAGTGCCCCCGTGCCGCTGCGCAGCAGCACGGACACCTGCGGCAGCGAGGGCAGGCCCTCGCCCGGGGCAATCACCCGCAGGCCTTGCAAGGGCAGCATGCGCTGTGACAGCAGCGCCACGCCCAACCCCGCACGTACGGCAGCCTGGATGCCCGATACGTTGGGGCTGGTATAGGCAATGCGCCAGCGCCGGCCCATGGCGTCGAGCTGACCCAGCGCGTAGCCGCGCAGGATGCATTCATGCGGAAAAAGCACCAGCGGCAGCACCTGCGATTGCTCAGGGTGGCTGCCTTGCGCGCATACCCATTGCAGGCTTTCGGCCCAGCAATCCGGGCCGGAGCTGGGCTGGCTTTCCACGCGGCGAAACAGGGCTACATCCAGAAGGCCATTGCCCAGGTCCGCCTCCAAAAGCCGCGAAAGGCCGCACCGCACCTCCAGCCGCACATGGTCGTCTCCCAGCGCCAGCGGGCTGAGCACGGCGGGCAGCGAATCGACGGCCAGGTCTTCGGTGACGCCCACGCGCACCAGCTCGGGCAGGTCTTCGGCAAACAGATTGCGTGCCTCGTCGTGCAGCGCCAGGATGCGCCGCGCATAGCTCAGCATGCGCTCGCCATCAGGTGTGAGCAGGCTGGAACGCGCACCGCGCGACAGCAACTGGCGCCCGGCCTGCTCCTCCAGTTTCTTGATCTGCTGACTGACGGTGGACTGGGTGCGGTGCACCCGCTCGCTGGCGCGCGAAAAACCGCCGCTGTCCACCACCGAGGTGAAGGTGCGCAACAAGCTGATATCAAAGTCGGCCATTCGAGTCTCCTGCAGGCAATCCATCGATAAATCAAATATCTCACATGGAAACTTTGAATTTCCAAATATCAGCTTAAACCCCTACAGTGGATTTGTCATCCTCTTTTGCCGCCCACTGCCATGTCTGCCCTGCCCCCTTCTTCGGCCTTGCCACTGCCTTCGCCCTCGCGCCTGACGGTGCTGGCCTTTGCCATTCCCTTCACCCTGGTCTGGGCCAGCGCGTTTGCCGCCACCAAGTTTGCACTGCTCGACAGCTCGCCGCTGCTGTTCCTGGCCATGCGCTTTTTCTGTGCAGGGGCGCTGCTGCTTGCCTGGAGCCACTACCGGGGCGAGCGAATTCGCCCCAGTGGCCGCGAATTCGCCAGCCTGCTGCTGATAGCCGCCTGCAACCATGCGCTGTACCTGGGCGTGAGCTGGAGCGCCATGCGCGAGGTGTCTGCGGGTCTGGCCACCATCGTGATCGGGGCCGCACCCATTGTGGTGGCCCTGCTTGCCGTGCCGCTGCTGCGCGAGCGGCTCACGGGACGCAAGCTTGCCGGCCTGCTGCTGGGCTTTGCGGGCATGGCCTTCATCGTGCGCCACCGGCTGGGCGGCCCGCTCGACTCCTGGCACGGCACGCTCATGCTGCTGCTCGCGCTCTTGCTGATTTCGCTCGGCACCGTGCTGTACAAGCGTCTGCGCATTGGAGTCGGCAGCACCGCCAATATTGCGCTGCAGCTGCTGCTGGCTTCGGCGATCATGCTGCCGTGGGCGCTGTCAGTGGAACAGTGGTCCGATGTGCACCTGAACCTGCGCTTTGCAGCGTCCATGCTCTGGTCGGTGGCCGTGGTTTCCATCGCGGGCTACACGCTCTGGTTCGCACTGCTGCGCCGCACCGATGCGAGCAGTGCCAGCGCCTGGTTCTTTCTGACCCCGCCACTGGGCCTGATCGTTGGCTGGGCCGTGCTGGGCGAGCCCCTGGCGCTGGCCGATTTTCTGGGCATCGTCCCTGTGGTCATCGGCATTGTGCTGGTCACCCGCGTCCCCCGCGCGGCGCCTGCTGCTGCCCCTTTGCCCCAGCCGCAGGCGTGCAGCGCAGGCAACCGGTGAGCGCAAGGCTCACACGGGTGAATTCACTATCAGAAATATAGCAACTGGCGCTTATCAGCAAAGCGCCAGCAGCATAAAGAACTGAAAACCGGCTGGCACCGGATCAGAGATCAGGCCTCAAATATGGCGCATCAGGCCGCCGTCAACCTTGAGGTTCTGCCCGGTGATGTAGGCGGCGCCCTCGGACGCCAGAAACGCCACCGTCGCTCCGATCTCGTCGGCCGTGCCGTAACGCTGCAGCGGCACGGCGGCCTGCCGCTCGTCCTTCTTGGGCAGACTGTCGATCCAGCCGGGCAACACATTGTTCATGCGGATGTTGTGCTTGCCGTACTCGTCGCAGAAGATCTTGGTGAACGCCGCGAGGCCCGAGCGCGCCATGGCCGAGGTGGGAAACAGCGCCGCTGGCTCAAACGCCCAGGCCGACGAGATATTGATGATGGCGCCACCGCCCTGGGTCTGCATGATGGGCGCAACCAATCGCGTGGCCCGCACCACGTTCAGAAAATACACTTCCAGGCCCTTGATCCAGTCTTCATCGCTGATGGCAAGCAAATCACCCTTGGGGCCGTGGCCTGCGCCATTCACCAGCACATCGATGCGGCCAAAGCGTTGCATCACCGCGTCCACCAGTTTCTGCATGTCGGCCACGTTCTGGTTCGAGCCGGTCACGCCGACACCTCCCAGCTCCTTGGCGAGGGCCTCACCCTTTCCCGAAGACGACAGAATGCCGACGGCAAAACCGGCCTGGTGCAGTTGGCGTGCGGCTGCAGCGCCCATGCCGGAACCGCCGGCGATCACGATGGCAACTTTTTGCTGGCCCATGGTGCAATTTCTCCTGAATCGATCAAACCCAGCCATCCTAACCAAGCTCTTCGAAGTGCGCAGCCGAACCGATAGAAAAGGATGAAGCTGCGAGGGGCGAAACGTGCCCCAACTACCGTTAGGATTGCTGCCTATGACCAAGCATCTCTACATTCTCACCGGCGGCTCGCGCGGCATGGGCCTGGCCATGGGCCTTCAACTACTGGCCCAGGGCCACACCGTGCTCAGCATTGCGCGACGCGCGTCCAGCGAACTGGCTGCTGCGGCCTCTCAGCCTGCCAATCTCATCCAGTGGGAACAGGACCTGGGAGAGACCGATGCTGCCGCCCAGCGCCTGGGCGACTGGCTGCGCAGCCTCCAGCCTGCAGACTGGGCCAGCATCACGCTCATCAACAATGCGGGGGTCATCCCGCAGATCGCGCCCCTGTCTGCCGTGCCGACCGCAGACCTGCGCAATGCGCTGCGCGTGGGCCTGGAAGCGCCCATGGCGCTGACCGGGGTCTTTCTGGGCGCAACCGAAGGCTGGACCGTTCCGAAAAAGGTGCTGAATGTGTCCTCAGGCCTGGGCCGCCGCCCAATGGCATCGCAGGCTGCCTACTGCACCGCCAAGGCGGGCATGGATGCCTATGCCCGCTGCGTGGCGCTGGAAGAAGCGCACAAGCCCCATGGCGCCCGGATCGTCTCGCTCGCCCCAGGCGTGATCGACACCGACATGCAGGTGCAATTGCGCAGCGCCGACGCGGGCGCCTTTCCCGATGTAGCCAACTTCAAGGGCCTGCACGAAGGCGGCAAACTCAGCTCTCCGGCAGAAGCCGGCGCCAAAGTGCTGGCCTGGCTCGATCGCCCCGATTTCGGCCAGAACGTGGTGGCCGACGTACGTGAGCCGTAACAACACGGATCCACGTTGCCACCATGCTTGACCACATTGGCATCAACGTCAGCAACCTGGAGCGCAGCCGCTCCTTCTACACCCGGGTGCTGGCTCCTCTGGGCTACGAGATGCGCAAGCTGCATCCGGGCGCCATCGGCTTTGGCAGCGCAACGCCGGTGCAGGGCTCGGACCCTGGCGGCGATTTCTGGATTCGTGAAGGCATCCCGCACTCGCAGTGCGTCCATGTGGCCTTCCGGGCCGCCAGCCAGGCACAGGTGCATGCCTTCTATACGGCAGCCCTCGCAGCCGGGGGCATCGACAATGGCGCACCCGGCCCGCGCAGGCATTACCACGCGCACTACTATGCGGCCTTTGTCCGTGATCCGGACGGCTACAACATCGAGGCCGTGACGCATGCCCCTGACTGAAGGCGCTTCCTGATCGCTCATAAAAACATAGCGTCTTGCACACACCAGTTGTGCGCAAGACCTTGTTTTGCGCACGCAGCTGAGCCACAGCGGTGTCGCCAAGGCGCGCTGCACGCCTGTACGTAGCCGTCCCGACTTGTCCGGCAGACACGAGGCTGGCAATAATGCGATCATGCTGCAACGCACCAATAAGACCCGCTAAGAAGTAGTTTCCTGCGCGCGGCATACTGTTTTCATTCGCCTTTTCGCATACCCATCCAAGGAGATACACCATGACCCGTGAAGTACTTGTCTGCAGCGCCGTGCGCACCGCCATCGGCACCTTTGGCGGCAGCCTCAAGGATGTTCCACCGACCGAGTTGGGCGCGCTGGTCGTCAAGGAGTCGCTCGCCCGCGCGGGTGTCGAGGGCAAAGATGTGGGCCATGTGGTGTTCGGCCATGTAGTCAACACCGAGCCCAAGGACATGTACCTCAGCCGCGTGGCGGCCATCAACAGCGGCTGCCCCAAGGAGACGCCCGCGATGAACGTGAACCGCCTGTGCGGCTCGGGCCTGCAGGCCATCATCAGCGCGAGCCAGGGCATCCTGCTGGGCGACTACGACATCGCCATTGGTGCTGGCGCCGAAAACATGAGCCGCGCGCCCTACGCCAGCCTCAACACCCGCTGGGGCGCCCGCATGGGTGACACGCAGATGGTCGACATGATGACCGGCGCCCTGCACGATCCGTTCCACAAGATCCACATGGGCGTGACAGCCGAGAACGTGGCCAAGGAATTCGGTATCAGCCGTGACGACCAGGACCAGTTAGCCCTCACCAGCCACCAGCGCGCCGAAGCCGCCTGGGCGGAAAACCGCTTTGCAGGCCAGATCGTGCCCGTCATGCTCAAGAGCAAAAAGGGCGAGGTCGCCTTCGACAAGGACGAGCACTTCCGCGCCGGTGCCAAGATTGAAGACTTCCAGAAGATGAAGCCCGTGTTCGCCAAGGAAGACGGCACCGTCACCGCCGCCAACGCATCGGGCATCAACGATGCCGCCGCCGCCGTGGTGCTGATGGAAGCGTCTGCCGCAGGCGCACGAGGCGCCAAGCCGCTCGCCCGCCTGGTGGGCTACGCACACGCGGGTGTCGAGCCCAAGATCATGGGTATCGGCCCCATCCCTGCATCCAAGGCCGTGCTGGCCAAGACAGGCCTCAAGCTCGACCAGATGGATGTGATCGAAGCCAATGAAGCCTTTGCAGCGCAGGCCTGCGCCGTCACCAAGGGCCTGGGCGCCGATCCGGCCAAGGTCAACCCCAATGGCTCCGGCATCTCGCTGGGCCACCCGATCGGTGCGACCGGCGCCATCATCACAGTCAAGGCCATCCACGAACTGCACCGCACGGGCGGTCGCTATGCACTGGTGACCATGTGCATTGGCGGCGGCCAGGGCATTGCAGCGATCTTCGAACGCCTGTAATCCAGGCCGGGCCACCGGCTGCCCCCTGTGCCCTGGCATCGCCGGGGCACGGCGCGCACTGCAGGACACATGCCATCAATGGCCGTGCAAGCCCGTACCACGGACGCGTGCACGCCTCATTCGCAACAGGCCATCCCATGCGATTTTGTATCTACACCCGTATTGTTGACGTGGAGCGCCGCGCCGACGCCTGGCAGGTCATGGCGGTCGGCTCCGACGGCAAACGCCGCCCCGCAGGCTTTGTGATCCCCGACTTCATCGAGGAGCACGAGCTGGTGCAGTACCTGGAAGACCTGTTCCACGAAAGCGCCTCGCCCACCAATGGCGATGTGCGGCGGCTGTACTAATCCGGTGCGTTTCCCATCCAGAAACGTGCTCTAGATACGGGCTCCGAGCGCCAGATCCTGCGCGTCCGCATTCGCGGTGAACAGCTTGGCCGCATAAGTGCCAGCCACCACCACGGCACTGCCATTCACCTCCAGCCAGGTCCCCTCGGGCAGCGCCACCACGCGCATCTGCGGGTTGGCCACCAGAAACTCGGCCAGGCGCTGGTCGCGGGTTTCGCCCTGGTGGCCGGGTGGCAGGCTGTTGTTGTAGTGCGGGTTGATGCAAAAAGGCACCAGCCCCAGTGCGCCAAAGCCGTGCGGGTTGACGATGGGCATGTCGTTCGTCGTGTTGATCGTCAGCCCTGCCAGATTGGCACCAGCGCTCCAGCCGATGTAGGGCATGCGGCCCAAACGCGCGGCATCGCCCAGGCGCACCAGCCAGCCACGCCTGCGGCATTCGGCCAGCAGTTGAAAGGTGTTGCCGCCCCCCACGATGATGGCCTGCACCTCGCCTGCCAGAAACTGCTCCACCGCATCCTCCGCATGCGCGCCCACCAGTTGCACACCGGTATGTGCAATGGCGGCCTGCACCTGAGCGGTGTAATCGTCCCAACTGATGGTGACACCGGCAAATGGAACAAACAATGCCTTGCGCACGCCCTTCAAGGTGGCGGCAATCGCATCGCGCTGCTGGGTGAGGTAGCCGCCATCAGGGGCCCGGGAGTTGCTGAGCAAAAGCAGTTTCATCGAGGAGCTTTCAGGGCTGAATGCGCCAGAGCATAGCAGCCCGAGGCTCCGCAGATGCTGCGCTCTGAGCCCATGGTGACTCAGAGTTTCATGGCCTGCGGTAGGTGAAGCAGCTCAGCGCTGCCAGTCCTGCGCAGGCTGCGCCGGTTGGTGACGGTGGTGGTGGGATGAGCGGTTCTTGTAGCGCTTTTCCCGCAGGCGCTGCTCTCTGAGCCGATCCTGGCGATCACGACGCTCTGCCCTGCGATCATCATTGCCGTAATAGCCTTGTGAGCGTTCATGCTCACGGATCTTTTCTTCGCGGCTGCGGTAATCGCGGTCGCGCGCATGGATCGGAGTTGCCCACGAGCCGGAGGACAGGCCCCATCCAATCCCTGCGGGCCGCAAGCCCTCAGCCCAGGCGCCGCCAGCCAGCCCCGCCATTGCACCAAGAACCAGCAAGGGCGCGCACAGGCGGCGCAGCACCTTCTGACCTCTTGCTGCCCCTGGGGTGCTGTCTGCGGGCACATGCTTGTCAACCATGATGGCTCCTCCTTTTGCTTTTGCGTAGATAGGAGCATTGTGCCCGCTCACCCAGCTCTGTCCGTCAGCCAACAACGCATTGCTGCGAAGCCCATCGGCCCACAATGCGCGCCACATGCAAAAAAAGGCCCTTGGCGTCTGCCAAGGGCCTGTGTATATCGATTCTAGCGAACGGAGGGCTTTTTACTTGTTTCCATCCAGGCGGGCCTGCATCGCCTTGGCGCGCTCTTCCGATGGAGGGTGCGAGCTCATCAGCGAGTTGCCGCCGCCACCGCCGAGCTTGGCCAGCTTCTGGAATGCGGTGACCAGGCCCTTGCGCTCCATCTTCTGCTTGGTGAGCAGGTCAAACGAATAGTTGTCGGCTTCGGATTCGTTCGACTGCGAGAACTGTGCGTGAACGAATTTCTCGCCCAACTCGCCCGCTTGCGAGCGCGACAGCGACGACAGCGCCGAGTTGCCGCTGTTGGCCGCGATCTGGCGCGCTGCCGAGGTGGCGTAGGCGGTCTGCATGCGCTTCTTGCTGTGGCCCAGGGCGACGTGGCCGATTTCGTGGCCGATCACGCCGCGCAGTTCGTCGTCGTTCATCAGGTCCATGAGGCCGCTGTAGACGCGGATGCAACCATTGGCCATGGCCCAGGCGTTCACGTCGCTCGTCAGGTACACCTTGTAGACCGCCTTCTTGCCGTCTATGTCCTTGGGCATGTTGGCGATCACCTTGTTCAGGCGCTGGGTGTACTTGCTGTTGGCGGGCGCAATCTTGTTCTCGGCATCCATGGCCTGGCAGGATTCGTTGGACAGCGTCACCACATCGCCGTCAGACAAGGTCATGGCCTTCATCGCCGTCGAGCCGCTGTCGATCATGCTGCCGATATTGCCCGTGTCCATGGTTTTACAGCCGACCAGCGCCAGGCTACCTGCAACGGCAGTCAGAACCAGAGCTTTACGCATACGCTATCCCCTTCTTGATGCAAGTTGAAAATCGCATCATAGCGTATACATATCAGAACAAGAAAAACAAATTATTCAAACAATTAACTTAGATTAAGCCGCCTTTTGCACAGCGTTGACAGAGGAATCCTCTTCAGGAGCGGCCGCAGACACCGCCTGCAGCACGACATCACGGGTCAAGGTCGGCACAAAGCTCTCGATGAACTGCAGCGCATAGGCGCGCAGCCACACACCCTTGCGCAAGGCAATACGGGTGGTGTTGACCTTGAACAGATGCCCTGCGTCCAGCGCGCGCAGGTGGCGATCACGCTCCTCGTCAAAGGCAATGGACGCGACGATGCCGATCCCCATGCCCAGCTCCACATAGGTCTTGATCACATCGGCATCCATGGCCGTCAGCACCACATTGGGCTCCAGGCCCGCGGTGGCAAAGGATTCGTCGATATGCGCACGGCCGGTGTAGCCCTGCTCGTAGGTGATGATGGGAAAGCGCACCAGCGACTGCAGGCTGAGCGGCCGGCCTGATTCCACCTGCGCGAGCAATGGATGGCCCAGCGGTACGACGACGCTGTGCGTCCAGCGGTAGCCCGGCAGGGTGGCAAGACTCGCATAACCGGTGAGCGCTTCGGTGGCCACGCCAATGTCGGCCGCCCCACTCAAGAGCATCTCGGCCACCTGGCGGGGCGAGCCCTGGTGCAGGTGCAGCGCCACATCGGGAAACTGGGCGCGGAAGTCACGCACCACCACCGGCAGCGCATAGCGCGCCTGCGAGTGCGTGGCGGCAATGCTCAACTGCCCGCTGCGGCTGGCATGAAAATCCGCTCCCGCGCGGCGCAGATTCTCCGACTCGAGCAGCAGCCGGTCCACGATGGGCAGGATCGCCTCGCCCGGCGGGGTCAGGCCCGTGAGCCGCTTGCCTGCACGAATGAAGATATCCACGCCCAACTCGTCTTCCAGTTCGCGGATCTGGCGGCTCACGCCCGGCTGCGAGGTGTAGAGCACCTGGGCCACTTCGGTCAGGTTGTAGCCGTTGCGCGCAGCCTCACGCACGGCCCGCAGTTGCTGAAAATTCATGGCATTCTCCGCTTTGCTGATGGGCTCCAGCGCTTATTTCTTGGTGTAGATCTGGTCGAAGGTGCCGCCATCGGCAAAGTGTGCGGCATCGGCCTTGGCCCAGCCGCCAAAGGCATCGTCGATGGTGAAGAGCTTGAGCTGCGCAAACTGCTTGCCGTACTGCGCCTTGGCCTTTTCACTGGTGGGTCGGTAGAAGTTGCGGCCCGCAATGTCCTGGCCTTCGTCGCTGTACAGGTACTGCAGGTAGGCCTCGGCGATCTTGCGCGTGCCGCGCTTGTCCACCACCTTGTCAACCACGCTCACCGTGGGCTCGGCCAGGATGGAGAGCGAGGGGGTCACGATCTCGAACTTCTCGGCACCGAACTCCTTGAGCGCCAGATAGGCCTCATTCTCCCAGGCCAGCAGCACATCGCCCTGGCCGCGCTGCACAAAGGTCACGGTCGAGCCGCGCGCGCCGGTATCCAGAATCGGCACGTTCTTGAACAGTTTGCCGATGTAATCCTTGGCGCCCGCCTCACCGCCGTAGGTGCGCTTGCCGAACTCCCAGGCTGCCAGATAATTCCAGCGCGCGCCGCCGCTCGTCTTGGGGTTGGGCGTGATCACCTTTACATCAGGTTTGATCAGATCCCCCCAGTCCTTGATGCCCTTGGGGTTGCCCTTTTTGACCAGGAACACGATGGTCGAGGTGTACGGCGCGCTGTTGAGCGGCAGGCGCTTTTGCCAGTCGGCCGGCACCAGGTTGCCGAACTTGTGCAGTGCATCAATATCGCCCGCCAGTGCCAGGGTGGCCACATCGGCCTCGATGCCGTCGATGATCGCCCGCCCCTGCTTGCCGGAGCCGCCGTGCGACTGCTTGATCGTCACATCCTGACCAGTCGTCGCCTTCCAGTGCTTGGCGAAGGCCTGGTTGAACTGGTTGTACAGCTCGCGCGTCGGGTCATAGGACACATTGAGCAGAGTCACCGGCGCCGCGCCCTGGGCGTGCGCGCTGCCGATGAAAGCTGCAGGAGCGACAGCAATCAGAGACGCGATTGCGGCTGCGGCTATCGGAAACTTGATAAAGTGGCGGCGTTGTTGCATGAAGAGCTTTCAGAATTTCAGAAATAGGATGGTCATCGGGTGCATATCGCACATGCCCCATGGCTTGAGCGCATTCTGAAATCCGCTCCTCAAAACTCAAACTACTATTAATTCAGTTTTTAATGACTGAAATTTATTAACAAGACGATCCTCAGCCTCAATCCCCCTGATTTTTCAATCGATTCAATCACTTGATCAATCAAGGCTGAAGTGCGGCAACCGCTGCACACCCCGTCAACTACGAGAAGGACACCACCCCATGGCACGCATGGTTCAATGCATCAAGCTGCAAAAAGAAGCCGAAGGCCTCGATTTCCCGCCCTACCCCGGTGAACTGGGCAAGCGCATCTGGGAAAACGTCAGCAAGGAAGCCTGGGCTGGCTGGCTCAAGCACCAGACCATGCTGGTGAACGAAAACCGCCTGAACCTCGCCGACGCCCGCGCCCGCCAATACCTCGCCCGCCAGATGGAAAACCACTTCTTTGGCGGTGGCGCAGACGCCGCGGCGGGCTATGTCCCGCCCAGCGAGTAACGCAGTGGAGCGCTGCAAGAAGGAGTTTCGCTAAAACCACTTCTTTGGCGGTGGCGCAGACGCCGCAGCGGGCTATGTCCCGCCCAGCGAGTAACGCAGTGGAGCACTGCAAGAAAGAGTTTCGCTAAAACCACTTCTTTGGCGGCGGCGCAGACGCCGCAGCGGGTTACGTCCCGCCCAGCGAGTCGTAATTGCTACTTATTTAATAGCTTATGGCGCTCATCCACCGGGCGTCAAATAGCTGTTTCGCACCAAGGCCGGTCTGTACCGGCCTTTTTTGACTCTGTTCATTCCGCACCTCCGTTTCGGCATGTCACCTGACCTCACCTCCTCACTGAAAGCCTGGGCGCTGGTGCCGGATGGCCCGTTGGTGAAGACCCATGCGGCCACCCTGCTCCCCGTCGTTCACCAGGGCCGCCCGGCCATGCTGAAAGTGAGTGAATCGGAGGAGGAAACCGCTGGCTACGACGCGCTGCAGTGGTGGGACGGGAGCGGCGCGGTGCAGGTCTATGCACGCAGCGGCCATGCCCTGTTGATGGAGCGGGCCGCCGGAACACGCTCACTTGCGGCGATGAGCCAGCGCGGCCAGGATGGCGAGGCCACCCGCACCATCTGCACCGTTGTCGCGCAATTGCACGCCGCACGTGCCACACCGCTGCCTGCATTGACGCCGCTGCCCCAGCGCTTTGCCTCATTGGCAGCCTTCCGTGCCGAGCCCGCCAGCACCTTGCGCGCATCACAGCGGGCCATGGAGCAGCTGCTGGCTACGCCCCGCGATGTCGTCTGCCTGCACGGCGATATCCACCACCACAACATTCTGGATGGCGGCAATCGCGGCTGGCTGGCCATCGACCCCAAGGGCCTGCTGGGCGAGCGCGGCTTTGACTATGCCAACCTCTTCTGCAACCCCGATGCCGCAACCGCCTGCCATCCGCAGCGCTTTGAGGCAAGGCTGCAACTGGTGACGCAGGCCGCGCAGCTCGATCGACAGCGCCTGCTGCAGTGGATCTGGCGTGGAGCGGGCTCTCTGCGGTGTGGCACATGGAGGACGAAACCCCGGCCGACATTGCCCTGCAGGTTGCGGGCATGGCAGCTGCGGCGCTCAATGGGTAGCGGCTTTTCACTCTACTTTTAGTAGCACTCTGCGCAGTCCACAATAGCACTGCACACTATTTTTGCTGCACACCCGTGGTCGCGCTGTGAGCGTCACTGTGTTCCGCCTCCCCCCTTGGCGCCGACAGCTCCATCACCAGCCGCGCCACCAGATACAGCCTTGGCACGATGCTGCCCAGCATAATGTATTCGTCATGGTTGCTGTGGGCGCCAAAGCCGCCCAGGCCCATGCCTTCGACCACGCCGCCGCGCGCGCTCAGTGCGGCGAAGGCCGCGTCGGTGCCGCCGCCCAGGGCGACGTCGTTCACGCGCAGCGGCAGATCCAGCTCCTTGCGGTAAATCTGCTGGGCCTGGGCGGCAATCTTGCGGGCAGCGTCGCTCGCCTCCATGGGTGGGCGGCGCAGCTCGAACCGGGCGCTGATCCGGCTGCCGTCGAAAAGCTTGTTGCGAATGCGCTCCTGCACGGCGCTTTGCAGCGCATCAAAATCCTGCACGCGCAAGGCGCGCGCGTCGGCCTGTGCCTCGGCATGGGCGGGTATCACGTTGCGGTTGCTGCCCGCCTGCGACAGCGTCCAGTTGAGCTTGAGGCCGCGCTCGGGCTGCGAGAGGTTGCGCATCTGCAGCAACTGGTGCGACAGCTCGTAGAGCGCATTCACGCCGTATTCGGGCCGCGCGCCGGCATGCGATGCCTTGCCCTCCACCGACAGAAACAGCGCGCCAATGCCGCTGGTGGCCAGGTGCAGCGTGCCGTCCTGCCCGCCGCTTTCAAACGAGAAGACCGCGTCCTGGTCTCTGGCGAGCGCGGTGATCAGCTTGCGCGATCCGGGCGAGCTGATTTCCTCATCGCTGTTGAACAGCACGGTGATCTGGCCAAACTGGTCGTAACCGATCTTCTGCAGCAGGGCCATGCTGTGCAACACCAGCGCCACGCCCTGCTTTTCGTCTTCAATGCCCAGACCATAGGCACGCTCGCCATCGATCCGAAAGGGTTGCTGCGCCAGATCGCCCTGGTGGTAGACCGTGTCCATGTGGGCGATCAGCATGATCTTGGAATGCCCCGAGCCTTTGAACACCGCCTGCACGGCGGGGCCGGGTTGCTCGGGCGTGTCCTGCAGGCGTTCGGGATCGGTGCTGCGGATGATTCGCACCTCGCCCCCCAGGGCCTTGAGCTTGTCGGCCGCCACCTGGGCGATATAGCTGACGCCGGCAAAATCCTTGCTGCCCGATTCGATGCTCACCAGCGTCTGCAACGTATCGAGCAGCGGCTGCCGCTCGGCCTGCGCTGCGCTGTAGACGGAGGGCTCGGCACCAACGGGTATCGCGGCCTCGCCGCTGGCCACGGTGGCAAAAAGCAAGGCGCCAGCGCACACCACAGGATGGGCCAGCGTTCGGATCACAGAGCGGCGGGAACACATGGGGCCATGATAGTCTGCACACTTGGGTCTTTCTGTCATGCCAATGAAATGTGAACATGGCGTATACCCCAACTGCCTACAATGCTCATGTTTTTGACAAGGAATCCGAGCAAGCCATGAGCGAGATCGTGCAATGGATGGAAGACGGCACGCCCTACAGCCCGCGCTTTGGCGACCGCTACCGCAGCGAAGCCGCGCATGCGGTGCAGCAGGCCGAACAGGTCTTTCTCGCTGGCGTGGGGTTGCCCGCTGCCTGGGCGGGCCAGCCGCAGTGGCGTATTCTGGAAACCGGTTTCGGCTTTGGCCTGAATTTTCTCGCCACCTGGCATGCCTGGCGGGGTGACGCTGCACGCAGCCAGTTGCTGCATTTCGTATCGACCGAGGCCTTCCCCGTGAGTGCCGACGACCTGCTGCGCCATGCCGAGCAGTTTCCGCATCTGCAGGCCATGGCACGGGAGCTTGCCGCGCAGTGGTGGGGCCTGCTGCCCGGCGTGCACCGCCTGCGCTTTGACGGCGGCCGCGTGCTGCTGACCCTGCTGGTGGGCGATACCCAGGCCATGCTGCGCCAGCAGGACATGGTGGTCGACAGCATCTACCTTGACGGCTTCAGCCCTGCGCGCAACCCGCAGATGTGGAGCCTCCACACCCTCAAGGCCGTGGCCCGCTGCGCACGGCGCGGCACCCGCCTTGCCACCTGGACGATTGCCGCCCAGGTGCGCAAGGATCTGGCGCAGTGCGGGTTTCAGGTCAACAAGGTACCCGGTGTTCCGCCCAAGCGCGACAACCTCCACGCCACGTTCGACCCCGCATGGGAGCCGCGCAAGGCGCCGCTGTGGGCATTGGGGACGCACGCTGTCAAAGCAACAGATCTGGCAGCACCGCTCCTGCCCACCGCCGTCGTGATTGGCGCAGGAATCGCTGGCGCTGCCTGCGCGCACCAACTGGCCCTGCGCGGCTGGCAGGTAACGGTGCTGGATGCCGCCCCCCACCCCGCCGCAGGCGCCTCCGCCCTGCCCGCCGGCATTTTTGCGCCGCACACCAGCAGCGACGACAGCGTGCTCTCACGCATCACCCGCGCAGGCGTGCGCACCACCTGGCAATGGGCGCGCGAGTTGCTGCAAGCAGGTGAAGACTGGGCCCCGACCGGGGTGCTGGAGCGCCGCCATCTGGCCACCCCGCGCGACGAGACCGCCGCGCATGCCGAAATCGCGCCGGACCACGCTGCCAGCCGCCGAACCGGCGCCCACGAGCGCCCGGCAGCCTGGAGCACAGACCCTGCCCTGGCGCAGGCCGCAGCGGCCTGGAGCACCCATGCCAGCGCAGACGTGCTGGCCGCACAAGGTTTGCCCGCTGACGACGCGGCGCTCTGGCACACGCATGCAGGCTGGCTGCGCCCGGCAGCCCTGGTGCAGGCATTGCTGCAGGCGCCGGGCATCCGCTTTGTGGGACGGGCGCAGGTGGCGCAGATCAAGGCTTCATCGGATGCGGCGACCTGGTCGGTGCGAGACGCGGCAGGCGCAGAGCTGGCCCGCGCGCACCTGGTGGTCGTCTGTGCGGGGCCGCATTCCAATGCGGTATTGGCCGCCATGCCCGAAGCAAGCGCGCCCCAGCCATTGCCGCTGCAATCCATTCGCGGCCAGGTCAGTTGGGCCACCTACGGCAATGGCGAGGAGCCTGCCCGGCATCACCCGGTCAACGGCCACGGCAGTTGGGTGCCCTTCTTCAAAGCGCCAGCCGGGGCCGCTGGCGCTGCAGAGCCCGCATGGGTCATGGGATCGAGTTTTGAGCGCGATGTGACAGAACTGCCACCATCCCCTGCCGATGCCGCCCGCGCGCATGGCGACAACTGGGCCAAATTGCAGACCCTGCTGCCCGCGGCCAGCCAGGTCTACACCGCCTCTTTTGCTACTGCCCGCACCTGGGCCCAGGTGCGCTGCGCCTCGGTAGATCGGCTGCCCGTCGTCGGCCCCAGGCCTGTAGACGGTGACGCCAGCGATTCAAACGACTCCCTCAATGGCCGCATGCCGCCCTGGGTCTGCACCGCCATGGGCTCGCGCGGCCTCAGTTGGTCGCTGCTGTGCGCCGAGTTGCTGGCCGCCCGCCTGCACGACGAGCCCCTGCCGGTCGCCAACAACCTGGCCAAAGCCTTGTCCACCGACCGCACGCTTCCTGCGCGTAGTGAACGCTCCGCCCAACCATAGCGTCTGAAACTGACAAATGCGCGGGCGCTTATGCCAAATTTGCACAAGCTTTCTTGCTTTTCTTATTACTGAATTTCATACATGCACAAGAAAAAAGTCGTTTGAGTTTATATAAAACTTTTCTACAGTACATCGAAACAGCCGGACAGCCGTCGCCATTGCGGGGCAGCTTCTCCGGTCCGGGCCTAGCAAACCTTGCACCACGATGTACCAATACACCTCTTTCGACCGCGAATTCGTCCAACTCCGCGCCCAGCAGTTCCGCGACCAGCTCGAACGCTGGCAGCGCGGTGAGCTGACCGACGAGCAATTGCTGCCGCTGCGCCTGCAAAACGGCTGGTACATCCAGCGCTATGCGCCCATGGCCCGCATTGCCGTGCCCTATGGCGAAATCAACAGCGCCCAGCTGCGCATGCTGGCCCACATTGCCCGCGAATACGACAAGCCCACGCCCGAGCTGCTGGCCCATGCCCAGACCACGCAGGACCAGTTGCAGGCCGCCCAGCCCGGCCTCACCCTGGCCGCTGCGCCGCTGAAGTACGGTTACGGCCACTTCACCACGCGCACCAACGTGCAGTTCAACTGGATTCCCATCACCAAGGCTGCCGATGTGATGGACCTGCTGGCCAGCGTGGGCATGCACGGCATCCAGACCAGTGGCAACGCCATGCGCAACATCAACTGCGAGGCGTACGAAGGCATTGCGCAAGACAGCGTGGCCGATGCACGCCCCTTTGCCGAAATTCTGCGCCAGTGGAGTACGCTGCACCCCGAGTTCGCCTTTCTGCCGCGCAAGTTCAAGATGTCGCTCAACGGCTCTGCCGAAGACCGCGCCGCCACCGGCTGGTACGACATCGGCCTGCAGACCGTGCGCAACGATGCGGGCGAGGTCGGCTTCATCGTCAAGGTGGGCGGCGGCATGGGCCGCACCCCGGTGATTGGCACCGTGGTGCGCGAGTTCCTGCCCTGGCACCAGATGCTCAACTACATCGAGGCCGTGATCCGCGTCTACAACATCTACGGACGGCGCGACAACAAGTACAAGGCCCGCATCAAGATCCTGGTCAAGGCCGAGGGCCAGAAGTTCATCGACGCGGTGGAAGCCGAGTACCGCGCCATTGTGGAGCAGGACGGCGCGCCGCACACCATCACCCAGGCCGAGCTGGACCGCGTGAGCGCCAATTTCGTGGTGCCTGCGCTTCAGCCCGCCAACCTGCCTTCCAGCGTCAAGACGGACGGCCAGCTCTACCAGCGCTGGCTGCAGCAAAACGTGCGCGGCCATCGCCTGCCAGGCCTGCGCTCCGTGGGGCTGTCGTTCAAGCGCGTGGGCTTTGCCCCGGGCGATGCCGACGCCGACACCATTGACGCCCTGGCCCAGCTGGCCGACCAGTTCTCGGCGGGCGAAGCACGCCTGACGCACGAGCAGAACCTGCTGCTGCCCTGGGTGCATGAAAGCGACTTACCCGCGCTGTATGAAGCGGCACGCAATCTGGGCCTGGCCCAGCCCAACATCGGCCTGCTGACCGACATGATCGCCTGCCCCGGCGGCGACTACTGCGCGCTGGCCAACGCCCGCTCGCTGCCCATTGCGGCAGCACTGACCGAGCGCTACCAGGATCTGGACGAGGTGTTCGACCTCGGCCCCATCGACCTGCACATGAGCGGCTGCATCAACAGTTGCGGCCACCACCACAGCGGCCACATTGGCATCCTGGGCGTCGACAAGGACGGCAAGGAGTGGTACCAGATCACCCTGGGCGGCGCCGACGGCACCACGCTCTCCGGCCCAGCCATCCCGGGCAAGGTGGTCGGCCCCTCGTTCTCGGCGGCCGAAGTGCCCGATGTGATCGAAGCCATGCTCTCCACCTTCCGCGAACTGCGCAAGCCGGGTGAATTCTTCATCGACGCGCTGCGCCGCATCGGCCACGACCCGTTCAAGGCCGCCGCCAATGCCGCACGCCACCCCAAGGCCGAAGAAGCCATTGCCGAATAACGCTGTCACCGAGAAAACACTATGAAAATCATTGCTGCCAGCGCAGTCACTACAAGCGCCGATGTTGAAAAGACCCTGGTCATTGCCAACGACGCCGAACTCGCCGAGATCGCAGCGAGCGGCGCATTGCAAGGCGTGGAGCGGGTCGAGCTGAACTTTCCCAAGTTCACCGATGGCCGCGCGTTCAGCCAGGCCGTGCTGCTGCGCCGCCGCTACGGCTTTGCTGGCGACATCCGCGCCACCGGCGACGTGTTGATTGACCAGTTGGTACAGATGGCCCGCAGCGGCTTCACCAGCGCCGTGCTGGCCGAAGGCATCGACCCCGCCGCCGCAGAGCGCCAGTTTGCCCGCTTCAGCGGCTTCTACCAGGGCGATGCACTGCAGCCGCGTCCGCACTTTGCCCGCGACGCTGCCGCTACTGCAGCCACTACCGCTGCTATCACCGGGGAGGCCGCATGAGCAGCAGCCTGAACCTCTCCCAGGTCAACACCGAACTCGGCCACAATGCACCCGGCCTCGTGCAGTGGGCCCTGGGCCTGGGCAAAAGCGCCATCGTCACCACCAACTTCCGTCCGTTCGAGGCAGTGATCCTGCACATGGTGGCGCAGGTGCAGCCTGATGTGCCCGTCATCTGGATGGACAACGGCTACAACACCGAAGCCACCTACCGCTTTGCCGACGAGGTGACGCGGCAGTTGGGGCTCAACCTGCGCACCTACCTGCCGCTGCGCTCTCGTGCGCACCGCGAAGCGGTCGAGGGCCCCACGCCCGCGCTCGATGACCCGCGCCACGCAGCCTTCACTGAAGAAGTCAAGCTCGAACCCTTTGCCCGGGCCCTGCGCGAGACGGCGCCCCAGGTCTGGTTCACCGCACTGCGCGCCACTGACAGCGCCGTGCGCGCCCAGATGGAGCCGGTCAGCATCAACCCCGATGGCCTCATCAAGGTAGCGCCGCTGCTGCACTGGTCGTCCAAGGATCTGTATGACTACTGCGAAAAGCACGGTCTGCCCAACAACTTCGACTATGTGGACCCGACCAAGGGCGAAGCGCAGCGCGAATGCGGCCTGCACTTGGCGCATTGAACATGACACCCCCTGAGCCACTTCGCGTCTTCCCCCTCTCTCGCTACGCGGGAGGGGGACGCAGCCAGCGCGGCGGGGCGACCCTTGCGCAGCTGCCCTCGCTTAGAGCGCGCCAGTTTTGAAAGTATTGGAAAAACAAATGAATGCCCGTGTTGAAACCGATGTGCTCAGCCACCTGAGCAACCAGCATCTGGATGCGCTGGAAGAGGAAACCATCTTCATCCTGCGCGAGGTGGCGGCCGCCTTCGAGCGCCCCGCCCTGCTGTTCTCCGGCGGCAAGGATTCGCTGGTCATGCTCAAGTGCGCGGAAAAAGCGTTCGGCGCGGGCCGCATCCCCTACCCACTGCTGATGATCGACACCGGCCACAACTTCCCCGAGGTGACCGATTTCCGCGATTTTCGCGCCCAGGAGCTGGGCGCCGAGCTGATTGTGCGCAGTGTCGAAGACTCCATGGCACGCGGCACGGTGCGCCTGTCGCACCCCGGTGAATCGCGCAATGTGCACCAGTCGGTCACGCTGCTCGAAGCCATTGAGGAGTTCCGCTTCGACGCGCTGATTGGCGGTGCGCGCCGCGACGAGGAAAAGGCCCGCGCCAAGGAGCGCATCTTCTCCCACCGCGACAGCTTTGGCCAGTGGCAGCCCAAGGCGCAGCGCCCCGAGCTGTGGACGCTGTTCAACACGCGCCTGGCGCCCGGCGAGCATTTCCGCGTCTTCCCGATCAGCAACTGGACCGAGCTGGACGTGTGGCAGTACATTGACCGCGAAAAAATCGCCCTGCCCAGCCTGTACTACGCCCATGAGCGCGATGTGGTCGAGCGCAAGGGCCTGCTGGTGCCCGTGACCGCGCTCACACCGCCCAGGGACGGCGAATCGGTGGAACAGCGCACCGTGCGCTTTCGCACCGTGGGCGACATCACCTGCACCTGCCCGGTGGAGAGCGACGCAGCAACGGCCGCCGACATCGTGCTCGAAACCCTGACGGCCGAAGTGAGCGAGCGCGGTGCCACCCGCATGGACGACAAGACCAGCGACGCCTCGATGGAAAAGCGCAAGAAAGACGGATATTTTTAGGAGCATGCCCTTCTGAGGCGCTGCTGGGCGGTTCTGCCCTCGGCAGTGCTGCATCGATGCGCCACGCCCAATGCCTGAATCACTGAGATGAATGCGATGACAGAAACCATTACTTCAATAGCAGCCACCGCCCAACCATCGGGCGCCGGCAGCCCAAATGATGCAAAACCGGCAGGCAATGCCTCTGCGCTGCGCTTCATTACCTGCGGCTCGGTCGATGATGGCAAATCCACGCTGATCGGCCGCCTGCTGGTTGACAGCAAATCGGTGCTGCAGGATCACCTCGCTGGCGTACAGCGTGGCGGCGAAACCGATCTGGCGCTGCTGACCGATGGCCTGTCCGCCGAGCGCGAGCAAGGCATCACCATCGACGTGGCCTACCGCTACTTTGCCACCGAAGCGCGCAAGTTCATCATTGGCGATGCGCCCGGCCACGAGCAATACACCCGCAACATGGTCACCGCCGCCTCCAGCGCCGATGCCGCCGTGGTGCTGGTCGATGCCACCAAGCTCGACTGGAAAAACCCCCAGCTGCCGCTGCTGGCCCAGACCCGCTGCCACAGCCTGCTGGTGCACCTGCTGCGCGTCAATGCCCTGGTGTTTGCCGTCAACAAGCTCGACGCCGTGGACGACCCGGCCCTCGCCTTTGCCAACATCCGCAATGCGCTTGCCACCTTTGCGCAGGCAGCGGGCATCACCGTGGCGGCCACCGTGCCCGTGTCGGCGCTCAAGGGCTGGAATGTGGTGACGCCCCATGCCGACTGGGCCGGCTACCAGGGCCCCAGCCTGCTGCAACTGCTGGAAAAGCTCCCCGCAACGCCTGCCGATACCGGCCAGCCCTTTGCCTTTGCCGTGCAGTGGGTGGAAAAGTTCTCGTCTTCTGCCGACACCAGCCAGGGGCGCCGCGTGTTCTGGGGCAAGGTCGCCACCGGCGACGTCGCCGTGGGCACCGCCGTGCAGATCCTGCCCAGCGGCCAGCGCGCCACCGTGGCCCAGGTGCTCGACCACACCCGCCAGGCCAAAAGCCGCGGCGCAGGCCAGAGCGCGGGCATCGCGCTCGACCGCGAGGTGGACGTATCGCGCGGCGACTGGTTGATTGCCGCGCCCCTGGCCGCTGCGGCCACCGACGACGACTTTGACGCCCCTGCCGAGCAGGCCGCCTGGCCCGCCACCCGCGAGATCACCGCCACCGTGGCCTGGATGGACAACGAGCCCCTGGTGCCAGGCCGCGTGTACCAGGCCCTGCATGGCCGCCGCTGGATCAAGGCCAAGGTGCGCAAGGTGCTGCACCGGCTGGACATCAACACGCTGGAGCGCCAGGCCGCCGAGCAACTGGAGCCCAATGCCATCGGTCGCGTCGAGATCACGCTGCAGGAGGCGATTCCGGCAGCGCCCTTTGCCCGCTCGCGCGAACTGGGTTCGCTGATTCTGGTGGACCCGGCCTCCAACAGCACGGCTGCGGCCGTGCTCGTGGAATGAACATGTCCCCCATCCCGTACCCGAAAACCACGGTATTCAAGTACGCTCTATGTGCTCTTGCACAAAAATCGTAAAATTCCCGCTGTTTGTCTGAACCACTGGCGTAAATAAATTCCATGACCCACGTCGTCACCGAAAACTGCATCAAGTGCAAATACACCGACTGTGTAGACGTCTGCCCTGTTGACTGCTTCCGCGAAGGCCCGAACTTCCTCACCATCGATCCGGACGAATGCATCGACTGCGCCGTCTGCATTCCCGAGTGCCCGGCCAACGCCATCTACGCAGAAGAAGATGTGCCAGCCGACCAGATCGCCTTCATCAAGCTGAACGCCGAGCTGGCCCTGGCGGACGGCTGGAAGAGCATCACCAAGCGCAAGACGCCGCTTGAAGGCGCCGATGAAGCCAACGGCCAGCCCGGCAAGATCAAGGATCTGATCCGCTGATCGCCAGCACCTCGACAAGCCAGCCTGCCAGCTGGCTTTTTTATTGGGCCTGCCCCGTCAAGGCCATAAGTTTCTCCACCTCGTGCCATGGGCGCGCACGGGGTTCCCGCCCCGCCCGCTCTTGCCAACAGGTGTACCGTGAGCAACTCCCGATTCGCAAAAACGCCTCAGCCCCCTTATTACGCAGTCATTTTTACCTCGCAGCGCACCGCGACTGAAAACGACGCCTACGGCAACATGGCCGATCAGATGGAGGCCCTCGCCCAGCAACAGCCCGGCTTTTTAGGCGCAGAAAGCACACGTGGCGCCGATGGCCTGGGCATTACCGTTGCCTACTGGGAAACCGAAGCCGACATCGCCGCCTGGAAAGCCAACGCCGACCACCTGGCCGCCCAGCGCGCAGGCGCAGAGCGCTGGTACGAGCACTACGAGGTGCGGGTAGCCAAGGTAGAACGCGCTTACGGAAAGCGCTGAGAACGTGTTTACGATCTCTACGCGGCGCGAGGAGATCGTAAACACGTTCTAAAGCAGCAGGCGCTGCCGGAGCGGCGCCATCAATCCGGGTGCGACACCCCCAGCCGCTCATGCAGGCGCTTGCTCGTCGTGGTGTATTCGAGCAGCAGCTTTTCGCCGCGCAGGTATTCGATGGCTGCCATGGCCGCCATCGTGGCCTCGTAGAACCCGCTCAGGATCAGCTTGCGCTTGCCGGGGTAGCTGACGATATCGCCAGCCGCGTAGATGCCCGCGGCGCTGGTGGCAAAGCTGTCGGTCGCCACCTGCAGCTGCTTTTTCTCGATCGCCAGACCCCATTCCAGCAGCGGCCCGAGCTTGGGCGAGATGCCCTGGCATACCCATAGCTGGTCGCAAGGCAGGCGCTGGTCCTGGCCGTCCGCATCGATGTACGCCATGGCCTGCAGGCGCGCAGCCGCGCCGTCTTCAGCCACCTCCAGACTCTGCGGCATGCCAACTACCACCTCCACGCGGCCGCTGGCGCGCAAGGCCGCCAGAGCATCCAGCAGGGCCTGCGGCGCGCTGAACTGGTCGCGCCGGTGCAGCAAGACAACCGACACCGAGGCAAGCAACGGGTGCTGCGCAGCGGTGACGGCCGCCTGCACGGCGGCCTCGTCTCCGCCATGCACCACGATCTTTGGCGCCTTGGATGCAGCCAGCGCCGCCGCCTGCTGCGACACCCAGGCTTCGCCCAGATCCGGGTGGTAGAACACCTGCCGCCCTACCAGCGCGTCAATGCCGGGCAGACGCAGCTGCTTGGGCACAAAGGCGCCCACCCCGGCTGTCACAAAAATGGCTCTGGCCAGCAGCCACGTGGTTCCATCGCCGCCATCCGGCGCAGGCTCCTGGCCCTGCAATTGCACGCGCCAGCGGCCATCGCCCTGGGCCTGTATCTGGGCCACCTGGGTGCGGGGGTGGAAGACGGGGGCAAAAGGTGCAATCTGCTGCTGCAGCCTGGTGGCCAGTTCGCGGCCGGTGCACAGCGGAATGCCAGGGATGTCGTAGATGGGCTTGTCGGCATACAGTTCGATGCACTGCCCTCCCATGACGGGCAAGGTGTCGCAGATATGCGCCTGCACGCCCTGCAACCCGAGCTGGAAAGCGGTGAAGAGCCCTACCGGCCCGGCACCGATGATGAGCGCATCCACCTCCTGCGCAGCCGGTGCATCAACACCGGAAACGGCTGACGTGGCTTCAGTGGCGGCAATCGGGGCATCGGGAACGGTTTCGGGGCGCTGTGTATCGGTCATAGCCCGATGGTAGTGCAGCTGCCTTGGCCTTGATGGCTTTGCGCATATGCATGTGCCGAGCTGCGCTACCCGAAGCAGTTTTTCAAAAAGCAGAGCTACCCGCGCTTGCCGTTATTGATTGTCTGGCAATAATTCCCTTCAAAACCAATACCTGCATGCGTGGGCAGCTCACTTTTTTATCTTACTGTACGGGATCGACCCCGCCGCCTAGCGCCTTGTACAGCGCAATGCGGTTGACCTGCTCGGCCTGCAGCAAGGTGATCTGCGTCTGCTGCGCGGCATACAGGCTGCGTTGCGCATCCAGCACGGTGAGGAAGTCGTCCGCCCCCGCCTTGAAGCGCGCCTGCGACAGCTCCAGCACGCGGCTGGCCGATGCCACCAGGGCAGTCTGAGAGTCCAGCCTGCGCTGCATGGTGATGCGGTCGGCCAGGGCATCGTTCACTTCGCGGAAAGCGGTCTGGATGGCCTTTTCGTACTGCGCAAGCGCCACATCGCGGTTGGCTTGCGCAATATCAAGATTCGCCTGGTTACGGCCGTTGTCAAAAATGGGCAGGCGGATCTGCGGCACAAAGCTCCAGGCGCGGTTGCCGCCTTCAAACAGGCCGCTGAGTTCGTTGCTGCCCGTGCCCACGTTGGCCGTCAGGCTGATGGTGGGGAAGAAGGCCGCACGCGCCGCGCCAATGCTGGCGTACTGGGCCTGCAGGCTGTGTTCGGCAGCCGCAATGTCGGGCCGCGCCAGCAGCACGGTGGATGACAGGCGCGCGGGCACCTGCGTCATTGCCGTGGTGGCAGCCTGCGTGGCCACCTTGGGCGTAGCGCCGTCGAGCAGTTGGCCGGAGCCCGCCTTTTTCAGATCCAGGGCCGTGAGCGACGCCGCAGGCGCCTGCGGCAGCATATCGGCAGAAACCGGGCCACCTACCAGCAGTTGCAGGGCATTGCGGTCGCGCTGCACCTGCGATTCATAGGCCGCCACGTCGTTGCGCGCGGTCTCCACCGCCGTCTGGTTCTGTGCCAGCACCAGTCCATTGGTGGCGCCCAACTGGTGCATGCGCTGCACGAGGCTGTAGCCATGCTCGCGCGTGGCCAGAGTGTCGCGCGCCAGTTGCAGGCGCTGCTGGTCGCTGGCCAGCGTGATCCAGGCGTTGCTGATGTCGGTGATCAGGCCCAGTTGCACGCTGCGGCGGTTTTCTTCGATCTGCAGGTACTGCTGCAGCGCCGATTCGCTCAGGTTGCGCACGCGGCCCCAGAAATCCAGCTCGTAGCTGGCCAGGCCCAGTTGCACATTGAACTGGTTCGCCGTGGAGGAGCCCGCGCTGGCCGAGCGCAGGTCGTCTGCCGTGCGCGTACGGCTGGCCTGGCCGCTGGCATTGAGGGTAGGCAACTGGTCTGCCCGCTGCACCCCGTACTGCGCACGCGCCTTTTCGATATTGGCGATGGCAACGCGCAGGTCGCGGTTGTTCTGCAGCGCCGTCTCCATCAACTGGCGCAGCCGGGCGTCTTCCACCCACTGCTGCCAGGGCAGCATGCGCCATTCGCTGGCAGAGACGGGCTCCACCGAAAACTCGTCGGGCACGGCAGACAGCGCGCCATCCAGCGTGGCAGGCACGGGTGCATCAGGGCGCTGGTAGATCGGCGCGAGGTTGCAGGCGCTCAGCAACCCGGCCGCCAGCAGGGCAAGCGGCAGGCGCAAGGCAGAGGGGCAGACAGTCTTCATGCTCGGAATCATTGCGCGCCCTCCACCGGGTGCGCGTTAGCGGTTGCGGTTGCGGGTGGTGCAGCCTCCTCATGGCGGCTGCGCGAGCGGAACCAGCTGCGTATCAGCAGGAAGAACACCGGCACCATGAAGATGCCCAGCAAGGTGGAAGCCACCATGCCGCCCAGCACCGCCGTGCCGATGGCCACGCGGCCGGCTGCACCGGCGCCGGTGCCGATGGCCAGCGGTATCACGCCAAAGCCAAATGCCAGTGAGGTCATCAGAATGGGACGCAGCCGCAGCCGCACGGCGGCCACCACGGCATCGAACACGCTCTTGCCCTGCTCTTGCAGCTGCACGGCAAATTCCACGATCAGAATGGCGTTCTTCGCGGCCAGCCCCACCGTGGTGAGCAGACCAACCTGGAAGTACACGTCATTCGTCAGCCCGCGCGTATAGGTGGCCAGCAGTGCGCCGATGACGCCCAGCGGCACCGCCAGCATCACCGACAGCGGCACCGTCCAGCTTTCGTACAGCGCAGCCAGGCACAGGAAGACGAACAGGATCGAGATGGCGTACAGCATGGGCGCCTGCGCACCCGACTGGCGCTCCTGCAGCGAGGCGCCCGTCCATTCGTAACCAATGCCGGGCGGCAGCTGCTTGAGGATGTCCTCGATGGTCTGCATGGCCACACCCGAGCTCACACCGGGCGCGGAGCTACCGATGATTTCATAGGCCGGAGCGCCGTTGTAGCGCAGCAGCTGCGGCGAGCCATAGGCCCAGTGGCTGCTGGCAAAGGCGCTGAAAGGCACCATTTCGCCCTTGTTGTTGCGCACCGTCCACTGGCCAATGTCCTGCGGCAGCATGCGGTACTTGGCGTCGCCCTGCACATACACGCGCTTGACGCGGCCATTGTTCAGGAAATCGTTCACATAGGTGCCGCCCATGGCGCTGGAGAGCGTGCTGTTGATGTCGTTGTACGACAGGCCCAGCGCCGCAGCCTTGCGGTCGTCCACCTCCACGCGCAGCTCGCTGGCGTCGTCGAGGTTGGTGGTGCGCACGGCTGTCAGCAGGTTGCTTTTGCGGGCTTCGTCCAGAACCTTGTTGGTGGCGGCCAGCAAGGCGCTGTGCCCCAGGCCGTTGACGTCCTTGATCATGAAGTTGAAGCCCGCGTTGGACCCCAGGCCCCGCACGGCGGGCGGCATCATCACATAGACGCGGGCATCGCGGATGCGCGCCAGATCCTTGTTGGCCTTGAAGGCGATGGCATTGGCCGCCTGGCTGGCCAGGGGACGCTCATCCCACGGTTTCAGGCGGATGAAGCCGCGTGCCGAGCTCTGGTCTCCGTTCAGCCCCGATACCTGGTTGAAACTGATGATGTCGGGCTGGTCCAGCAGGTAGTCGCGCACCTCGTCCAGCACGTCCTGCAATCGGGCGTCGGCAGCGCCTGCGGGCAGGTTGACGTTGACGTACAGAAAGCCCTGGTCTTCGTCCGGCAGGAAGGACGTGGGCAGCACGCGTGCCACGATCCAGATGGCGGCCAGCACGGCCACGAAAATCAGCATCATGCGCTTGGCGCGGCGCAGGCTGTAGGCCACCGTGCTCTGGTAGCGGCTGGCGGTGGCGTCAAAGCTGCGGTTGAACCAGCGGAAGAACCGGTCGCTCACACCCATCAGGCCCCGGCGCACAGCGCGCTCGTGGTGCGCATCCTCTTGCGGGGCTTTGAGGATGGTGGCGCACAGCGCGGGTGTCAGCGTCAGCGCCACAAACACCGACAGCGCCATGGCCGCGACGATGGTGATGGAGAACTGGCGGTAGATCACTCCGGTCGAGCCGCCAAAGAACGCCATGGGCACGAATACCGCCGACAGTGTGACGCCAATGCCTACCAGGGCCGGGGTGATTTCGCGCATGGAGAGCTTGGTGGCCTCCTTGGCGGACAGGCCCGTCTCATGCATCACGCGCTCGACGTTCTCGACCACCACGATGGCATCGTCCACCAACAGGCCAATGGCCAGCACCATGGCAAACATGGTCAGGGTGTTGATGGAATAACCCGCGATGGACAGCACGCCGAAGGTGCCCAGCAGCACCACTGGCACGGCAATCGCAGGAATCAGGGTGGCGCGCAGGTTCTGCAGGAAGATGAACATCACGATCACCACCAGCACCATGGCCTCGCCCAGCGCACTCACCACCTCATGGATCGAGGCGCGCACAAAGGGGGTCGAGTCCGAACTGACGAAGTATTCGATCTGGTTGGGGAAGAACGGCTTCATCTCCGCCAGCTTGGCGGCCACGGCATCCGATACCGCCATGGCGTTGGCGCCGTCGGCCAGGATGATGCCCATGCCCGCGCCGCGCATGCCGTTGAGCTTGGCCTGGATGGAGAGGTTGTCGGCGCCCAGCTCCACCCGCGCCACATCGGCGATGGTGACAACCGAGCCGTCGGTGGCAGCCTTGAGCACGATGTTCTCGAACTGGTCCACCGTTTTGAGCTTGGTGCGCGCCGTGATGGTGGCATTGAGCTGCTGGTTCTGAACGGCGGGCAAGGCCCCCAGCTGGCCCGCTGAGACCTGGGCATTCTGCGCATTGAGCGCGTTGACCAGATCGGAGGGCACGAGACCGTACTTTTCCAGCTTGGCAGGGTCCATCCACACCCGCATGGCGTAGAAGGTGCCGAAGACGTTGACGTCCCCCACCCCTTCGATGCGGCCGATCACATCGACTAGGTTGGAGTTGATGTAGTCGCCAATGTCCACCTCGGTGATCGAGGGATCCTTGGAGTAGAAGCTGTAGGTGACCAGAAAATCCTGGCCGCCCTTGTTGATGAAGACGCCCCGGCTCTTGACCGCATCGGGCAGGCGGTTCAGGGCGCCCTGGATCTTGTTCTGCACCTGCACCTGGGCAACGTCCACATTGGTGCCGGGCGCAAAGGTGAGCGTGATCCGCGCCTGGCCGGACGCGCTGCTCGACGAGCTCATGTAGAGCATGTTGTCGATGCCCTTGATCTGCTGCTCGATGATCTGGGTGACGGAGTTTTCCACCGTTTCAGCCGAGGCACCGGTGTACTGGGCGCCAATCGTCACGCGTGGTGGCGCGATCTCGGGGTATTGCTCAAGCGGCAGCTTGAAAATGGACAAGGCGCCGCCCAGCATGATGACGATAGCGATCACCCATGCAAAGATGGGGCGCTGGATAAAGAACTGTGCCATGGGTGCAGCCTTTTTCTTCTTGCTTCTTATTTGCCAGCTGCAGGCGCAGAAGCAGCGGGCGTGGCAGGTGCGGCCGCCTCACCAGGCGCTCTTCCCGGGCTGCGTGGCTTGTCAGCCTTGGCCTGGAGGTCAATCACGGTGGGGTTCACCTTGTCGCCGACCTTCACACGCTGAAAACCATCCACCACCACACGCTCGCCCGCCTTGAGGCCGCTGCCCACCAACCACTGGTTGCCGATGGCACGGTCAATCTCCAGGGGACGCTTCTCGATCTTGTCGTCCTGGCTCACCACCATCACACTGGCGCGGCCGGTCAGATCGCGGGTCACCGACTGCTGCGGCACCAGCAGCGCATCAGGCGCCACTGCCGTGGGCAGCAGGGCCTGCACATACATATTGGGCATCAGCATGCCATCGGGGTTGGGCACCTGCGCGCGCAGGGTGACGGTGCCGGTGGTAGCGTTGACGATGACGCCCGCAAACTTGAGCTTGGCGGTGTGGGGGTACTGGGTGCCGTCATCAAGGCGGATGCGCACCGGAATCTGGTCGCCATCCACCTTCTGGAAGCGCCCGGCCGCCAGATCGCGCTGCAGCTGCAGCATCTCGGTACTCGACTGCGTGAAATCCACATACATCGGATCGAGCTGCACCACGGTGGTGAGCGGCGCCGTCTGGTTGGCCGTGACCAGCGCGCCCGGCGTTACCGAAGAGGTGCTGACCCGGCCACTGATGGGCGATGTGATGCGGGTGTACTGCAGGTTGACCTTGGCGTTGTCGAGCGCGGCCTGTGCCACGGCGACATCGGATGCAGTCTGCGCGACTGCGGCCTGGCTGTCGTCGTATACCTGGCGGCTGATCGCGTCGATCTTCACCAACTCGGCATTGCGCGCTGCATTGCTGCGCGCAGTCTGCGCAGTGGCCTTGGCTTTGGCAACGGCTGCCTGGGCGCTGTTGACGGCGGCGGTGGCCGAGCGGTCATCCAACTGGTAGAGCACCTGCCCGGCCTTGACCTGCGCGCCCTCGGTGAACAGGCGCTTTTCGACGATGCCGTTGGCCTGGGGCCGAATGTCGGCCATCATGAAGGCGCTGGTGCGGCCCGGCAACTCGGCCATCAGGCTCTGCGCAGTTGGCTGCACGGTAATGATGCCCACCTCGGTCGCCTTGGCTGCAGGCGCCTCGACCGCCTTCTTCTCGGAACATGCCGCCAGCAAGGCGATGGCTGCTACAGCGGCAACACTGCGCCAGCCGGAAGATGAAAGCGGAAGGGCTGGATGCTGAGGGGCAGAAGCAACCATGGTGTGGCGTGAGGGAGAATGGGCATCCAGCATCATCGGTGGTGATTTTGGTAGAGAGCAAACTACTATTTTTGCAGCTTAATATGTAGGAAATGTAAAGCCCGCCAGCGGATTGGCTTGCGCATGCTGCAATGCGGCGCCCCGGCGAATCACACATTCTGCTACAGCCTGTATCCCTGCGATACAGGCACTGCAACGCTCTATGGGAAAGCGATAATGCGCAAAGGTTCCCTTCAAGTCACCTTGCTGACACCGGTTTCTTTTTTCACCACAGAGTTACCCCGCTTTCCATACGGCCAGCCTGTTTCACCGGGCTGCCCCCTTTTGCCCCAAGGAGCGCTCCATGCCCATTTCTGCCCCCGCATCCGGACTGATTCTGCTCTCGCATGGCTCCAAGGACCCCGTCTGGCGCGGCAATGCCGAACGGCTGCTGGCCCTGGTAAAGCGGGACAGGCCGCAGGCGGCGGTCGCCTGTGCCTATCTGGACTGGTGCGAGCCCGCGCTGGGCGCCGCCTTGGAACACCTGGTGCTGCAGCACCCTCGATTGACCCAAGTCACCATCTGGCCGCTGCTGTTTGGCGTGGGCAAACATGCGCGTGACGACATTCCCGCCCTGGTGCAGCGCACGGCACCGCAATTTCCGCAGATGGCCCTGACCATCGTGCCCGCCATGGGTGAAGACGACCGCGTGATGCAGTTGCTGGCGAGCATGGCCGCCGGCTATCTGCAAAGCTGAAACCCCGCGCCGCGGTCTTGTGGCTTTGCGATGCCGCTGCGCCGGTGCGCCGCTGCGCCTGCGCTCAAGGCGCCACCTGCGGCATCGGCCTGCCTAACCCCGGCAGAGTTTCGGTGTTCTATCGATATCACTGGCGTTTATATTCCAATGAAGCATAATGATGCAGATCAATATTCCATAATCTTGTAGGACCTGTGTGACGCGCGCACCCAGCCGCTGGGCGCAGGCCGAATCTTTTATGAACCTGCATCAGTTCCGCTTCGTGCAAGAGGCCGCGCGCCGCAACCTCAACCTGACCGAGGCTGCCAAGGCGCTGCACACCTCGCAACCCGGCGTCTCCAAGGCCATCATCGAGCTGGAGGAAGAGTTGGGCATCGACATCTTCGCCCGCCACGGCAAGCGCTTGAAGCGCATTACCGAACCCGGCCAGCAGGTGCTCAAGAGCATTGAGATCATCATGCGCGAAGTGGGTAACCTGAAGCGTATCGGCGACCAGTTCAGCACGCAGGACAGCGGTACGCTCTCGATTGCCACCACCCACACGCAGGCCCGCTATGTGCTGCCCACGCCTGTAGCCAAACTGCGCGAACACTACCCCAAGGTCACCGTCAGCCTGCACCAGGCCACGCCCGCCGAAGTGGCCCGCATGGTGATCGACGAACAGGCCGATATCGGCATGGCCACCGAATCGCTGGCCGACTACCCCGACCTCGTCACCCTGCCCTGCTACGAATGGCAGCACGTGCTGGTCATGCCGCACCAGCATCCGCTGGCGCAGAAAGAACGCATCACGCTGGAAGACATTGCGGGTGAGCCGTTGATCACCTACCACCCGAGCTTTACCGGGCGCGGCAAGATCGATGCGGCCATGGCGGCGCGCCAGCTCAAGCCCCGTATCGTGCTGGAGGCCATCGACTCCGACGTGATCAAGACCTATGTGCGCCTGGGCCTGGGGATCGGCATCGTGGCCGAGATGGCCATGCGCGACGACCCGATCAAGGATCTGGCCGTACGCCCCATGGGCTACCTGTTCGGCCAGAGCGTGGCGCGCGTGGCCTTCAAGCGCGGCGCCTACATGCGTAATTTCGTCTACAAGTTTGCCGAACTGCTGAGCGACCGCCTGAGCCATGACCTGATCGACCGCGCCATGGTCGGTCACGTGGCGGACTACGAACTGTAAAGTTGCCACCTAAAATACTCATGAATTGATAGCTGCCAGCGCCCGCCCAATGGGCGCTGGTTACGTAAAACACTGCCAACCCATGACTGCAACCGCCCCTACTCCCAGCTTCCCCAGCCGCCTGCCCCAGGTGGGCACCACCATTTTCACCGTCATGTCGGCACTGGCTGCAGAGCACAAGGCGGTCAACCTGGGCCAGGGTTTTCCGGATTTTGGCTGCGACCCGGCGCTGATCGAAGGCGTGACGCGGGCCATGCAGGCGGGCCACAACCAATACCCGCCGATGACTGGCGTGCCTGCACTGCGCGAGGTGGTCTCGCAGAAAATCGAGGCCCTGTATGGCAGACGCTATGACGCCACGAGCGAGATCACCGTCACCGCTGGCGCCACCCAGGCCATCCTGACCATCATCCTGAGCTGCGTGAGCCCGGGCGACGAAGTGATCGTGCTCGACCCCTGCTACGACAGCTATGTGCCCAACATCGAGCTGGCCGGTGGCGTGCCGGTGCGCGTACCGCTCACGCCCAAGACCTTCCGCCCCGATTTCGGCAAGATCGCTGCGGCCATCACGCCCAAAACCCGCTTGATGCTGATCAATACCCCGCACAACCCCAGCGGCACCACCTGGACGGCGCAGGAGATGCAGCAGCTCGAAGACCTGCTGGCCCCCACCAACATCCTGCTGCTGTCCGACGAGGTGTATGAACACATGGTGTATGACGGCGCGCGCCACGAAAGCGCATCGCGCTACCCGGCCCTGGCGGCGCGCACCTATGTGGTCAGCAGCTTTGGCAAGACCTTCCACGTGACCGGCTGGAAGGTCGCCACCGTCGCAGCGCCTGCCGCGCTGACTGCCGAATTCCGCAAGGTGCACCAGTTCAACGTGTTCACCGTCAACACGCCCATGCAGGTGGGACTGGCCGACTATTTGAAAAACCCGGCCCCCTACCTCGACCTGCCCGCGTTCTACCAGAAGAAGCGCGACCTCTTCCGCGCAGGCCTCGAAGGCTCGCGCCTGCAATTGCTGCCCTGCCCGGGCACCTATTTTCAGTGTGTCGATATCTCTGCCGTGACGGATGCCAGCGAAGCCGATTTCTGCCAGCAACTGGTCAAGGACCTGGGCGTTGCCGCCATCCCGCTGTCCGCCTTCTATGGCGATGGCTTCGACCAGCAGGTGGTGCGCTTCTGTTTTGCCAAGAAGGACGAGACACTGCTGGCAGCCCTGGAGCGACTGCGCAAGCTGTAGGCGAGCAACAGGCTGCTTCGCCCCACCAAGGGCTGGATGCCGCGCTCCGGCCGGAACGCGCGGCACGGACCCGGTACGAACGCAGTACGAATTCGGCCAGCACAGCGGCTCAATGTCGGTACATCAGCCGGTAACGGCTCATGCGAAGCCCTCCCGTTATCTTCTCTAAGAGCCGCTAACACAACCCTTGATACGTCGTTGCTTCGCCGGGGGCGCCCAGCCTTGTCGTACGTCTGTACTGCCTGCGGCTTCGCCTAACGCGGCCCGGCGCCTCGTCTCAAACGCAAATCTGCGATTTGCTGGGTTGTGTTAGCGGCTCTAAGAAAAAAACTGCTTGAGCCCTGATGCAGGGCGCAAGCAGCTATCAAACTAGGAGTAACAAAACACTATCGCAATCACATTCTGGTGCCCGAGGCGCATGCAGCACAGGACTGCACAGCGCCCCGCCTCATCAGAACGAATGGCGGATACCGACCTGGTAGCCGGTGCCCGAACCATTTCCGTCGGCCACCGCCAGGCCATCGCCCACCGTATAGGCCTTGCCACCATCCTTGTTCTTGACGCGGGCCACATTGCCGTACAGCGCAGTGCGCTTGGACAGGTTGTGCACATAGCCCAGTGCGATGTGGTTGGCATCGTTGGCCACATTGGTTGCCTTGACAGCGCCGTAGCTCACACGGAACTGACCAGCCGAGCCCACCGGCACATGTGCGCCCAGCGCCCAGACGCGCGTCTTCTTGTCGTCGCCCGCCTTGTTTTCGCCCAGCAGCACCATGGGCTTGACCACGCCGAAATCGTAGCTTGCGCCAATGTTGGACTGCTTGAGGTCACCCAGCACGCTGTGCGTTGTCTTGGTCGTCGCCACAGCCAGGCTGAGCGGCCCGCTCGCGTAACCTACGCGGGCACCGATCACGCGGCCATCGTTGTTGGCCATGCTCTCGCTGAAGCCATACATGACGGTACCGAAGAAGCCGCCCATCTTGGGCATGTGGTAGGCGATGGAGTTGGACGCACGCACGTGGGTCACGCCCCGCGCACCCGCTGGCGGGTAGAACAACGCCGCCGACGAGCCCACGCCGTTGGTACCAAAGGCATGGTAGCCGCCACCCGACACCGCGAGGTTGCTGAAGCCTGGCACGAAATCGCGGCCCAGTCGCACTTCACCGAAATCGCCCGACAGGCTGACGGTGGAGCGGCGGCCAAAGGTCAAGCCCCCGCTCTGGTTCTTCATGTTGTCCACGCTGGTGGAGCCGCCTGCGCCCGTATCGGCCTCGTATGCAGCCTCCAGCCAGAAGCTGGCCTTGAGGCCACCACCCAGGTCTTCCGTGCCGCGAAAGCCCAGGCGGCTGGAGGTATTGCCATCGGCGCCCAGTTGGTTGAGCGAGCCGCTGCCGCTGCTCGACAGGTGCGTGATGCCCGAGTCGATCACGCCAAACAGCTGCACCCGGGATTGCGCCTGCGCTGCGCCACCGGCGCACACCAGCGCCAGCCCGAGGGCTGCAGCTGCCGCTTTGCGCCGCACATGCGGGGGCTGTGGCAGGGTCGATGGTTCAAGTTTCATGGTGCTGTCTCCTTCTATGGTTGATGAAAGCCAAGGGCATCATCGAAGGAGAAGCTGTCATTCAGCTGTCATGCGGGCCTTGAATCTTCAGGGAAAACTCGGGATTGCCAGCCGTTGCGCTTTGAACGAGACGCGCCACCCTGCGCAGCCGGGGGCGCTCGCCATCAGAGCAAAATGATGTCGTACTGGTCCGAGCCGTCGCGCCCTTCTGCCTGCAGCGAGATGGGCTTGCCGATGAAATCGGACAGGCCTGCAAGGTGCTGGCTCTCCTCGTCCAGCAGCATCTCGATGACAGGGGGCGCCGCCAGCACCCGGAATTCCTTGGGGTTGAACTGCCGCGCCTCGCGCAGGATCTCACGCAGGATGTCGTAGCACACCGTGCGCACGGTCTTGACCTCGCCCACGCCATTGCACACCGGGCACGGCATGCACAGCATATGGGCCAGCGATTCACGCGTGCGCTTGCGCGTCATCTCCACCAGGCCCAGCTGCGAGAACTCGCCGCACATGGTCTTGACGCGATCGCGCTGCAACTGCTTGCGCAGCTCCTGCAGCACCTGCTTCTGGTGGTCTTCATGCACCATGTCGATGAAATCGACAATGATGATGCCCCCCAGGTTGCGCAGGCGCAGCTGGCGGGCAATGGCGTGCGCCGCCTCCAGGTTGGTCTTGAAGATGGTGTCGTCGAAATTGCGCGCGCCGACGTAGCCGCCGGTGTTCACATCTACAGTGGTCAGCGCCTCGGTCTGGTCCACGATCAGGTAGCCACCCGATTTCAGATCGACCCGACGGCCCAGCGCACGGGCGATCTCCTCGTCCACCGCGTACAGGTCGAAAATCGGCCGCTCGCCCTTGTACAGCTGCAGCTTGGGCACTGCGGCGGGCATGAATTCCTGACCAAAGGTCTTGAGCAGCGCAAACTGCTCGCGCGAATCGATGCGAATCGACTGCGTGTTCTCCGTCACCATGTCGCGCAGCACGCGCTGCATCAGGTTCAAATCCTGGTGCAGCAAGGTCTTGGGCGGCAGTTTGGTCGATGATTCCTTGATCCGCTTCCACACCTTGCGCAGGTAGGCAATGTCTTCGGCCAGCTCTTCGTCGGTGGAGTCTTCGCCGTTGGTGCGCAGGATGAATCCGCCGCCACCACCCGTTTCGGGCGTGCCCACCAGCGCCTGCAGGCGCGCGCGCAAGGCATCGCGCTCGTTCTGCGGAATCTTCTGCGACACGCCGATATGGTCGTCCTGCGGCAGAAACACCAGCAGGCGTCCCGCCACACTGATCTGCGTAGACAGGCGCGCACCCTTGGTGCCGATCGGGTCCTTGATGACCTGCACCATGATCGATTGGCCTTCGAACACCTGCTTTTCAATCGGCACCTGCGGCTCGCCCTTGCGGGCAAACATCGGCGCCTCTCCGCCTTCCTGGCGCTGCCACACATCGGCCACATGCAGGAAGGCCGCGCGCTCCAGGCCGATGTCGATGAACGCCGACTGCATGCCCGGCAGCACACGCGAGACCTTGCCCAGGTACACATTGCCGACCAGGCCGCGCTCCAGCGTGCGCTCGTGGTGCAGCTCCTGCACGGCGCCGCCTTCGATGACGGCCACGCGGGTTTCCTGTGGCGACCAGTTGATCAGAATATCGTTTTGCATGGGTAGTCTTCAGAGAACGAGGCCGGCTGCGCGCAGCAGGTTGGCAGTTTCAAATACGGGCAGACCCATGATTCCGGAGTAGCTGCCATTGATGTTGGCAATATACGCCGCCGCATGGCCTTGCACGCCATAGGCGCCAGCCTTGCCCATGGGCTCGCCGCTGGCGACATAGGCAGCAATCTGCGCATCGCTCATGTCTGCAAACCGTACCTGAGACACCGACAGCGTGGTCAGGCGCTTTCGGCCCGTGTGCAGCGCCACGGCGGTGAGGACCCGGTGGGTCTTGCCGCTGAGGGCCTGCAGCATCTCGGCGGCCTCCTCGGCCGATTCGGGCTTGCCCAGAATACGCCGCCCCAGTGACACGGTGGTGTCAGAGCACAGCACGGGCGCGCCTTCGAGCCCTCGGCGTTCCAGCCGCGCCAGGGCCGCGTCGAGCTTCAGGCCGGTGACGCGCTGCACATAGTCGCTTGCCGATTCGCGGGGCAGCACGGCCTCCAGCGCCTCCGGGTCTGGCTCATGGTCTTCGCTGTTGGCCAGCAGCAAGGTATAGCGCACCCCGATCTGCTCAAGCAGTTGGCGGCGGCGCGGAGATTGCGACGCCAGGTAGACAAAGGGTTCCATGGTGCGGGGTCCGTATTTTCTAAAAAACAAGCGCCTGCGCCCAACCATCAAGCGCAAGCAGCTATTGTTTTTGCAGCATACCGCATCCCGAGGTGCGCTGGCAAGATCGGCTTGAAGAATACTGCGGATGCACCCCCCGCCTGCCCCCATCATCCGAGCCCGGCAGGCCCGCTACTCGCGGTGGTAGGGGTGGCCGGCATTCACCGACCAGGCACGGTACAGCTGCTCGATCAGCAGCACCCGCACCATGGCGTGCGGCAGGGTCAGGTCGGAGAGGCGAATGCGTTCATGCGCCGCAGCCTTGAAGGCAGGCTCCAGCCCGTCGGGGCCGCCAATGACCAGTGCCACGTCATCGCCTTCGAGCTGCCAGCTCTTGAGGCGCTCTGCCAGCGCCGTGGTGCGCAGGCTGGTGCCGCGCTCGTCCAGCACCACGATGCGGGTGCCACGAGGAATCGCCGCCTCGATGCGCTTGCGCTCGGCGGCGTACAGGGTCTCGACGGTCTTGGAGCCGCGTGGCTCGGTCTTGACAGCCTTGAGCTCCACCTTCAGCTCCGGCGGAAAACGCTTGGCATAGTCGTCGTATGCCGTCTGCGCCCAATCGGGCACATGCTGGCCGACCGCGACGATGAAAATTCTCATATCGAATGGCTCCAACGAAAAACGGCGCCTCCACGCAACCCCTTTGCCTGAGGCTGCAGCCTCTTCACAAGGCTTTTCATTCCGGGCGCTGCGGCAATGAAAAAAGAGCTGGCCTGCCCTGGCAGTACAGCTCTTTGGTCCAGCCCGTGTGGCTTACTTGGCCTTGGCAGGCGCGCGCTTGGCTGCGGGCTTCTTGGCGGCAGGCTTGGCAGTCGACTTGACTGCGGGCTTGGCGGAGGATTTCGCTGCAGGCTTGGGCTTGTTCACCACCACCTTCTTCACCGCTGCGGCAGGCTTTGCCGCCGTCTTGGTGGCGCGCTTGGCAGCAGGTTTGGCGGCAACCGTTCCGGTGATCTTCCGGACGGCAGGCTTTTTCACGGCCTTTTTGGCGGGCGCGGCGTCGTCGTCCACAGCAGCAGCGGATTTGCGTGCTGCTGGCTTTTTCTTGGCCGGCGCTGCTTCATCGGCATCCGCCTTGGGCTTGGCTGCCTTGGGCTTGGCGCCGCCGAGCTTCAGACGCACAGGCATTTCGCCCCACATCTCTTCGAGACGGTAATACTGGCGAATCATGGGCTGCATGATGTGGGCCACCACGGAGCCGCAGTCCACAATGATCCATTCGCCGTTGTCTTCGCCTTCGGTGCGTGGTTTGGGGAAACCCGCTTCCTTGACCGCATCCTTCACGCTGGAGGCCAGCGCCTTGGTCTGGCGGTTGGAGGTACCGGAGGCCACGATCACGCGCTCGAAGAGCGGCGACAGGTGCTCGGTGTTGAACACCTGGATATCCTGTGCTTTCACATCTTCCAGGCCATCAACGACGGCACGCTGGAGCAATTGCACGGATTTTTTCGCAGAGGATTCGGATTTTTTGGCGGTGGTCATCAGTCGTTGATGGATGAAGGTGGTTCTACTATAGCGCGTGTTGCAGTTATTGTTGATCGTGTCAACACGCAGTATCAAGGGATTTGGCGCAGCGCCAAATGTGCATGGTTCACGTTGCCAGGCGGTGCGTGCAGAGTGGACGCATATCGGCAAGCGAAGGGGTCGATTATACGAGAGTGGATCGAGAAGCGCTGGAAACACATCCCGATGGCACTCCACGGCCGCTGCACGGCAGTTTGCAACAGGGTTCTACAGCCAGTCCCTGCGCACCAGAAACTCGCGCAGCAACGCCGCTTCACGCGTGCCCTCCGGGTCCTGGCGCTGGTAGCTCCAGCTTGCCAGCGGCGGCATCGACAGCAATATGGATTCGGTGCGCCCGCCTGACTGCAGGCCAAAGTGGGTACCACGGTCCCACACCAGGTTGAACTCCACATAGCGGCCCCGGCGGTAGAGCTGAAAATCCCGCTCACGCTCGCCATAGGTCACATCCTTGCGCCGCTCCACGATGGGCAGATAGGCTTTCAGGAAGGCATCGCCTACCGATTGCAGCATGGCAAAGCCGCCTTCAAAGCCGAGCTCCGAGAAATCGTCGAAGAATATGCCGCCGATGCCGCGCTGCTCGTCACGGTGTTTCAGATAGAAGTACTCGTCGCACCATTTCTTGAAGCGCGGGTACAGATCGGGGCCGTAAGGGGCAACGGCAGCGTGGCAGGTCTGGTGAAAATGCACCGCGTCTTCCTCGAACGGATAGAACGGCGTCAGGTCCATGCCACCGCCGAACCAGAACGCTGCCGGTTTGCCCGCGTGACCCGCCGAGATCATGCGCACATTCATGTGCACCGTGGGCACCCAGGGGTTGCGGGGGTGGAATACCAGCGACACACCCATGGCCGAGAACGGAGCGCCTGCCAGCTCGGGCCGATGCTGTGTGGCCGATGGGGGCAGTTGCGGGCCCCGAACCTGCGAGAAGCCCACGCCGGCACGCTCGAACACCGCACCGCCTTCCATGATCCTGGTGATGCCCTGCCCTTGCAGCTTTTCGCCGGCCGCCTTCTCCCAGGCGTCTGTCAGAAAGCGGGCACTGCCGCCAGCCTGGGCTTCCACGCGCTCCAGCGCCTGCGTGATCGAGGCCTGCAGGCCTTGCAGATAGCCCGAGACCGCCTGCTCGTGGTCGCCATCGAGATTGATTTCAGCCATTGTGATCTGTCCAATACCTTGCCCATGCGCGGAAGCGTTCTGTCGTCCCTTTCTCGCAGCAGCACCAGTAGCTGTTGCACCCCCTTCTCCTGCACGCGGCAGCGGCAGGGGATGCAGCCACGCTGCGCAGGAGCGCTCTACTTGACCGCTCGATAGCCGATGTCACGCCGATACTGCGCGCCGTCGAAATGCACCTGGCTGGCTACCGCATACACCCGCGTCTGCGCCTGCTTGACGTTGTCGGCCAATGCTGTGACGCACAGTACGCGGCCACCGCTGGTGACCGGCTCGCCATTCTGCATGGCGGTGCCTGCGTGGAACACCATGGAGTCCTCCGCATCTTCGGGCAGCCCGGTGATCAGGTCGCCCTTGCGCGGGTCTTCCGGATAGCCGGCAGCAGCCATCACCACGCCCAGCGCGGTGCGGCGGTCCCACTGCAGGTCGATCTGGTCGAGCCTGCCTTCAGTGGCCGCCTGCATCACGTCCACGAGATCGCTCTTGAGGCGCATCATGATCGGCTGCGTCTCCGGGTCTCCCATGCGGCAGTTGAACTCCAGCGTCTTGGGATGCCCGGCCTTGTCGATCATCAGGCCCGCGTACAGGAAGCCGGTATAGGGAATACCGTCCTTTTCCATGCCTCGGATGGTCGGCAGGATGATCTCGCGCATGGCGCGGGCGTGCACATCTGCCGTCACCACGGGCGCGGGCGAATACGCGCCCATGCCGCCGGTGTTCGGGCCCTGGTCGCCGTCCTTGAGGCGCTTGTGGTCCTGGCTGGTGGCCATGGCAGCCACGTTCTTGCCGTCGCACAGCACGATGAAGCTGGCCTCTTCGCCATCCAGAAACTCTTCGATCACCACGCGGGCGCCGCCGTCGTTGTGGGTGACACCGTACTTGTTGTCCACGAGCATGAAGTCCACGGCATCGTGTGCCTCCTGCGCCGTGGTAGCCACCACCACGCCCTTGCCCGCCGCCAGGCCGTCGGCCTTGACCACGATGGGCGCGCCGAGCTTGTCGATGTAGGCGTGCGCCTTGACGGGGTCGCTGAACGTCTCATATTGCGCCGTGGGGATGCCATGGCGCGCCATGAAATCCTTGGAAAACGCCTTGGAGCTTTCGAGCTGCGCAGCAGCCTTGGTCGGCCCGAAGATCTTGAGGCCATGGGCGCGGAACTCATCGACCACACCGGCGGCCAGGGGCGCCTCCGGCCCCACCACGGTCAGCAGCACATGGTTTTGCTGCGCCCATTCGCGCAGTTGCACCACATCGGTAATCGGCAGGTTTTCCAGGTGCTTGTCGCGCTCGGTACCTGCGTTGCCAGGGGCAACATAGACTTTGGTGACCTTGGGCGATTGCGCCAACTTCCAGGCCATTGCGTGTTCACGGCCGCCGCCACCAATCACAAGAACCTTCATAGCGCAGCGTTGTGGTAAACCTCTTGAACATCGTCCAGATCTTCCAGCACATCCAGGAGCTTTTGCATCCTGGCAGCACTTTCCTCATCCAGATCGATCGTGTTTTCGGGACGCATCGTCACCTCTGCAACCTCGGGCTTGAAGCCGGCTGCCTCCAGGGCGTTGCGCACCGTTTCGAAATCCGCAGGCGGCGTCAATACCTCGACGGCGCCGTCCTCGTCGGTGATCACGTCGTCGGCGCCCGCTTCAAGCGCCACTTCCATGATCTTTTCCTCGTCAGCGCCAGGTGCAAAAATCAGCTGACCGACGTTTTTGAACTGAAAGGCCACCGAGCCTTCGGTGCCCATGTTGCCGCCGTGCTTGCTGAATGCATGGCGCACATCGGCCACGGTGCGAACGCGATTGTCGGTCATCGTGTCGACAATGACAGCGGCGCCTCCGATACCATAGCCTTCGTAACGGATTTCCTCGTAGGTCACCCCTTCGAGATTGCCAGTGGCCTTGTCGATGTTGCGCTTGATGTTGTCGGCCGGCATGTTGGCGGCCTTGGCCTTGTCCACGGCCAGTCGCAGGCGCGGGTTGGCGGTCAGATCGCCGCCGCCTTGCCGTGCGGCCACCATGATTTCACGGATGATGCGGGTCCAGATCTTGCCGCGTTTTTCGTCCTGCCGGCCCTTGCGGTGTTGAATATTGGCCCATTTGCTGTGTCCTGCCACAGAATTTCCTTTGCTATCGTTTAATCTAGCTAGACTGCGATTTTACTTTTGACTTTGACGCTTTTGAGGAAAACCTATGGCTGAACCCCTATTGGTTGCCAAACATGGATCGGTGGAATGCTTTTTGCTGCCGGGTTTTGCCAATCGGCACGGCCTGATCACCGGCGCAACCGGCACCGGCAAGACTGTAACCCTTCAGACATTAGCCGAGGGTTTCTCTCGCATTGGCGTGCCGGTCTTCATGGCCGACATCAAGGGCGATCTGACCGGCATCAGCCAGACCGGCAAGGTGGGCGAAAAAATGGCCGCCACGCTCAAGGAGCGCGGCATCGATGCGCCTGAGCCCATCGCATGCCCCACCACCTTGTGGGATGTCTTTGGCGAGCAAGGCCACCCCGTGCGCGCCACGGTCTCCGACATGGGCCCGCTGCTGCTGGGCCGGATGCTGGACCTGAACGACACGCAGATGGGCGTGCTCAACCTGGTGTTCAAGATTGCGGACGACAACGGCCTGCTGCTGCTCGACCTGAAGGACCTGCGCACCATGCTCACTTACGTGGGCGACAACGCCAAGCAGTTCACCACCGAGTACGGCAACGTCAGCTCGGCCAGCATTGGCGCCATCCAGCGCGGCCTGCTGCAAGTCGATCAGCAAGGCGGCGACAAGTTCTTTGGCGAGCCCATGCTCAATATCGACGACATGATGCAGACCGTGGGCAACAAGGGGGTGGTCAACATCCTCGCTGCCGACAAGCTGATGCAGTCGCCGCGCCTGTACTCCACCTTCCTGCTGTGGATGCTGTCGGATCTGTACGAAAAGCTGCCTGAAATCGGCGATCCGGAAAAGCCCAAGCTGGTGTTCTTCTTCGACGAGGCCCACCTGCTCTTCAACGAGGCGCCCAAGGTGCTGCTCGAACGCATTGAGCTGGTGGTGCGCCTGGTGCGCTCCAAGGGCGTGGGCGTGTACTTTGCCACACAGAACCCGCTGGACATTCCAGACAGCGTTCTTGCACAGCTGGGCAACCGCGTGCAGCACGCGCTGCGGGCTTTCACGCCCCGCGATCAGAAGGCGGTGAAGGCCACGGCCACCACGATGCGCGCCAACCCGTCCATCGACATGGAAGCAGCCATCACCGAACTGGCCGTGGGCGAGGCGCTGGTGAGCTTTCTCGATGAAAAAGGCCGCCCCAGCGTGACCGAGCGCGCATTCATCGTGCCGCCCGGCAGCCAATTGGGGCCCATCACGCCCGAGCAGCGCAAGGCTCTGCTGCAGGGCTCTTTGGTTGCAGGCGTGTATGACACGGCCGTGGACCGCGAATCCGCCTACGAAATCCTCAAGGCCCGCGCCGGGGAAACCACTGCAGCCGAGGGCGGCAAGGCGACAGCCGGCTCGGGCGGCGCAGCAGCAGCCAATGCAGGTGACAGCGGCCTGATGGGTAGCCTCAACGACATTCTGTTTGGCACCACCGGCCCGCGCGGTGGCAAAAAGGACGGCATTGTGCAGACCATGGCCAAATCCACCGCTCGCTCGCTGGGCACCAAGCTGGGCAACCAGATTCTGCGCGGCGTGCTGGGCAGCATCATGGGTGGCAAGAAGTAACGCCTAGCGGCTGCGCCCCAAAAAACAAAGCCGGCAGCAGCCGGCTTTGTTTTTTTCAGAGAGCGCAGCGGCTGGGGCGCCGGGCGCCTCAAATGCCCTGCGCACCATCAGGTTCTGTCGCTGCGTGCCAGGTGGTCTTCCAGCTTGCGCAGCCCCACGGTCAGCAGGAAGGTCATCAGCCAGTATGCCAGTGCCACGGCCAGGTACGGCTCCCAGTAGCGCCCATAGGCGCCTGCCACCGTGCGGGCCGCGTAGGCCATTTCCGCCAGGCCAATGGCCGAGACCAGCGATGTGTCTTTGAGCAGCGAAATCATGTTGTTGCCCAGAGGCGGCAGCATGCGCCGGAAAGCCTGTGGAATCACCACATAGCGCATCATCTGCCCGTGCGTCATGCCCAGCGACAAACCCGCCATCTTCTGGCCCGCCGAGATCGACTGGATACCGGCGCGGAACACCTCCGAGATGTAAGCCGATGAGTTCAGCGTCAGCGCCACCACGCCCGAGATGAGCGCGCCATGGTCCTGCTTCAGGGTGCGCGCCAAATCACCGCTGATCAGCCAGCCGTTCACCGGATGGATGAACAGCGGCATCACGGCAAAGTGCATCAAAAGAATCTGCACGAAAAGCGGCGTGCCGCGAAAGAAGCTCACATACACGGTGGACGGCCAGCGCAACAGATACTTGCACACAGCCTTCCAGGGCTGGTGGCGAGCATCGGCCAGGCGCGCAAGCGCCAGCATCAGCCCAAATGCGCACCCCATCAGGATGCACGCAATCGTCATGCCGACCGTGACTGCGGCACCTTGCCAGAACAGCTGCTTGTATTCCACCAGGATATCGGGGCGGAACCAGCCGAACCATTCGACGGGCGTGTTGTTATCCATACATCATTCTTTCCAGCAAAAAGACGGCCTGGTGGCCGTCCTGCGTGCGGTAATAGCTATCAATATTGTAGTCTTACATGGCAGGCCTCAATGCCACTGGCTTGCGCCCCGTGCAGCCTGCCGATACACATCCTGTCTTATTGCGCCTTGTAGTCCTGGTTGAACCACTTCTTGTAGATCACGTTGTAGCTGCCATCGGCGCGGATGGCGGCCAGACCCGCGTTGATCTTGTCCTGCAGGGCCTTGTCGCCCTTGCGCACGACGATGCCGAAATGCTCCTTGGGGAAGCTTGCGTCATCGACGGTCTTGAGCGCCGGGTATTGCGACACGCGGTAGGCAATCACGCCGTTGTCGCCGATGGCGGCATCCACGCCGCCGCTGGCCAGCTCGGAGATGATCAGCGGCGTGCTCTCGAAACGGCGGATGTTGGTGCTGGTCTTGCCGACTTCGCGGCTCATCACGTCGTCACCGGTCGAGCCGCTGACCACGGACACCTTCTTGTCCTTCAGATCCTTGAGCGACGCGACCTTGCTGTCCTTGGGCACGGCGATCAACTGGCGTGCATCGAAGTATGGCTCCGAGAAATCAAAGCTCTGCTTGCGCTTTTCGTTGATCGTCACGCCCGAGATCACGAAATCCACGTCGCCATTGTTGAGCGACGCAAAGATGCTGGTGAACGGCGTATTGACGATACGCAGCTTCATGCCTTGCTGCTTGGCAATGGCGTTGACGATATCGATGTCAAAGCCAACGATCTGCTTGTCCTTGTTCTCAAACGCAAAAGGCGCATAGGTTGCGCTCGAGGCCACGACCAGTTCACGGCTCTGCGCCTGCACGCCCGATGCAGTCAACGCCGAGACAGCCAATGCGCCCGCTACCAGCGCAAACTTCTTGTTCCACATATGCAAACCCTTTGCAGCAAAAACCAGTACAAACGTTGGATTATACGTAAGCACATGTTCGCAATCGCTGCGCAGGCGCTCGCCAGCGGTACCAATTTTCAATACAGCAACACTTTGCGGACGCCCGCATTGGCGGCTTGCGGCATCAACCCGCTCCTGGTTTTCCTCTAATATGGCAAGACCTTTCCCATTCACCCGCCAGACCGATGAACGACTCCATCTCGCCGACCACCCTGCCCACCTTCGCCGATGTGCAAGCCGCCTCGGAGCGACTCAAAGGCGTCGCCCACCGCACGCCAGTGCTGCATTCGACCACGCTCAACAAAATGACGGGCGCCGAGTTCTTCTTCAAATGCGAGAACCTCCAGCGCATGGGCGCGTTCAAGTTCCGTGGTGGCTACAACGCGCTCGCACAGTTCAGCCCTGAGCAGGCCAGGCGCGGCGCGCTGGCGTTCTCGTCAGGCAACCACGCACAGGCGATTGCCTTGTCGGCCCGCATCCTGGGCATGCCTGCCGTGATCGTGATGCCGCAGGACGCGCCAGCGGCCAAGCTGGCGGCCACACGCGGCTACGGGGCCGAGGTCGTCACCTTCGACCGGTTCACCGAAGACCGCGAAGCCATCAGCACCCGCATTGCGCAGGAGCGTGGCATGACGCTGGTGCCGCCCTACAACCACCGCGACGTGATTGCCGGCCAGGGCACCGCCGCGATGGAGCTGCTGCAGGATGTGCCCGATCTTGACTACCTCTTCACGCCACTGGGCGGCGGCGGCCTGCTGTCGGGAACGTTGCTGTCGGCCAAGGCCATGGCGCCTGCCTGCAAGGTTTACGGCGTGGAGCCCGAAGCTGGCAACGACGCGCAGCAGTCGCTGCGCAAGGGCGAAATCGTGAAGATCGCCACACCCAAGACGCTGGCTGACGGCGCGCAGACGCAGGCGCTGGGCGATCTCACCTTCGCCATCATCCGCCGCGAGGTGACCGACATTCTCACCGCCAGCGATGCGCAGCTGGTTGAGAGCATGCGTTTCTATGCGGAACGCATGAAGATCGTGGTCGAACCCACCGGCGCACTCTCGCTCGCAGGCGCCCGCCATGGCGGCCTGGACCTGAAGGGCAAGCGCGTAGGCGTTCTTATCAGCGGCGGCAACGTTGACCTGGCCAGCTACGGGCAGTTGCTCGCCAGTTGAAGGGCGCCACACTCGCTCAGCCCTGCGCCATGGCCGATGCGGGCGCAGGCGCCATCAGGCGCAGAAGCCGCCGCACTGCGGCCGAGATGGGCGCAATGACCGGAACCTGAAATCGCGGCGCCAGCTGCAGCGCAGCCTGCCCCAGCGGCCCGCCGCCAATGATCACGGCCTCAGCCTGGTCCTGCTCGATGCACTGGCGCACCGCCTGCGCCAGCGCAGCATCCAGCGCCTGGGGGTCCGCCGTCAGGGCGCGTGGGTCGCCCGAGGTCAGGCGAATGCCTGTGAACAGCTCTGCGAGCCCCAGCTCACGGGCTTTACCATTGATCGCATCGGCCAGATCAGGTGTCACGGTGGCAATGCCAAACCGCCGGCCGCCCTCTGCCGCCTCCAGCATCGACGACTCGCAGATGCCGACCACGGGAAGATCGGTCGTGCGCCTGACCAGGTGCACGCCCGGGTCGCCAAATGCACTGATGATGACGCCCGACCAGCCCTCGGCCTGCGCCGAGCGCCATGTGGTCTCCACCTCCAGCGCCGCCGCATCCAACTCCTGCTGGTTCACGATCATCAAAGGCGCACGTTGCGCAGTCAGGCCGCTGACGGCTACACCGGCGGGTGCTTCGTCTGCCGCGATATTGACCATCATCGACGTGGTGGCCCTGGATGAGTTCGGGTTGATGACCAGAATGTTCCGCATTCAAATTCTTCCTGAAATCGAGACGCTCCGCTCAGCGCGCGCGTGCCTGGATCGGTGCCGCTGCCCCGGCTGGCTGCCCTTCGCTGCCGCCATCGATGGGCGTGGCGTCCGGCGAGGTTCCGTAGGTCTCGGGCACGCTCTGGATGCTGATGACGAAGATCGCATACATCGCAGCCACCATCGAGAACACGCCTGCAAGGCCCACTGAATCGAGCAGCTTGCCTGCCACCAGCGGCATGAAGGCGCCACCGGCCGTGCCGGTGGCCAGAATGAAGGCGGTGCCGAAGGCACGCACCCGGGTGGGATAGAGTTCGGGGGCAAAGATCCAGATGGTGGTGTTGAGCAACAGCACAAAGAACTGGAACACCGCACCTGCCGCCAGCAGCATGACGATGTTCTTGGCCAGAAAGCCAATGGACAGCGCGGCAATGCAGGCACAGACGGCGCCGATGGTCAGGACGCGCTTGCGCGGGAAGTGAAAGCCCAGAGCCGATGCGGCAATGGCGCCCAGCAGGCTGCCGCACTGCATCACCATGGTGAACATGAGGCTCTTGGAGATGGAGTAGCCCAGCGTCACCAGAATCGTCGGCATCAGGGTGAGCACGGAGATCTGCGCGCCATAGGTCATCCATATCGTGATGCACAACGGGATGGTACGGCGCGCCAGGGCACCCCGGAAGATTTCGGTGACACGGACCTTGATCTTCGATTCCGGCGGAGCCACACCGTCATCGGTGATGAATTCGCGTTGCGGAATGTCCTTGCCCGAGAGGCGGCCTGCTGCCAGCTTGGAGAGCACGGCATTGGTCTCCTTTACCTTGCCTTGCGAGAGCAGAAAGCGTGGCGTCTCGGGAATGTAGCGGCGGTAGAACGCGCCCAGGATGGCCGGCACCATCAGGCATACAAACAACCAGCGCCAGTTGTTGTCGCCCGGAAACAGCCAGAACACCAGAAGGCCGAAGCCCGGCGCCAGAAAGTTGCCCAGGCCGCCAGCTGCGACGTTAACCGTACCGATCGCCACGCCACGTGCCTTGGTCGAGCAGAACTCAGCCAGCATCGTCACGGCAATGGCGATTTCGCCTCCCAGGCCAAAACCCACCACCGCACGGCCAATCGCCATCACAGTCAGGTTCGGTGCCATGGCGCAGATGCCTGCCCCCAATGTGAAAAGCAACAGGTCGATGCTGAGCATGACCCGGCGCCCATACCGGTCTGCCACGTAGCCGGATACGACACGGCCGATGGCCGCTGCCGCAAAGGTGACGGTATTGAGCATGCCGATGTGCGCAGCGTCCAGGCCCCACTGCTCGCGCAGCATGGGGCCGACGATGCCGACCGCGTTCTGCTCAAACGCATCGAACAGACAACCGATCAGAATCAGAAAGATGATGGTGTGGTGCGACCGCGTGACTCCGATCTGGTCCAGCGCCTGGTCGAGTTGGGCCACCTTGGGAGAGTTGGGAAGCGATGAGAGTTGAGGTCCGCCTGCCATATGAGACTCCAGTTGCGTGCTACGATATGGAAAATTGATTTCTAAAATAAATAAATCTGAAAATCAATTTTCAATCACGAAAGAAGAATCCGTTCCAAGGACAAACCCTTGATGGAGCGTTTGACAAACGTTTTTTGAAATCCCGCTGTCAGATGAGCAGTGTCGTCACAACTCGTCCAGGTCTTCGTGCAGGAGCTCGATGGCCGCGAGGCGCTTGCGACCGGCCGCGCCCGCGCTCTCGACAACCATGGTGGAGATCAGGTCGCACAGCGCCATGACCGCTACATGGTTGTCCAGCGGCCCCGGGCCCATGCACTGGCACTGGATCGACCAGGTCGCCTCGCGGCGGTCGGGCGACATGGCATCGCTGATGAAAAGGATTTTGCAGCCCATCTTGCTGGCCGCCTCCAAAAGGCCCGACATCTGCCGCGTCTGGCGCCGCATGCCAAACACCACCAGGCAATCCTGTGGCGCGAGCCCAGCCAGATGCTCGCCCAGTGACTCCCCCGCATCGGGAACCGCCACCACGCAAGGAATCACCTGCAGCAACTGCCAGCGCAGGTAGCGCGCAAAGCCATGGCTGCCCCGCGTGCCAAAAATCAGGAGCCGCGGCGCCTTGACGAGCGCGGTGACGATGTCCTGCATCTGCATGTCGTTCAGCTGCGCAAAGGTGCGCGCCAGGTTCGACTGCGATTGTTCGAGGTTGGTGGCAATCCGGCTGGCAAGCGGTGTCTGGCCCGCCGCACTCTTGGCGGCCTGAAACAAGGGCGAGCCCGACTCCTTTTCGCGCCGCACATCACGCTTTGCCTCTTCGTAGCTCGCATAGCCCAGGCGCCGTATGAATCGGCTCACGGTTGCGTTGGACACGCCAGCAAGCGTCGCCAGCTCGCTGGCGGCATAGCTAGCGAGCTCGCCAGGAAACTCCAGCATGAAATCGGCCAGCCTGCGCTCTGCAGTGGAAAGCGCGTCAAGCTGGCTGCGAACGCGGCGAACAAAGGAATTGGCGTGAGGTTTGGAATGGTGCATTGACCGGATATGTCTGATGTCTGCTGAGGGAGAACACCCTATCCTAAAGTAGATGCGTCTGCCCCACGATTCTCAGTCCATGATGGTATTGCGATCATTGCCATTGCATTGGAGTGCGCAAGCAGGTCATTTCCACCCCGCAGGCAGGGCAGGCATCGGTTTCTGGCAAACTTGGTGCCCAGTTTTCACCCTGAAAAACAAAAACATCCATGACTACCAACATCGCCAAAGTCACCATCATCGACCACCCCCTGGTTCAGCACAAACTGACCTTGATGCGCCGCAAGGAAGCCAGCACCAACAGCTTTCGCCGCATGCTGGGCGAGTTGTCGACGCTGATGGCCTATGAGATCACGCGCGACTTTCCGCTGCAGGATCTGGAAATCGAGACGCCCATGGAGAAGATGGTCGGCAAAGTAATCGACGGCAAGAAGTTGGCCCTGGTGTCCATCCTGCGCGCAGGCAATGGTTTTCTGGACGGCATGCTGAACGTGGTGCCGGGCGCGCGCATCGGCCACATCGGCCTGTACCGCGACCCGCAGACGCTGCAGCCGGTCGAGTACTACTTCAAGATGCCCGACAACATGGGCGAGCGCGATGTGATCGTGGTGGACCCGATGCTGGCAACGGGTAATTCGGCCGCTGCAGCCGTGCAGCAACTCAAGGACAAGTGCCAGCCCAAGTCCATCAAGTTCATGTGCCTGCTGGCGGCACCCGAAGGCATTGCCACCCTGCAGAAGGCGCACCCCGATGTGCCCATCTTCACGGCTGCTGTGGACCGCGAGCTCAACGACCACGGCTACATCCTTCCTGGCCTGGGCGACGCTGGCGACCGCATTTTCGGCACCAAGTAACGAAAAGCTGCCCCGGCAGGCCGCGTCCGCGCTGGAAGCCCGGGCGCTTTTTTTGCATCCACCCGGCCCAAATCCGGCTGTCAGGCCCTCGAATTCTACTCGGTTGCTATTTTGCGGTGATTTATTTGCTATTTAATAGATAGCAAATGGCACATGCCAGTAAAGCGCTGCAATGCGTTTTTGCCAGCGCACCACTGATCAATCGGTTTCCCGCGCCCGCAGCACCATGGTGTTGCCTGCCATGCTGACATCGAAGTAGCGCAGAAAGTTCTGGCCCAGCAGCGCATCCTTGTCGCTCTCACCCGTGTAGCCGGTGCCAACCCGCAGGTTGTTGACGGCAAACGGGCCGACTTCAATGCGCTCGGCCCTGCGCATGGTGCCTTCGCGCACACCATTGGCCGTCTGGAACTGCATGGGTACGCCTTCGGGCAACTGGGCGCGTTCGGCCACCTTGTCGGTGATGCTGATGATGCTCGCCCCGGTATCGACCATGAACTGCACCGGCACGCCGTTGACGGCACCGCCCACACGGAAGTGCCCGTCCCTGTCACGTGGGATCTCCAGCACACCGTGGGCCAACACCTTGCCTTCGGCGGGCTTGCGGTACGCATCGGTCGCCAGATAGATCACCAGCGTCACCGCCGCCCAGCCGCCCAGCAGCAGCCAGGTGGTGCGGCGCGTGGGCGCTGGCGGGCCGCCATTCGGTGAAGATTTGCGTGGCGCGCCCGGTGGGGCTGCAGGCGGGTATGCGGGCGGCCACGCTGGTGGTGGTGTTGGGGGCGCAGAAGATTGTGAGGCAGGCGAAGGCGCCTGCCATGGTGCTGACGGCGGCGAAGCGGTTGCGGGCGGCTCGGCGGACAGGTTGGCATCCGGCGTGGCAGGAGCGGGGTCGGGGTTTTGGGTGCGAAGTCGGCTCATGGATCAGCTTCAGAACCTACCCAAACAGAAATGCAGCAGATGCACCTCCACGGGGCCAGCGCATTCGCCTGCGCCCGGTTTGCGTAAGTCGCGGTTTTTTGCCAACGCACACAGAGGATGCGCCAGCCGGTGACAGAGCTTGAATCATACCGGTACCACAGGCATGCGCAGCGCCCTGGTGTGCGGCGGCCCAAATCGGGAGTGTTTGCCCCCTGGCAGACGCCACCACAGGTGACAGCCTCCTTGCGCCAGCATACCGTTCGCTGCGTTAGGATGGCCGCCTTTGCATTTGTCGCGTCCATTGCGATCACACGGTCTTGCCGTCAACCGCCCTGCTGCCCCATGACCCCTACCCGCCGCCACCTGCTCCAAGGACTTGCCAGCCTGGCCAGCGCCTGTGCACTGCCCCTGTCCCTGACCCGCGCACATGCTGCCGATACCGTCTGGCCCAGCAGACCGCTGCGCTTTGTGGTGGGCTACCCGGCGGGCTCCTCACCCGACATGCAGGCGCGCATGATCGCCCAGCCGCTGGCGCAGATCCTGGGCCAGCCAGTTGTGGTCGACAACAAGCCCGGCGCCAGCGGCAATATCGGAGCAGACCAGGTGGCCCGCGCCACCGATGACCATACCTTCGGCATCATCGGCAACGGCCCGCTGACATCATCACAAGCGCTGTACTCCAGGCTGCCCTACAACCCGGCCAAGGATTTTGCACCGCTGGCGCTGGTTGGCGTATCACCGCTGGCCTGGGTGGTGCCTGCTGCGGCAGGCACTTCTGCCGACAAGGCGCTGGCGAGCTTGCGCAAAAAAGGCAAGGCCGCCAGCTATGGCTCCACCGGCCTGGGGTCAGGCGGCCACCTGGGCATGGAACTACTCAAGGATGCCCTGCACTTTGAAGCGCTGCATGTGCCCTTTACTGGCGCGCCGGGCGTGGTGTCCGCCCTGCTTGGCGGTCAGCTCGATTGCGCGCTGCTGCCCATCTCGTCCGTCCTGCCCCTGGTGCAGAACGGCAAGCTCACGGCGCTGGCCGTGACATCGGCCCAGCGCACCAGCCTGATGCCGGACACGCCTTCCATGCGCGAGATCGGCGCCAAGGATGTGAACATCGAGGTGTGGAACGCGCTGATGGCCCCCGCAGGCATGCACGCGGCGGTGCAAGGCCCGTTGAGCGACGCGCTGGTCAAGGTGCTGAGCAGCGCGGAAATCAAGGAGCAGCTGTTGCGCCAGGCCTGGACCCTGGACGATCCCTCGCCCGTTCGGCTTTCGCAGCGCATTGCCGCCGACCGCAAGATGTACAACGAGCTGATTGCTCGCAAGAAACTGCAGCTTGAGTGAGTTACTTGTCCTGGGTCAATACACCCTGTGGTCTGGCAGACATTGGCTGCCGCCTAAAGATTCAGGCGCTGGGGTGGTCAATAGTGGCCGCAATGCGTGGCGGCAATACAGCGGCAGCAGTGTCTGTCAGCGCCGCACCTGCAGCGCGCCCGGGTTGACGATATTCGTCGGCCGGCCCTTGATGTAGTTGATCACGTTGTCAAACGCTGCGCCAAAGTACATCTCGTAGCTGTCCAGCTCCACATAGCCGATGTGGGGCGTGCAGATGCAATTCTCCAGCCGCAGCAGGGCATGACCCTGCAAGGTGGGCTCGCTCTCGAATACGTCCACGGCTGCAATACCCGGGCGGCCCCGGTTGAGCCCCGCGATCAAGGCATCGGGCTGCACCAGTTCGGCCCGCGAGGTGTTCACGAAGGTGGCAGTCGGCTTCATCATCGACAGGTCGTCAAAGCTGATGCAGCCGCGTGTCTGGTCGTTGAGCCGCAGGTGGACCGAGAGCACATCGCTGGCAGCAAAAAAAGCCTGTTTGCTGGGGGCGACCTTGTGCCCGTCAGACAGGGCGCGCGCACGCGAATTGTCACTGCCCCAGACCAGCACCTCCATGCCGAAGGCCTTGCCATAACCAGCCACCATCTGGCCGATCTTGCCGTAGCCCCAGATACCCAGGGTGCGGCCGCGCAACACCGTGCCCAGGCCAAAATTGGGCGGCATGTTGGCCGCCTTGAAGCCCGACTGCTGCCAGGCACCATGCTTGAGGTTGGCTATGTACTGCGGCAACCTGCGCGCAGCCGACATAATGAGCGCCCAGGTCAATTCCGCAGGAGCAACGGGAGAGCCCACACCTTCAGCCACAGCCACACCGCGCTCGGTGCAGGCTGTCAGGTCAATGTGCGAACCGACCCGGCCGGTCTGCGCAATCATCTTGAGGCGAGGAAGCTTTTCCAGCAGCAGGCGGTTGATGTGGGTGCGCTCGCGGATCAACACGATGATGTCGGCATCACGCAGCCGCACCGACAGCTGGCCCAGGCCCTTGACGGTATTGGTGTAGACCTTGGCTGAATAGTCATCCAGGCGCGATGCGCACTGCAGCTTGCGCACTGCATCCTGATAATCGTCCAAGATCACAATATTCATACGAAGACCATTTTTCCTCGAACGCTACATCCAGTCAAAGCAGGCCCTTGGGCTGCGAACTGTGATGCACCCATCTGCCGACGCCATGACTGGGCACCCTGGCCATTTGGCTTCATGGCAAAAACAATTCTTTGCACAGCGCCTGCGACCTCATAAGCTATGAACATCATAGCATCTATCCATGCAAAAAAGCCACCGTGGCTTTGGGCGGCGGATAAATACCCATCGCGTATCAACCATGCACTTGAGAAAGAATCGTCGATTGTTCGACAATTCCGTCATCGCGCCGTCATGCTGCCGCGTTGTAGCGAAACACGCACCTGTCCTGCGCAGCTGTTGCTTTCGCCACCAAAGCCTACCGCTTTACATGGTGCAACGCTAGCAACTGCATGTACTTGGCGCTATAACTATTGCTCCACATCTGCTTTGTTGGTTGATACCATCATGACGAAACCGGCTGTCCGCTCCCGCAACTGTTGCTCCAAACATATGTTCGAAAGAACCATGGAGGAATGGGGAGGCGAACAGGATCTATGGGTATTTGCCTATGGCTCACTGATCTGGCGTCCAGAATTCGAGTTTCTGGAATGTCGCCACGCGCGCGTGTACGGCTGGCATCGCGCGCTCAAGATGTGGAGCCACATCAATCGCGGCACGCCAGAGTGCCCTGGCCTCGTGTTCGGCATGTTCTCGGGAGGCAGCTGCCGGGGTATGGCCTTTCGCATCGCGCGCCACCATGTACCGGAAATGATGCCGCGCCTGTGGCAGCGCGAAATGGCTGCCGATGCCTACGATCCCAAGTGGCTCGATTGCCAGACCGAGAACGGCAATGTGAAGGCGCTGGCTTTTACCCTGTCAAAAACCAGCCCGCGTTGCACGGGTACCCTGTGCGAGGATGACTACCGGCGCATCTTTGCCCAATCGTGCGGCATCTACGGCACCACCCTCGACTATGCCCAGTCCACCTTCACTGCGCTGCTGCAGCAAGGCATCCATGACCGGGCCCTGGAGCGCTTGCTTCAACTCTCGGCGGAAGCTGCTGCACCCCACACCTGAGCGCCCAATACACCCACTTTCCCCAGCCTGCCGCCCTGGCAGGCTTTTTTACTCCCCAAAACAAACACCCTGCGCCTGACTGCAATGCTTGCAGTGCCAGGCCACAGGGTGGTCATGGGGTGTCCAGGTTCCAAGTCAAAGGGTTGGAGCCCTGACGTAAGCAACGGCTCCCTGGAGGAGCCGTTTGCCGAGGTTACAGCCCTTGGGCCATAACAGGAATAATGGGTTTACAGCGATGCCGGTGCGCGCTTGCGATCACGTTCGTCTTCTGGCCAGATGCTGAAAACAGTGGTGGGGGTCATGTCAGAAATCTCCTAAAGATGAAACTACAACGGGCCGCACACGAAGCAGGTTGACAGTGACTTGCACGCAAATTGATATTTACAAAATGTTTACATTTTATGTTTTTACCAGTATTTAATTTGGACAATTGATCAACAATCCGTTACTGGAACGGAGAGAAATTTCCAAAATTATTCTTCCATATCAGGGTCTTATTCAAAAAACTTAAAAAGTAACTTAATCCATCAAATCAGAGGCTATCAAGCCGCCAAAGCCTCCAAATTGATGAAAAATCACCAAATTTTCAGTCAATTAGACGAGAAATTTTCAGATTAGTGATCCAAATAACCAAATCAATGATCGTTTCGACAATCACATCTTCATACTACCCCACTTCGAACGACCACTTGTGCCTGGGGCTGCCAGCCATGATTGAGCGGGCCGTGGCCCTGGCCGGTATGCACGTCGGCGCCGGCTGCAATGGCACCCAGGATGTACTGGCGGCCACGCTGTACGGCATCCGGCAGCGTATGGCCCAGGGCCAGCTGGCAGGCAATGGCGGATGACAGGGTGCAACCCGTGCCATGGCCATTATGGGTGTGGATGCGGGGTGAAGCCAGGCGCAGGCGCGTGCCATCGGCCATAGCCAGCAAGTCCACCACTTCCTCGCCGGGAAGGTGCCCTCCTTTGACCAGCACCGCCTTGGCACCCATGGCCAGCAGATCCTGGGCGGCGCGCTCCAGCTCGTCTGCCCCCTGGATGGTGCGACCCAGCAGCAAGCCTGCCTCATCCAGGTTGGGGGTGATCACCGCAGCGCGAGGAAAAAGCTGGTTCACCAGTTCGCCCACCGTCGCCTCGGCAATCAGGCGGTCGCCACTGGTGGCCACCATCACCGGGTCCAGCACCACATTGCGCAGCGCATACCGGTCAATGGCAGCAGCGACCACCTGAACCACCTCCGGCGCATGCAACATGCCGATCTTGACGGCGTCGGTGCCGATATCCTGCAGCACGGCGTCAAGCTGATCCTGCAGGAACTGGGGTGGCACTCCGTGAATGCCGCGCACGCCCTGGGTGTTCTGGGCCGTCAACGCCGTGATCGCCGTCATGCCGTAACAGCCCAAGGCGCTCATGGTTTTCAGATCGGCCTGGATGCCTGCACCACCACCGCTGTCGGAGCCGGCAATCGACAGCACCCGGGCGTAGCGCGGCAAGGTGGCGGAAGCGTTGAGGTTCGAACGGGTCATGGCAGGTATCCAAAACAAAGGCCGGGCAACACAGGCCCGGCGCGCGGAAATTATCCACGATTGCAGGTGCGGCTTGATGCTGTGCGGGCCGCTGCCCCAGGCGCTGTGCTCTAATATCCGCTTGAGACGAAACAGGGGTGTCCCTGTGCATGCATCCTCGCATGTGCAGTGCGGCTGAGATCAGACCCTTTCACCCGATCCAGACCATGCTGGCGTGGGGAGTTTTCGACACGGCTGCATCCGCTGTTTTGTCTGTTGCGTGCTGGGCGCTTTCTCCGGCCCGGGCGCCTATAGGCAAACATGACTTCTCACGCACTCATTCCCGCTCCTGCCCGCCTTGCCATCCTTGGCGGTGGCCTGCTCGGGCGCCTGTTGGCGCTTGTGCTCTCGGGCAAGGGCTATTCCATCGATCTGTATGACCGTGGCGGCCCGCAGGCCGAGCATGCAGCCGCACATGTGGCCGCTGCCATGCTCGCCCCGCTGGCCGAGTCAGCAGTTACCGAGCACGGTGTCGTGCGCATGGGCCAGTACGGCCTTGCGCGCTGGCCGCAGTTGATTGCCCAGTTGGCCGATCCTGTGTTCATTCAGCAAGCCGGAACCATGGTGGTCTGGCACCGGCAGGATGCGGTCGAGGCCCAGCGCTTTCGCCGCATTCTGGAGCGCACCCAGGCGGCCATTGCGGAGCTGCCCCCTTTGCAGGCGCTGGATCGCTCCGCCCTGCAGGCGCTCGAACCGGCACTGGCCTCGCATTTTCAGCAAGGCTATTACCTGCCTGGCGAAGGCCAGCTGGACAATCGCCAGTTGCTGGCTGCCCTGGTGCCCGCGTTGCAGGCGGGCGGCGTGCGCCTGCATTGGCATACGCCCCGCGAGGTGAGCGACTTTGCCCCGGGCGAGGCCGGCCAGCCTGATTGGCTGATCGACACCCGGGGCCTTGGCGCCAAACCACAGTGGAGCACGCTGCGCGGCGTACGCGGCGAAGTGGTGCGCGTGCACGCCCCCGAGGTGAGCCTGAGCCGCCCTACGCGCCTGATGCACCCGCGCTACCCAATCTACATCGCCCCCAAGCAGAACCATCTGTTCGTGATCGGCGCGACTGAGATTGAATCGGACGATATGTCGCCCGCAAGCGTCCGCTCGGCGATGGAGTTGCTCTCTGCGGCCTACACCGTGCATAGCGGTTTTGCCGAGGCGCGCATTCTGGAGATCGGCGTGCAGTGCCGCCCCGCCCTGCCCGACAACCTGCCCGCCATACGGCAGACCCAGCCGCGTGTACTGGAAGTCAATGGCCTGTACCGCCACGGCTTCATGATCTCTCCTGCAGTGCTCGACTGTGCCGTGCAGGTGGTGGAAACCGGTGGCTCGCCGATGGCGGCACAGTTCGGTCTGGCCGTCAGCCTCCTCTGAAAACCTGTTTTCACCCTCTATGATGGGCACTTCAACCGATATGACGATGCAAATCCTTTTGAACAACCAGGCCACCGAGCTGCCCGCCCATGCCACCGTAGCCCAGGCGCTGGCCCAATTGCAGCCGCAACCACCCTTTGCCGTGGCGGTGAACACCGAGTTCGTGCCCAAGGCGCTTTACGAGAGCCGGGTACTCCAGGCCAATGACAAGGTCGAGGTGATCTCGCCGGTCACTGGCGGCTGACAACCGCATGAACGGCGCCCGCTGTGCTGTAAAAACACGCCCAGGATTCCGCGTGTCAGCACCTTCCTGCAGATTTGCTCTACTTTTGATAGCAATCTGCGCGCTCCAGTTGAGCGCTGATGGCCATTTTTCTACCAATTTCTAGCCATGACTGCCATTCCCTCCTCTGACGACGCCCTGGTTCTGTATGGCCAGCGCTTTCAAAGCCGGCTGCTGCTGGGCACCTCGCGCTACCCATCGCCCGCAGTGCTGGAGGCCGCAGTCGCCCGCGCCAGGCCAGCCATGGTGACTGCATCGCTGCGCCGCCAGGGCAGCAATGCGGCAGAAACCGGCAGCGACTTCTGGGCCCTGCTCAAGCGCCTTCAGGTGCCTGTGCTGCCCAACACCGCAGGCTGCATGCGCGTGCAGGAGGCGATCACCACCGCGCAGATGGCGCGCGAGGTGTTCGAGACGCCGTGGATCAAGCTGGAGCTGATCGGTGACGACTACACCTTGCAGCCCGATACGCTCAACCTCGTCGAAGCGGCCTCCATCCTGATCAAGGACGGCTTTCAGGTGCTGCCCTACTGCACCGAAGACCTGGTGCTATGCCAGCGCCTCGTCGACGTTGGCTGCCAGGCCGTCATGCCCTGGGCAGCGCCCATCGGCACGGGCCGTGGCCCCGTCAACCCGTACGCGATGCAGGCCTTGCGCGAGCGCCTCGACGTACCGCTGATCTGCGATGCCGGCCTGGGCCTGCCCAGCCACGCCTGCCAGGTGATGGAATGGGGCTTTGACGGCGTGCTGCTCAACACCGCCGTGGCGCTGTCGCAAGACCCCGTCGCCATGGCTGGTGCCTTTGCCGACGCTACGGCAGCGGGCCACGCCGCCTTCCGGGCAGGCGCCATGCAAGCGCAGGACACGGCCCAACCCAGCACGCCGGTGCTGGGCACGCCTTTCTGGCACAACGCCTGAATGGATGGCTGAGAGCGCCTGCCAGATCAGCGAGAAACACCCCAATCACCATGACCGCCAGCCCCATCGCCCAAGCCATTCTTGATGTTCATCAAGCAGACTTTGCGGACTTTCCACCGCAGCCCGCACCAGCACTGACGCACGCGCAGCAGCAGGACACCGTATATGCAGGTGCAGTTGCGGCCTGCAGCCAGTTGGGCTTCATCGCCATTGATGCAGATTGCATTGCCAAGGCTTGGTCCGCGCAAAGCCAGCGGCTCGGTGTGTTCGACGCCCACGCCTGGCCCACAGCCGCTGCAGATTTTGGCCTGCAGCTGCGTACAGAGTCAGAAGCCTTTGTTGCCTGCCCCGAGCAACTGGGCCTGTACGCCGTGCTGCCCACTGCCCAATGGGTCGGCCGCATGGCGCATGCCGGCGTGCCCACCGTGCAACTGCGTTTCAAATCGGAAGATGCCGCAGCGGTGGAGCGCGAAGTCCAGGCAGCGGTGGAGGCCGTCAAGGGCACGCCCGCCCTGCTCTTCATCAACGACCATTGGCGCCAGGCCATCGCAGCGGGTAGCTACGGTGTTCACCTGGGTCAGGAAGACCTCGATGCACTCAGCAGCGCCGATCTGACCGCCCTGCGCGCCAGCGGTGTGCGCCTGGGCGTCAGCACCCACGGCTACGCCGAGATGGTGCGCGCTAGCCAGGCGCAGCCCAGCTATATCGCCATGGGGGCTGTATTTCCCACCACGCTCAAGAAAATGGCCACCGTCCCGCAAGGCCTGGCGCGCCTGATGCGTTATGCCGCCCTGACGCGCGGCTACCCGCAGGTGGCGATTGGCGGCATTGGCGCTGCGCAGTTTGCACAGGTGCTGGAGAGCGGCGTTGGCTCCGTCGCGGTGGTGCGCGCCATCGTCAATGCGGACAATCCAGAGAAGGCTGCAGCCGAGTTGATGGCCTTGATGCCGCAGCGCTACACCACGTAAAGCAGCGCAGCATCGCGCCGCCCGGCAGCTGCCTGCAAAAACGCACGCAGCTCGGCCTGCAGGCGCACCAGCTGGCGCAGCGTTTCCAGCTGATTGCCTGCAGCACCGCGCGCCACAAGTGCCTGCACACGCTGCGAGAACACGCCCGCATCCAGCGCCCGCAGGCGCTGTACGCCATCTTCCACCCTGTCGGCCGGCCACACCCAGCAATGCAAGGCGGGCGTGCCTTCCACAGGCACGCCATCTGCCAGTTCGGGCAATACCTCCATCAGCTGCTGCCACAGCGGGCCCATCTGCATCAAGGCATTGGGGCCTGCCTGGATCGCGCTGCGCTGAAGGTAGGGATCGATGCTGGCGGGCTCGATCAGGAAGCCGCGCAGGTCATAGCGGCTCACGGCATACAGCAGGCCTTCATCCGTCATGCGGGCACCTCGCCAGCCACGGACTGCACCGCCTGTTGGGCCGCAGCAATGGATTTTTTCATGGCGGCAATTTGGGAAACATTGTCAGGATCACACACCTGGTAGAGCAGCAAGGCTGTTTGCAGATGCGCAAGGCGCGCTGCCGGTTGACCCACCTCGGCCATGAAGCCAGCAAAAACCTCATAGGCACGTGCGGCTGCCAGCGAATAGCCTCGGTAGCTGCGGTGCTGAATGCGCAGCGATTGTTCGATCAGTGCCTTGACCCTGGCAGGCTGGTGGCGCACCGAGAACGCGGCATAGCGAGTCAGTACATCGGAGACGGCCTCGCTGTCTTCCATCACATCTCCCATCACGATGATGTGCTCGTGGGCACTGGCCCAGCATTCCGACGCGCCGGAGACATCGCCTGCGCGCTCGAAATTGAGCGCCAGCCGCTGCAGCAAACCACAGACCTGGGGGCCGCTGCCTGCGCTCCGCGTGACCAGCGCCAGCGCCTGGCGGTAGTAGCGCGTGGCCTCAGCCGTATCGCCCTGGGCAAAGGCCAGATCGCCCAGCTTTTCCATCGCCTGGCGTTGCAGCGGCTCCGGCACAGGGCCATGGCCAGAGGACTTGCCATCGACCTGACCGGCCAGTTGCAGCAGCAGCTGGCCGTGGGCCTGCACCTGCGCGGTCTGGCCCAGGTTGTGCGCAATTTCCATGGCATTGAGCAGGTGTGCAGCCAGATCGGGCGCATCCACTGCCTTGGCGGACTGGCGCAGCGCAATGATCTGCGCGCACAGCGTGGCGGCCTGCTGCCAGTCGCCTGAGCGCATCAGCGCTTCATACTGACCGGGCTGCACCTGCATGGCTGGAGCGCCCGGCTGGCTTTGCAGCGGCGGGTTGCGCAAGCGGTCGAGCCAGCCCTGGGCCTGCTGGGCTTGCACCGACAGGTGCGCAAACGGAGCTGCCAGGTGCACGCCCATCTGCAGTTTCTTGCGTGCTCCCTCCAGGTACTGGGTCTGGTAGAGCACCATGCCATGCAGCAGATAGGCTTCGGCGAGGTGCGGATCGTGCTGCGGACGGCGGCTGCGCTGCTGCAGGTACTGGACGAGGCGCTCTGCCGCTGTATGCGCCCCTTTGGGATGGTTGTCCTGCAGCGTCTGGGCAATCTGCTTCTTGGTCAGTTGGATGGCACGGGTTTTCTTGTGTGCATCGGCTTCATCACGGGAAGGTGCAGCCTCCTTCACGGCGGCTGCCAGCGGTGCGGCTCGCACAAGTGGCTCGCCGCCGGAATCCACAAACCCGGCCAGCTGGGTATCCATCTCCTCTTCTACCCTGAAGTAGTCATGCAGCCAGAAGCCATCATGGCCCAGCCACAGGAGAATGGGGCCCAGCAGATAGGGGGCGTAGGACGCCCAACTGCCGCCCCAGATCCACAGCCCCACCATCAGCACCGTCAGCAGGAGCTGCACCGTGGCGCTTGCATAGCGCTGCAGATAAAAGCGGTGCGCGCCCGCCCAGCCTGCCCCGATCAGCAAGCCATAGGCCAGACGCGCTTGTTTTTCCCCCATCCCTGCATCCCCTCTCTTCACCCCGGCCGGAGCCAATGGGCGGATTTCTGGATTCTTATCGGCAGCATTCCTGGGTGAGGCGCACTGGTGCTGCGCGCCGACAGGCGATTGCCACTATAGGAAGTATAGCAATTGCCCATCCATGGACCGCATCCGATCGCGCAACTGTGCACGCGCAGCGACAGCTATCAAGTTCGTAGCAATTTTGATCGTGTTTGGCACACAACAGCCATGCGCGATTCTGCGCAAACAGGCGATTTTCGGTTGCAAAGGCTCCAAGGAACATGCAGCGGCCCCGAATGCGTGCGCTGATGCGTGCCCATCTGCGCTCAACCGCCCTCATCCGCACGAGCCTTCACGGGTGCGCTCCATGGAGCCATCCCGTCTTCCGGGACGGCGGCCGGGTACAGCCCGGCTGCGGCCCGCTCGCAGTTCTATTTTTGAGAAAAAACAACTCCAGCACACCACTGGCGGACGCTGAAAGCTATAAAATATATAGCAATCAGTTACGCACCGGCCAATTCGATTGCTTCCACCGAGCGGCCAGGCTTGGTGCGCGCCAGTTGCATCACTTCGTGCGGAGGCAAGGTTTTGAGGCGATGGTCGCTCCACACCTGGCGCCAGCGGCGTGCGCCCGGCATGCCCTGGCGCAGGCCCAGCATGTGGCGGGCGATGCTGTACCAGTGCGTGCCATGGGCAACGGCTTCACGCTCCATGTAGCGCACCATTTCTTCTTCCACCGATTCGCGCGTGGCGTCGCTGGCTGGGTCGCCGTAGTACAGCGCGTCCCAGCAGGCAAGCCACCAGGGGTTGTGGTAAGCCTCACGGCCCACCATCACGCCATCTACCTGCGCCAGCTGCGCGACAGCGGTTTCGTCATCGGCAATGCCGCCGTTGATGGCAATCGTGAGCTCGGGGAAGTCACGCTTGAGCTGCGCCACCACGTCATAGCGCAGCGGAGGTATCTCGCGGTTTTCCTTGGGAGACAACCCCTTGAGCCAGGCGTTGCGTGCGTGAACGATGAACACCTCACAGCCCGCGTCGGCCACGGTTCCGACAAAGTCGCGCACAAAATCGTAACTCTCCACCTTGTCAATACCAATGCGGTGCTTGACGGTAACCGGCATATCCACCGCATCGCGCATCGCCTTCACGCAATCGGCGACCAGGTCCTTCTCGTTCATCAGGCAGGCGCCGAACGCACCGCGCTGCACCCGCTCGCTGGGGCAGCCGCAGTTGAGGTTGACCTCGTCGTAGCCCCATTCCTGCGCCAGCCTGGCGCACTGGGCCAGATCGGCAGGTTCGCTCCCCCCCAACTGCAAAGCAACAGGGTGCTCTTCATCATTGAAGCGCAGGTGCCGGGCCACATCGCCATGGATCAGGGCGCCGGTCGTCACCATCTCGGTATAGAGCAAGGTGTGGCGCGTGAGCAGGCGGTGCAGGTAGCGGCAATGGCGGTCAGTCCAGTCCATCATCGGCGCCACACTCATGCGCCAGGGGCTGTGTTTTGGGGATTCGGTCATGGTGTCAGGCAGCCCGGGCGCAGATCTTCTACCCGGGCGCAAAGCCTTTGCATGCCTGAAAGCCGGTCTCGGCAGCATGCATTGGCGAATGATTGGTAATGCGCCATTTTAATTTAGACGGGCTCTGAAGCCACAACAGCGCCGTAATGACCGCTTAGAACGTGTTTACGATCTCTACGCAGCCGCGTTGGAGTGCAATCGGGATGAGTTCGAAGCGATGGGACGCAGCTTGCACCGGGGTGCAAGCAAGGGCGAGCGCGAAGAAATCGCCCGATTTCACTCCAACCCGTAGGGACAGTGGCCTTGCGGGCGGTTTGCGTCGTTGCAGCGCTTGCCAATAGCAGGCTATTGGCTGCGCACTGCGCCGCTAGGCGCGCCCCTCGCATCCCATCCCTAGCCGGGCGCCCCGCAAAGCCGCTGTCGCGGCGCGAGGAGATCGTAAACACGTTCTTACACGGCACCACCTGCCCCGGCATACACTGCAGCGAGCGCTATAGGAGGAAAACCATGGACACCTCACGCATGATGGTCATGTGCCAACCGTCTGACCCGGTGCTCAGCCGTATGAGCAACGCCATCGACCAGCGAGGTTTGCGCGAGTTTCTGGGAGCGCGCATGTTCCCCGAGTGCAATTGGCACCAGACGCTGTGCGGCCCCTACCCCGCCTGCCTTGCCACAGAGCGGACACTGGCGCGCGCATGCGATGCGGCGCTGGCCATGCCGATGCGGGCTTTTCGGTTGCGGCTGAACCGCATTCGCGGCGAGCACAGGCCTGCTGGAGAGCGCACGCACTGGTCCTTCCTGTGTCAGGGGCGGCCCAGCGAGTTTGATGATTTGCTCCGATGCTTGCAGACCGAGGTACAACCAGACCTGCCTCCGGACGCAGGGCATACGCCCCATGTCACCATCAGCTACCGGGCGCCTGCCCCCTTGGATACGCTACGCATTCAGCCCATTGATTGGCTGATCCAGCAGATTTTGCTGGTGGTACGGCAAGGCACAGGCAATGGCTGGCGCTACGAGGTGCTGCAAAGCTGGGAATTGCCCGTCATGCCTGCCAACGAGCGCCAGCTCGAGCTGTTTGCACCGGTGCGCACGGCAGTGGACCCACCCAGCCCATGAAAAAGCCGCCGCAGTGCCTGGCACTACAGCGGCTTTTGGCGTAACACCCTTCTGAGATCAACCGCCCAGGTAGGCCTTGCGGATATCCTGGTTGCGCAGCAGATTGACGCCGCTGTCCTCCAGCGTGACCCTGCCGGTCTCCAATACATAGCCCCGGTCGGCGATCTGCAATGCCTGGTTGGCGTTCTGCTCCACCAGAAACACTGTCACCCCTTGCTCGCGCACGGCCTTGATAATCTCGAAAATCTGCGCAATGATGAGCGGTGCCAGCCCGAGCGTGGGCTCATCCAGCAGCAGCAGGCGCGGCTTGCTCATCAGCGCACGGCCAATGGCCAGCATCTGCTGCTCCCCGCCCGACATGGTGCCGGCGCGCTGCTCGGCCCGCTCCTTGAGGCGCGGGAACAGGCCATACACATAGTCGATTCCCTGTGCAATCTCGTCCTTGCTCAGAAAGAAAGCGCCCATCTGCAGGTTCTCCACCACCGTCAGGTCCTTGAAGACCCGGCGGCCTTCCGGCGAGACGGCAATGCCCTTGCGCATGATCAGGTGCGACGACTGGCCTACCAACTCCTCGCCCTCGAACTTGATGGAACCGCTCGTCGCGCGTGGATTGCCGCACACGGTCATCAGCAAGGTGGTCTTGCCCGCGCCGTTGCTGCCGATCAGCGAAACGATCTCGCCCTGGTTGACATGCAGACTCACATCGTTGACTGCACAGATCGCACCGTAATGCGTGCTGATATTCTTGATTTCCAACATCGGCTGCATCACGACTCTCCCAGGTACGCCTTGATCACGCGTTCGTCATTGCGGATCGCCTCCGGCACACCCAGTGCAATCGGCTTGCCATATTCCATCACCAGGATGCGCTCGGACACCCCCATCACCAGACTCATGTCATGCTCAATCAGCAGCACAGTGACACCATACTCCTTGCGCAGCTGGTCGATCAGGTGCTGCAATTCCACCTTCTCCTGCGGGTTCAGGCCCGCGGCAGGCTCGTCCAGCATCAAGAGCTTGGGGTTGGTAATCATGCAGCGCGCAATCTCCAGCCGGCGCTGGTGGCCATAGGCCAGATTGCCCGCCTCCCGGTTGGCAAAGGCCCGCAGGCCCATCACGTCCAGCCAGTGCGCGGCATTGGCCTTGGCTCCCTCTTCCGCCGCGCGGTAGGCCTTGGTCTTGAACAGCCCCGAGAGCAGATTGCGCTTGACCTGCTGGTGTTGTGCCACCAGCAGGTTCTCCATCACCGTCATGCCCTTGAACAGGCGCACGTTCTGAAAGGTGCGCACCACGCCATGGTTGGCCACAGCGTGGCTGGGCAGGCCCGCGATGGACTGCCCGTTGAGCGTGATGGCCCCTTCGGTCGGTTTGTAGAAACCGCTGATGCAGTTGAACACCGTGGTCTTGCCCGCGCCGTTGGGGCCGATGATGGCGAATATCTCTTGCTGCTTGACGTCCAGCGCCACATGGTCGACAGCCAGCAGGCCGCCGAAGCGCATGCACAGACCGTCCACTTTCAACATGGTTTGACTCATAAACACTTCTCCCTGTTTGCGTTATCCGTGTTTACGGTCACTTCAACTCTTCGTGGTGGCGCTTCATCGGGAACAGGCCCTGCGGACGCCACACCATCATCAGAATCATCACCAGGCCGAAGATCAGCATGCGGTACTCGGAGAACTCGCGCGCAAACTCGGGCAATACCGTGATCAGAATCGCCGCAACAATCACGCCCAGCTGCGAACCCATGCCACCCAGCACCACAATCGCCAGGATCAGCGCAGACTCGATGAAGCTGAACGATTCGGGGCTGACGATGCCCTGGCGTGCGGCAAAAAACGCACCTCCAAAGCCCGCAAACATGGCGCCCAAGGTAAAGGCCGACAGCTTGATCTTCGTGGGGTTCATGCCCAGCGATTTGCAAGCCACCTCGTCCTCCCGCAATGCCTCCCAGGCACGGCCTATCGGCATGCGGATGAGGCGGTTGCTGATCCACAAAGTGACCAAGGCCAGAATCAGCGCCAGCAGATACAGGAAGATCACCATGTGCATGGTGTTGAACTCGAAGCCCAGGAACTGCTGCAAGGTCTGCGCACCTTCCTTTGAGGCCGTGCGCGTCAGCTCAAAGCCCAGCAGCGTTGGCTTGGGGATGTTGGAGATGCCATCGGGCCCGCCGGTAAAACCCACCAGATTGACCAGCAGCAGCCGGATGATCTCGCCAAAGCCCAAGGTCACAATGGCGAGGTAATCGCCACGCAGCCGCAATACGGGAAAGCCGAGTACAAAGCCGAACAGCGCGGCAGCGGCGCCCGAGAACGGCAGCGCTTCCCAGAACGACCACCCCGCCCAGTGGAACAGCAAGGCATAGGTATAGGCGCCCACGGCGTAGAAGCCGACAAAGCCCAGATCCAGCAGGCCCGCAAAGCCCACCACGATGTTCAGGCCCAGGCCCAGCATCACGTAGATGAGCGCCAGGGTAGCAATATCGACCGCATTGCGGCCACTGAAGAAGGGCCAGACGATGGCTGCCACAATCACCAGCCACAACAAGGTGGTGCGGGTGCCGTGCTTCATCGCAGGTAGGCTTGGCGCCTTGATATGCGCCATCTGCTTGGCCAGAAACGGCTTGATGAGCTGCAGCACCAGCACGATCACAAAGCCCCAGATCACCAGGTTCCAGTGCGGCTCGATGTAATTGCGCGTGCCTTTGCGCTCCAGGTGCAGGCCGAAGATGGGCAGCACCACCAGCGCCGCCAGTACGGCGGAAATCAGTGCATTCTTGAAATTCGCTTTCATCAGACCTTCTCCACTTCGGGCTTGCCGAGAAGACCTGTGGGACGGAACAACAGGATCAGCACCAGAAGGCCAAAGGCCACGATGTCCTTGTATTCCGACGAAATGTAGGCTGCGGCAAAAGTCTCTGCCACGCCCAGCAGCACGCCACCCAGCATCGCGCCGGGAATGCTGCCGATGCCGCCCAGCACAGCAGCCGTGAAGGCCTTGATGCCTGCCACGAAGCCAATGTAGGGGTTGAGCTTGCCGATGGCCAAGGCAATCAGCACACCGCCCACTGCCGCCAGCACGGCGCCCAGGATGAAGGTGAAGGACACCACCTTGTTGGTGTCGATGCCCAGCAGATTGGCCATCTGCATGTCCTGCGCGCAGGCGCGTGATGCACGGCCCATGCGCGAATGCCGGATATAGAGCGTGAGCGCAATCATCAGCACCACGGCCACGACGATGATCAAGATGCGCGTATACGGAACAAACACCTCGAAACCATCACCCATATGGAAGTTGAATGCGCCGGGCAGCAGCGAAGGCACGGCCATGTCGCGCGCGCCCTGACCCAGGGCCACCCAGTTCTGCAAAAAGATCGACATACCGATGGCCGAGATCAGCGCCACCAGACGCGGGCTGCTGCGCAGCGGCTTGTACGCCACCTGCTCGACCACATAGCCGTACACACCCGTCAATACCACCGATACCAGGAGCATGGCCCCGATCACGACAAACACCGGAATGCCGCTTTGCGTACCAATTGCCGACAAGGTCACCATACCTATGTAGGCGCCAATCATGTAGATTTCGCCGTGGGCGAAATTGATCATTCCGATAATTCCATACACCATCGTGTATCCAATGGCCACCAGCGCGTAGATCGCACCCAGTGACAGGCCATTGAACAACTGCTGTATGAATTGGGGCAAAAAATCACTCATACCTTACCGCCTCAATTCCCTGGCCGCTGTGACGGCCAAAACAAGAAGGCATGGTTCTATGTTTTAGAACCATGCCCTTCATCTCACCAACCCGGATTACTTCGTAGCAGGGGTCTTGCTGCCATCCTTATGCCAGTTGAACACCTGGAAGTCATATGCCTTCAGGTCGCCCTTGGCATCCCATGCCAGGTTGCCCAGCGGGGTTTCAAAGGTTGCAGTGTGCAAGTGCTTGGCCACCTTGCCAGCGTCGTTGCCCACGGCCTTGATCGAATCGGCGATCACCTTGACTGCGGTGTACGAGCCCATCTGGAACGAGCCGGAAGGATCGCGCTTCTTGTCCTTGAATGCCTTGACCAAGGCCGCATTCTTTGGGTTGGAAGCAAAGTCTGCAGGCAGCGTCACCAGCATGCCTTCGACGGCGGGGCCTGCAATGGCGTTGATCTCAGGGTTGCCCACGCCTTCTGGCCCCATGATGCGGACCTTCAGGCCTTGCTCGGCGGCCTGGCGCAGCAGCAGGCCCATTTCTGGGTGGTAGCCACCGTAGTAGACGAAATCCACACCGGCACTCTTGAGCTTGGTGATGACGGCAGAGTAGTCGCTGTCGCCGGCGTTGATGCCTTCGAACAGCGCGACATTCACGCCATCGGCCTTGAGGGTGTCACGCACAGCGGTTGCAATGCCCTGGCCGTACGACTGCTTGTCGTGCAGCACAGCGACCTTCTTGGGCTTGATGGTTTGCGCAATGAACTTGGCAGCGAAAGGACCTTGCTGGTCATCGCGTCCAATGGTGCGGAAGACCGAGGTGAAGTTCTTGCCTTCGGTCAGCGCTGGCGACGTGGCAGATGGGGTCACCACCACCACGCCTTCGTTGTTGTAGATCGGTGCAGCTGCAATGGCTGCACCCGAGCACACAGGGCCCACCACATAATGAATCTTGGCGTTGACTACGCGGTTGGCAGCCACGGGGCCTTGCTTGGGCTCGCAGGCATCGTCCACCACCACGGCTTCGAGCTTGTTGCCATTGATGCCGCCAGCGGCATTGATCTGCTCAAGAGCGGTGTCCACCCCTTCCTTGACCATGTCGCCGTACTGGGTCAGAGGACCGGTGGCAGGAATCACCACACCAATCTTGATGTTCTCTGCCTGAGCAGCGCCAGCCAACAGGGAACCAGCCAGACCAAACGCAACCGCCAAGGTGTTCAGGCGAAACGGTACCTTCATATCTCAGATCCTTTGTAGTCAAAATATTGGTCGCCTCACATTGTTTCGGCAACAACGATCACGGGCGATCCGGGGAGCATATCGTTACAGGCAAATCCTGCAACAGGGATGCCAAGGATTGGCAAAACTGTCACTTTTGTGCTAGCGTAATTAGAATATTCGATTTGACGGTTTTTTCAGGGTCGGCGCCACTTTTTCTACGCCATTTCTTCCGCGCTGGTGGCCTTCAGCGCCGCCCAATGATCCAATGCCGTGAACCGCATCTGGATGCGTATTTCCATAGGAATTATGCAGCACAGCTAATGCTTTTTAACATTACTCAGACGCGCCCTACAGAAGACAGCCGTGCTTTCGGAGAGCATAGAGGACACCATGAAAGGAGTCCGATATGCAGCAAGCACCGACCTTCCCCATGCTCACCATGCCATCGCGCCCTCTCGTCGCCCAACGAGGAGAGAAACAAAGTCGATATGTCCCCGCTGTGGCGACTGACATCCGCAAGACCTTCGACAAATACAGGCGCTTGATGGCGCAGCAGGAAAAGAAATGAGGCTTTCAGCCGATACCTCTGACCCAAAACCGCCTCCCAGGGCGGTTTTCTCGTTTTCAAGACAAGGCATCACATCCGGCCACCAGGAAAACCACGGTAGACAGCGCGATCAGGCACGCACCGCCTTTTGCGAAATGACCTGCCCCCAGCATCCTTGAACCGCCTGCCAAGGTGACATGACAACCTGTCAAATTAACTTTTCATAATTTGTCAATTCGACATACGTCGTTCACAGGTACAAAAAAATATATTCTGATTCAATAAGTTAGTAATTCATGAGTGCATGGCAAGCATTTTGCTTTAAGCCTTGCGAGCACAAGCAATGACATGAATGAACACCATGATGAATCGACAGTCTTTCGCGCTATGCATCCTGGCATTGTCCAGTGGCGCATGGGCGCAAGCGACAGGCCCTGTGGCCGGGCTGCAGCCAGATCGCAGGCCGGACGGCGCACCCCAATTGGCACAAGCCACCTTGACTCCAGAGAAACGAGATCAAGTTCTGCGAGGCATAGAACGTCCAATACCCGGAAATGTGGAATCCATTGCCACCACAGGCAGTTGGTGGGTTCCACTTCGGGGCCCTGGCATGACGGGACCGTATGACCTACGCGGGTGGCACAGCATCACAGCCGCAGGCGTTCCTGGCTCAGCATCTGCGCGCTGAGCGCTCTCTCGAATTCAATACCACGTTTTTACCGCCCTCCAGAAACAGGAAATGGAGGCGTTATATCGGAATCGTCGACACCCTTTTAGGGTGGCTGCGGTCCTGCCGACAGGCAGGGGGCGGTGCGCCCCAAAAATTGTGAGTTCCTCTCTAAGTACGTAAGGAAAAAAGCTATGAAAGTTGTTCGCAAAGTCCTCGGTCTTTCGGTTACGGTCGCTGCATTAGTGACAGCCTTGCCGGTGACGGCTCAACAGTCCGGCATGAGCGGTATGTCCGGCCAACAAGGCATGAGTGGCATGTCGGGGATGTCCGGCATGAGCGGCATGTCCGGCCAGCAAGGCATGAGTGGCATGTCGGGGATGTCCGGCATGAGCGGCAAGTCCGGCCAACAAGGCATGAGTGGCATGTCGGGGATGTCTGGTATGAGCGGCATGTCCGGCCAACAAGGCATGAGTGGCATGTCGGGGATGTCCGGCATGAGCGGCATGTCCGGCCAGCAAGGCATGAGTGGCATGTCGGGGATGTCTGGTATGAGCGGCATGTCCGGTCAACAAGGCATGAGCGGCATGTCTGGGATGTCCGGTCAACAAGGAATGAGTGGCATGTCGGGCAACAAGGCAAAAGCCCCAAAGGCCAAAAAACAAAAGCCCCAAGGACAGCAAGGTATGAGCGGCATGTCCGGCAATAACAAATAGCGCCCTGCCAAGCATTGAGATTGATCGCTTGAAGAGCGGTCAATCTCACAAACCAGCCCCGATCAATATGGGCGGAAATCGCAATTTTGTTTCCCAGGAGTACACCTATGAGTGCCTTGTGGCCAAGGCGGTGGCAAATTGTTTTAGCCAGCTTCACAATAGTCCTCGCAATCGCTGGTTGCAAGGAGAACTCTTCCACTGCGCCCTCAGTCACCAAAGGCAGCGAAACAGAGTCATCAGTTGCGTCTTCATCGGGAGTTGCCGCGAGCTACCATGCCGCAAAGTACGACCCTATTCACTTCAAGCCTGCCATTGACAAAGCCAGCGATCAACAGTGCTTGGCATGTCATGCAGAGGTACTCAAACCCTCGGTCAAAAAAAGCTCTTCGGCAGGGGTAGAGGCAGCCACAGCAACAGCTTGGTACCAGCAAACATCAACCTACCAAGGCGAACAAGATACCTTCCATCGTCGACACCTCACCACGGCGCTCGCCAAGCAGGGGCCTTGTTGCATAAATCGGTTTGGGACTGAGTCTCCCCAAACCCCAGACGTAGTTATGCCACGGCCACCGTTTGGGGCGTGCCCAGCTCG
>NZ_JBNDIT010000016.1:0-115041 GCF_050434545.1 Comamonas sp. 4034 | reverse complement strand
ACTCCTTCCCATCCCGAACAGGACAGTGAAACGACTTCGCGCCGATGATAGTGCGGATTCCCGTGTGAAAGTAGGTCATCGTCAGGCTTTTATTCCTAAACCCCCTCAGTCTTCGACTGCGGGGGTTTTGCTTTTATTGCTTGCTATGCTTGTTGCATGGTTCAAAAGGGTTTGATATGCAGTTGCAAGATATGTTGTACTCGCAAGGCTTTGGAATTCGCCGTGTGTGTTCGGGTCTGGTACAGCAAGGTTGGGTGCAGTTATGGAGTCGCGATACCGGAGAGTGGCTGCAGGTGACGGATTCGACTGCAGAAGTAGAGCCAGAGGGCCTGCGCTTCAAGGTCCAAGGCGTGGAGTGGGAATACCATGCGTTAGGCTATGTTCTGCTGAACAAGCCTGCTGGAACGGAATGCTCGCAAAAGCCATCGTCCTATCCAAGTATCTATACCTTGTTGCCAGCGCCGCTGCGTAATCGCCCCAATAAGAATGCCATTCAAGGTGTGCAGGCGGTGGGGCGTCTCGATCAAGACACGACGGGCATGCTGCTTCTGAGTGATGATGGCCAGTTCATTCATCGCATGAGTTCTCCGAAGAAGCACGTGCCCAAGGTGTACCAGGTAGTTGCCAAGCATGCGGTAACCCAGCAGCAGATTGATAGATTGCTGGAAGGGGTAGTACTGGATGATGACCCCAAGCCAGTCAAGGCGGCGGCTTGTGTCAGCATGGGAGACAATGCCTTGAGCCTGACCTTGACGGAGGGGAAGTACCACCAGGTCAAACGCATGCTGGCTGCGGTTGGAAATCGTGTGGAAGGATTGCATCGTTCCCAGATCGGCGGTTTGCATTTGCCGGAAGACCTGCAGCCAGGCCAATGGCGCTGGTTGACAGCGCAAGAGTTGGCCTTGCTGAAGCCATAAAGAGCCATAAGGCGTGCTTTTAGATCAGAGCAAGGGGGCTCGCTTCTGCGCCATGGCTCGCTCGAACAAGGAGAGATAGCGAGGAGCCACAGCAGAGATGTGGTAGCGTTTGCCGGTTTCTATGGCGGCTTGGGCGTAACGCGCGCGCCTTGCAGGATCTGCTCGTAACTGCTGTATGGCAGTGATCCAACTGTCGTCGTTGTCTGGCAGGAGGAGGCCGTTGACATCGTTCTGTATCAACTCGGGAATGAAGCCCCAGTTGGAGCCAATCACGCAACCGCCACGCGCCAGGATTTCCATCAGTCCCCAGTTGGCTACACCATACCGCAATGGATACAGGAACAGATCAACACTGCTGAGCATCTGTGCAAACTCGGCATAAGGCAGGCGCCCGGGGAACTCGATCACCTCGGCTGCCGGATAGACTTTCAACAAGTGGTCCCGGAAGCTCGTTACCTTTCCCTGGTATTTGCGCTCCACCCATTGCTGTTCATACCCGTAGGTGGCAGCCGTTGGATCGCCAATGGCCAGAAAGCGCGTATTGCTTACGTTCCCTTCGCGAACCATCCGATCCACCAGCCTTACATAGGTTTCCAGTCCTTTGGCGCTGGACAGATCGCGCGCCGAGAAGGCAATGGTGAATACCTGCTTGTTGGAAGATGGCGCTGTGCTCGCATGCGGTGGAGCTTCAATATCAAAGCCTTCAAATTGCACTGCAATGCGGTCCTGCAACAGAGCGGGAAACATGGAGCGCGCATGTGCACTTGGAACAATGGTTAGATCACTGCACAGCACTTGGTGAAAATGTAGCATTTCCGTATTGCGATCACTCTGGCGTTGGGCTGCATCGGGGGGATAGGCGGCATCCCAACCATGCGCCAGATAGCTTGGAAATTCGATATAGCTGATGACCGCAGCGTCGATTTCACCGTAGAGCCAATTGGGAGCGCCCCACAATGAGTGGGCAACGACCAGATCGATTTTGCGTCCCTGCTTTTTTTCAAAATCCTTCAGCGCTGCAAGAACACCGCGGCAAATGCGGGCTGAACGCTCCACTTTGCTGGAGTAGTAGTAGCTTTGTGGCCCAACAATCTTGCCATCGGGTTGGAAGGACAATAGATGATCACATTGTGCTTCATGCTTGGTTTTGTGGCCTGGCGTTGTCATGAACCATGCGTCAGCCATTTTCTGGCTGCGCAGGTAACTGCACAGCAGGCTATATTGGCTTGGGTAGACAGCGCCCACAAAGACGATCAAAGGTTGGCTAGGCATGCGAGAGGGGTATGCTTTCTTGTTGGCTGCAGGCGCACCGACGAGCGCGCGCCATGAGCCGGATAGTTAGAAGTGGCCAAGTGGTGCCGGCGCGGATACCGGCACTTCGGGTTCGCCGTCGCTGATCTGGTATTTGCGCATTTTTTCCCAAAGCACCTTGCGGCTGATACCCAGCTGCTGGGCGGTCTGGAGCCGTTTCCAGTCATTGGCGTTCAAGGCTGCGATAACACGGTTGCGCTCTTCCTGGTCCCAGTTGCTGCGATCCGCGATCAATGGCTCGGCCTCTTCGATCTCGGCCGGAAAGGTGGTTGCGGCCAGGCTCTGGGCCTGCCGCAGGATTCGCTCGGTTGCACCATTGGCCAGCCAGTTCTGGGTCTGCCTTGCGGCGACGCCAATGCGCTCTGTCAGATTGCGCAGTTCGCGTACGTTACCGGGAAAGTACATCTGGGCAATCATGTCCATGATGAAAAATGGTGGCTCACCCAGCTGTTCCATTCGTTCCTTGCCCACCACATTGCGCAATATGGAGTGAAAAATAGCCAGCTTGTCGGCCTCTCCACGCTCTTCGAGACTGGGGATTTGCAGTTCGATCACAGCCAGGCGAAAGAACAGATCGGCCCTGAACTTTCCTTCATGCACCAGATTGCGCAAAGACTTGTTGGTGGCCGCTACCAGACGGAAGTCGAGTCGGACTGGTGATGCAGAGCCCAGACGGGTGACCGTGCGCTCTTCCAGCACTCGCAGCAATTTGACTTGCTGGTAAAGCGGTAGATCGGCAATTTCATCGAGAAACAAGGTGCCGCCATTGGCCTGTTCAAAGAAGCCTTTGTGTGCGGTTACAGCGCCGGTGAACGAGCCTTTTGCGTGGCCAAAGAAAAGTGACTCGAACAGGCCGTCAGGAATCGCCCCGCAGTTGACGACAATGAATGGTCCCTGGCCGTAGTGTGCATTGCGCTCATGCAACCGCTCGGCAATGCGTTCCTTGCCTGTACCGGTTTCGCCAAAGATCAGCACGCTGTGCTCACAGTCGGCAAAGGTGTCGGCATCGTGCAGCAGGCGTTGCATGCAGTCCGCAACGGCGATGATGTCATCCGAACGCTGGACTTGCCGCTGCGTGCTTTGCAGGCGGCGCAGAATGCGCATCAGCATGGCGCGCAGCTCTGCACCGGTGAAGTCAAATGGAAGCACATGCGAGTACTCGGTGGCGTAGCTGCCGGCGCTTGTATCGCGCAGGCTGGAGCTGACCCATAGCACAGGCATGCCGCCATAGCTGCCTTCTACGCCTTGGCGCGTGAAGCGCGCACCCTCGAGCACCGACACGCTCACGACTGCTATTGCATTGCCGCCGTCGTGCACGCTGGAGAACGTGGACAAGCCGTCGGCGCGAACCACCTGCACATCCATATTGAGCATGCAGCGTTCCACGCGTTCGGCAATATCGGCTTGGCCTTCCCAGACGTAGATGACCAAATCGCTTGAATTCACTATTTCGGTTCTCCTATTTCTATCATGCTTGTATCCAGAGGATTCTTTACTCAGTAGACAAGTTGCGCATTGCCGCAACCCACGGATTTCACGTTGACATCATTGAGGCCCAACTCGATTCCCAACAGATCGCGCAGGACAGGACCTGCCAGTAAGTTCCCCAAAGGATCGAGAATTGCCTTGAGAACATCCAGCAGAGGAGCAAGCAGTACCTGGAGGAAGTTTTTGGGTTTGTTGCTGGGCTTCTTCAGGAGCTCCTCGCTCAGCTTGTCTCTCAGGCATTGATTGAAAGCACTGGAGGAGTTGCCAGCGCTGGTGAGGCAAGAGCCTCCGCCGATGTATTTGGGGATCAGCAATCCGCCATCGACGCGTCCAACGCTGTCACCCCAGGTTTTCCATTCATTGGTTTGCCAGCAGAGGAAAGGAATGCCAAGAAGGCATCCCTGTCCCGAACGGTCGATGTCTGCACTGAGGCGATTGACCAGTGCACCAGTGTCATAGGCACCAGGAATGGCCGGAATATGGATTCCCAGGTTCACCTTGGGCAAGGCGGACAAGGCGTTAGGGCCTGTACCGAGATAGTAGTCCGCCATGGTCTGGGCCGCTTGCAGATTTTCTGCAGGAGTCCACTGTGAATCATTGGGGGAGCCCAGCAAGTTGCCTACCAGCCGCAGCAGCTCACTGACCAGGTTGGACAATGTTGTTCCCAGGTTCAGGGTGTTGCCATTCGTGCGCCATGAATCGCCAGCCTTCATATCTGGCGATGTGTAGGTGTTCTGGAGGGCATCAACATTGACGTGATTGTTGATCTTGATGAGCCCTAGAACGCTGACCAGGTCTTCGTTCTGGATGGTTTCGCAGATCGGTGTGCGTGTGGAAAATGGGTTTCCGGCGACTTTGCCGATACATGCATTGGCGATGGACGCATCCACCCGAATTCTTGCAGTACTGTCTTTGCCCGGAACTTTGCAACTGATGTCCTGCACGGTGGCTTTGGCGCGCGTCACGTCGATGAATATGGGCAGCTTGATTCTTGTACCCAGAAGCTGCAAAAGACCGCCCAACACTCCACCGCTGGTGTCTACATCTGCATACAGCCGAACCTGGGCGTTGTAGGCGGTTGCACCCACCCCGCCTAGACCGATAGACGGGGGCTCGATGACACCGGCTTTGACCTGCAGCAGATTCGGCAGGATGCCGGGTATCTGTATGCCAAGGCCTGGGATGGAAACCCCTCGGCCCGAGGTGCCCACGCCGATAGCGGCCGTGACGACATCCAGAACGTCCAATTGCACATCCAGAGCGGATGCTGTGGTGCCGTCAGGCGCATGAATTCCCGCAAAAATGCCCGGCCCATTTGGGCCACTTCCCAGTGGGATCTCGAGGTTCAGGGCATCAATGCCCATCTGCAAGCCCAGCAGGCGCAGTATTTCGGCATTCAGGGCCAGCAACTCGGTATGGCCTCCCAGGGTCAGTGCAGTATTGAGCAGTTCGCCCAGCGCAATTTTTTTCGCGGCGAGCAGGTCGTTGAGATCGACCACGGACAGATTGGTGTCCAGCGGCAGGCCTAGGGCCTTGAGCAGGCCGCTGGCAGAAATTTTTGCCCCCACCAGGCCTTCATAACCTCCCGCAGAGACGCACGGGTTTCCGACACCAACGATTTTCAGTAGCTGTACCAACGGCGCCAGCTGCTGGTTGCAACCCACATTGAGAAGCGTTGTGCCCACCGAAAAGTTGACTAATGGTTCATTGAACTTGGCCACCGCTTCTGCACTGATGGTGCGGTTCCAGGGGCCAGGCAGCAAGATTGGGGAAGTTCCTTGCACGAATGCATGCGCGGCATTGAGGGGCCCGTTGGCTCCAAAATGGAGAGGCGCCGCATGCTTTTGAGGGTCCCAGTTGCCGCAGGTGATGCTTGTATTGGTTTCATCAGGGGCGAGCGCTGCAGGCCAATTGTCCTGAATGCTGCTGCGGCCCTTTTGCTGGCAATTTGCTGCTCCGCCCACTCCATAGTCCAGGCCGCGTACGGCTTCAAGGGCTGCCAGGTCGGCGATGCGCTGCAGATCCCGCTTTGCGTAGTACATGTAGCCTACGTCCACGATGCCAAGAATGGCAATGAGGACGCCCAGGATCAGCGCGAACTGAACCAGAATGCTGCCGTTCTGGCCCTTGGGAGGAAGGGGCAGGGATTTTCTCTGATGGCCGGTCATGGCGTACTCCTGCTATCCAGCTGGAAAGAGACCAGGGAGGAGGCTTGGAGGCGCGCAGGCTCCACCACGGCCCATCCGCCCAGCCTGATTGGTTGGGGCTGTTCGCCTGTGCTGCCAAACACGGGCGGTAGCTGGTAAGAGACGTCGAGGCGTGCTTCCGTGGTGTTGACACTCAAGGTAACGGAGGTCGCTTGTTGAGGATTGCCCGGAATGCCACTGTTTTGCAGACTGCGCTTGATCACATCGGCTGCTGCGGCCTGGATCGCATGCGTTTGCGCTTCATGGGTAATGTCGTAGGCAGTCAAGGAGCCATAGATCAGGTTCTGTACCATGCGAGCGCCGTCACCGGTAGCCCTGGACACCGATTGCTGCGCCTGAAGTACACGCCAGTACACCAGAGAGCCCAGCAGCATCAGCAGCATCAGCATGGCAATGAGGGCAAACTCGATCGCAGCCACGCCTGCCTGGTGCAACGGTGAACGCAATGGTCGAGGTGTGAAGCGGGCCATGTCACATCCCTCCATGATCGACGAGGATGCTGGCACTGGCCGACAGGGTTGACGGATTGAGAACGTCCATGCCGAACATGCGCAAGCCTGGGGCCAATGGCGAAGTTCCGTAGGGAATCGAGAAGTCGAGGCGAACCATGCAACGCTCGGTCACTGCAACACCGCAGGTCAGGTCCTGGGGGCAGTAGTCCAGATTGCCAACTCTGCAGACACGGACGTTGATGCTGTTTGCGGGGGGGATCAGGGCACTTGGTAGCCAGCCGAGCCTTTCGACAACCACGCCTTGGGCAGTGGTCAGGCGCGTGGACAGGTTGGGCTGGTAGCGCAGGGCAGCTCGGGCGCCATCCTCAGCGGCAAACTGCATGGACTCGCGCACCAGAAATGCCAGCCCATAGCTGATGATGGCGTACAGCAGCATGAAGAACACTGGAAAGATGATCGCCCACTCCAGCGCATATACACCGCTTTGGCGGTGTACGGTGGTACGGCGGTCAGGCCAGCCGGAAGTCTGTGTGGGTTGCTGCATAGCGTCTTCTTCTGCGCAATGGGGCTGCACGCCTTGGAGGCCTCAGCGCTTCTTGACACCCAGCCCGGTATCGAACTGCTCCGGAATCTCGGTCTCAAAGCTCTTGAGGTAGCGCTCGTAGCTGCGGCGTGCCTGTTCCGCATCAATATTGCGAGCCCGCTCTCCAAGGGCATTGCGTTGCATGTCCAGCAAACTATCTGTGGCATAGCCCACATCGCTGCGGTATTGGTAGCCAGAAGAGAGGGCGACGGAGGATTCGCGCGTTCTGGAAGTATTGCGTGCGCTTGCTGCCTGCTCCGTCAGTTCGATCGCCTCCAGGGAGGGAGAGGACGGGGGCAGTGTGCCGGTCTGGGCCTGTACGCCGATTGTTGTGAGCGACAGCCACATTGCGGTGGCAGCCGACAGGCAGACGTTGGAGAGAAGGCGGCGTTGGGAGGGGCGATATTGAGCGGGCATGGCTTGTATTCCTTATGGTTGTTTTTCTATGGTCGCGCTTGCCGTTGCCTGGGAAGCGAGGGGCGCGGCCAGACCTTGTTGTTGCGACGCAGCAGGCGAAGGCCTGGCCATTGCCTGTTGCACGTTCGCCAACTGCTGCTGCAGGGTCTGTATGGACGTTGCATTGATGAGGGGAGGGACATTCTTGGCCTGCGGCTGCTGCAGCCGCTGCAGCAATTGCGCCGCCTGGTCATGCGCACCGGTGGCCAGCCAGTACAAGGCAAGGTTCAACTGAACACGGGCATTGGCGGGAGCCAGCTGCGCAGCTTGCAGGATGGGGAGCTGTGCCTGCTCCAGCCGCCCAGCCAGCATTTGTGCGTAGGCCAGATCGCTCAGCACATCTGCATCAATGGGGTTCAGAGCACGGGCTTGCTCGAGTTGGGTGATGGCCTCCGAAAGCTGGCCCTGGCTTGCAAACAGCAGGCCCAGGCCGCGGCGTGCTCGGGCAACCACGGCGGCATCGTTGTGGGTGAGCAAACTTTGGTACGTGCCTTGGGCCTGCGGTAGCTGGCCGGTATTGCGCAAGGCATCTGCCTTGAGCAAACGCAACTGTGGCGTGGCGCTGTACTGGCGCTCAAAGGCATCGGTATGCGCCAGAGATGCATACCACTGGTTGGCCTGTTGCATCTGCGTGATCAGGTTCAGATAGGTCTGCTGCGAATCGACTTGGGTCGATTGCTCGGCTTTGTCCATCTGTTGTTGTGCTTGTGCGGCGGTACCCGCTTCGGTCACGCCGTAGCCTTGGGGCGGTTTGGAGGCACAGCCGGCCAGCAGCAGAAGGCCACAGGCCATCGCAATGGAACGATGCCGTGAGCGGTATGGGGATGGTTGGCAGTTGTATGGCATTTATCGACCTCCAACGGCTGAAAGTGAACGGATGACTGCCGTAAAACCAGGGCCTGCGGTGATCACGAGCAAGGCCGGCAGCAGGGTGAGTACCATAACTCCCGTCATCTTGACGGTGATGGTTCCAATCTTTTCCTTGAAGCTGGCCTGGCGTTTTTCACGCAGCCGAATGCTGAACTCCTTGAGCGGTTCCTGCACTGCGCCGCCATGGCGATCTACTTGCACCAGCAAATTGACCACGGCACTCATATCGTCATCGGCTCCAAGGTAAGACAGTCGCTGTAACGATTGCTCGCGCGTCCTGCCAGAGCTGTGCAGGCGGTTTGCCAGCGTCAGCTCGACGCTGATGACGCGCAGCACGCTGCCGAATTCGGACGCGAGAATCTGCAGGCTCTGGTCGATGCTGAGGCCCACGCCTTGCAGCAGCCTCAGAAGATCCACGAACAAGGGCAGCTCTTCCACCACTTGCTCCCGGCGTTTGGCTGCTTTGGAGCGCATGATCCATTTGGGCAGCATCAACCCGAGCGCAAATGCAACAAATCCATATATCAGGGCCCTGAGGCCGGCAGGCTGCAAGACCAGCAAAACCAGCGCAGGCAAACAGATGGAGAGAATCGCCCGGCTTGCCACGTAGAAAAAGCCGCCACGCGCCAGATCAAAGCCTGCCTGGTCAAGCAGCTTTCGGTCCTCTTCCGCCAACAGGGCTTTGGCAATGCCTGTCTCCAGCCAGGCGGGAGGGCGAATGCTGTCAGCGACGGAGGCGGTCTCGTTGTCTTGTCGGCTGTTGACAGAGGCCGGTGTTGCGCTCAATCCAGGCATGGGAAACGGCGGCGTTCCTGCTGTGCTGGTCTGGCGCGTCTGCAAAATCCGTTCAACCTGGGCCTGGGCTTGCGACGAACGCCGCATCCGCCACAACAGGCCCGCCGCCATCAGACCGATGGCAAGCGAGGCGAGGGCCAGACTCATGATCCAAAGCTGCTGCGAGTTCATGGGCGCTCCTTGACCGAGTCGGCACACATCGCAGATGCAATGACAGCAGAGCAGCAGAGATGATGGGCTTGGGGCATGATGGTCATCACTTCAGACGGGCCAGCCTGTAGAGCAGGAAAGAACCAAACACTTGCAGACCACCGGCGACAAATATCAGCTTGCTCCCGGTAGGATCGTTCCATATGCGCATGAAGTAACCTTCGTTGAGCACGATGATCATGGTGCCGACCACGATGGGCAGCAGGGCCAGAATCCAGGCTGATAGCCGCACCTCGGTAGACATGGCACGTAGCTCCCGCTCGGCGGATTGGCGGTCGCGGATGTAGGCCGACACGCGCTCCAGCACCAGGTCGGCGCGGCCACCATAGCGGGTGCTCATGCGAAAGACAGCAGCGAGCAGACCAAACTCCGGCAGGCCCCAGGTGCGTTCCAGCTGGGTCATGGCCTGTCCGAGATCAGGCGAAATATTGAGTGAGGCACTGACATGCTGCAGCGCACCACCCAATGGATCGGGTACGTTGTTGCAGGCAAACTGGAATGCTGCATGTGGGGAGTTGCCGATGGAGATGAGGCGCACCACATTGTCCAGAAAGGCGGGCAGCTGTGACAGCATCTTGGCGCGCCGACGGCTCAGGCGCATGGCAATGCCAAAGCAGGCAAGCAGCACCAGTACCAGTAGAACCAAGGCGCCCATGGCCAAACCGCCACGCAACGCCATCAGCACGGAGAGAGCGACTCCGATGCAGGCCATCAGCATGAGGGTGCGTGGCGCAATCCCCCAGGCCTCATAGCCCAGAAAGTCTTCCAGTTTCTGCCAGACAGAAGATTCCTTCGGTCTGGCGCTCGCAGTCATGCCGGGAGTATGGCCGGGCAGGGGCATTGCCAGCGGAGCAACCTGCATCTCTCGCTGAATATCCAGGTTGCGCTGCAGATTGTCGTGCAGGGCCTTGCGATTTTCACCACTGCGTGCGCGTGCAAACAGCCACAGGGCCAATGCCAGCAGAATGCAGGCCAGCGCAGCCAGGACCAGGATGGCAGGCGCCAAGGATGTCATCGCGTGCTCCCTGTCTGCTGCTGCGAGCGCCACCAGGTCAACAGCTTGGGTGAATGGGGAGAGATGCCCATGGATGTCCAGTTGTCGATTTCCTGGCCATCGGCACCCATCTGCGGCTCATAGCGGTACAGCTCCTGCATGGCGATGACGTTGTCGGTCATGCCCGTTACTTCGGTCAATGACAGCAGGCGTCGCCTGCCGTTGGACAGGCGTCCAATCTGTACGATGAAATCCACGGCGTTGGCGATCTGACGGCGCAGGCTCACCTCGCTGCCCTGAAATCCGGCAAACCCGGCCAGCATTTCTGCACGGTACAGGCATTCGCGGGGTGAGCTGGCATGGATCGTTCCCATGGATCCGTCATGCCCTGTATTCATGGCCTGCAGCAATTCCAGCACTTCACCACTGCGCACTTCACCCACGATGATGCGGTCCGGGCGCATGCGCAGGCTGTTGATGAGCAGATCGCGAATGCTGACATGGCCGCTGCCGTCAAAGCTGCCTGGGCGACTTTCCAGCCGGACCACATGGGTGTGGTTCAAAGAGAGCTCGGCCGTGTCCTCGATGGTCACGATCCGCTCACTGCTCGGGATGAAATGTGCCAGCGCGTTGAGCAGCGATGTCTTGCCGGAGCTGGTGCCGCCACTCACCAGAATATTGCAGCGCGCCTGTACTGCCATCTCCAGGATGCGACAGATGTCTTCGTTGAAGGTGCCCAGACGCACCAGCTCCTTGGGGGTCAGAGGGTCCTTGCGGAACTTGCGGATGGACACGGACGGCCCGTCGATGGCCAGGGGCGCAATGATGACATTGATGCGACCGCCCTCAGGCAGGCGTGCGTCCACCATGGGGCTGGATTCGTCCAGACGGCGGCCCAAAGGCGCCAGAATGCGCCGCACGATGCGCAGTACATGCTCATCGTCCTTGAAGTGCGAAGGCTCCCGTTGCAGAATGCCGCCGCGCGATACGTAGATCACCTCCGATCCATTGATCAGGATGTCTTCCACGCGCGGGTCCTCCAGCAGTGGCTGCAAGGGGCCAAGGCCAGTCAGCTCGCGGGTCAGTGCGTGGGCCACCAGTTGCGCTTCGACCTCGTTCACAGGCACGGCGTGCAGGCGTATGTAGCTGTCGAGTTCCAGAGAGACAAACTGCGCAATCGCAGCTGGCGACCAACGGCCAAATTCAGCGCCCAGTTCCTCGATCCGGCTGAGCAGATGTTCATAGGCACTGTTCTTCAGATCGGCAAACAGGGCGCTGCCCTCAAACTCGCTGACGGCGGCGGGTGCTGCTGTAGAGGGGAATGCAGTGGGTGTCATGGGCTGCTCAGTGTTTCTTCAAACGTTGCAACCACGCAGCCCAGGGGCTGGATGGGGCGGATGCGTGCGGAGCCGTTGCTGGATGGTTTGCAGCCAGCAACCGGCGCAGCAAACCATCAAGGGCTTGTACATAAGGCTCACGTCTGGGCTGCAGCGGCAGCAGGGCGCCCAGATTGACGACCTGGGCCAGCTCACGGCGTCGCTCTGGAATGACTCCCAGCAACGGCAATTGCAGTTGCTTTGACATCTGCTGCGCGCTCATCTCCAGGCGCGGGTCATGCCTGCTCACGATCAGTTGCAGGCGATCGCGGTCGATCTGGTGATTTTCGAGTTGCTTGAGCAGTTCGGTCGTCCACACCATGCTGGCTACGCTCTGGTCGCACAACAGCCAGATGTCACTGGCCTTGGGCAGTATTTCCATCGCAAGCTGGGGCGATGCCACAGCGCCGAGGTCGAGCACGATATGTTCAAAATACTGGCCCAGGCGTGACAACAGGGCATCCACGTCGGCTGCCGCTACCGCATGTATCGGGCGAGGCTGCGTCAACAGGCGCAGGCCGCTGTCGTGGCGAGCCAGCGCGCTTTGTGCCATACGCCTGTCCATGCGCCGATGCTGGCTGACTGCATCGCCAAAGCTGAACTCACCCGGGGTGTTCAGATAGATGGCACAGTCGCCGCCTGGAGACCCCATTTCGATCAGTAGACAGGCCAGGCTCTCTGGGTCGTCGCTGGCAAGGCCCGTGTGCGGCATGTGGGCTGCCAGGTGCTGCTGGAGGTACCAGGCCAGATGGCTGGCTGCCAGGCTGCAGCCCAGGCCAGCGCGCGCCGACAGCAGGGCCGTCACCGGCGCCTGATGGCGGTTGGGCTCCATCACCGGCGGCTGGCTGAGCAGGTGCGCAATGGTCTGCTGGGCGGTATCCAGCGGGCCATCCATATCAAGAAAATCCTGCACGCCGCACCGCAGCGCCGCCAGCATGCATTGCGAATCATTGGCGCGTCCCACGGCAATGCGCGGAATATGTGGAAAGACTGTCTGCAGCTGCGATGCCATAGCCACGGCCGGTTCCATGGCACCGGGAATGAACTGGATCAGTATCGCCTGGGGTTGCTGGCGGTGCACGGCGTCAAAGAGGTTGTCCTGGAAACGCATTCCATACAGCTCGCTGCCGTTGAGCACGCGGTGCATCCACGTCTGTACCAACGCACCATCGCTGCCATTGCCATGCACCAGTACCAATGGCACGCGTTGTGATGTTCCCGCGGGCGGCGCAGGTGCTGTCAGGCTGCCGTCGTGGCGTGTGTCCACCGATCCGCCAGGGGATGTTGTGCCTATTGAGGAGAAATGCTCCGGGTTGCTGCGCAGAAATGGCATGGACACGACATCCGCACCTGTGTCCTGCTGCGCAGGTGGCCGCACTGACAACAAGTCGGCCAGTGACGGTGTTGCGGCGGGTGCCGCAACCGGAGTGGGGGCAAGGGATTCGCTGTTCATGGCATCAGTACGAAAAGCCCGGCAATGCGGCGCTGCCCGGCGGCGTGCCCAGCATGTAGGGGGCCCACACGTTGCGGGCATTGCGTTGTTCGGAGCTGACGCCTGGCAGCATTGCCTCCAGATTGGTATTGGCCGGCAGGGGTTGAACGAGCCGCGGTGTGACGATGATCACCAGTTCCGTTTCATCCTGCGTGTAGTTCAGGTTCTTGAAGAATGCGCCCAGAATCGGCAGATCGCCCAGCAGCGGCACCTTGCTGACGCTGGACATGGTGTTGCGGCTGACGAGTCCGCCAATGACAAAGCTCTCGCCGTCTGCCAGTTCGACCATCGTGTCTGCACGGCGTGTGCGCAGTGCAGGCACCGTGATGCCACTGATCGTGACTCCATTGGAGTAGTCCAGATCGCTGGCTTCGGGCGCAACCTTGAGTGCAATGCGTTCATCGGACAGGATGGTGGGCGTCAGTTGCAGCTTGACGCCAAATTCCTTGTACTGAATGGATATGTTGTTGCTGGCGCTGCTGGGTACCGGGATCGGGATTTCACCACCAGCCAGAAAACTTGCGCTCTGGCCTGTATGTGCCACCAGCGTTGGTTTGGCCAATACGCGGGCCAGGCCATTGCCTTCGAGAAAACCCAGTTGCGCAGTAATTCCGGCGCCGCTGAACGCCTTGCCAAAACCCAGCACCAGATTCATCGCACTGGCAATGGCTGATGTTCCGCCTGACCCCGAGCCTGTGCCTGTGCCGGAATCGGATCCCGATCCACCTGTGCTGCCTCCGTTGCCATTGCTGCCGCCATTGCTGCTACCGCCGCTGCCACTGCCCGGCGTGAACACGCCGAACTGGAAACCGTGGTTGTTGGGCCCGCCGCTTTGCAGATTCACACCGGCGCGGCGCAGCGCGTTCTTCTTGAATTCCACCACCTGTACATCGACCTGTACGGTGTTGCTGGTCACCTCAATCTGCGAGCGGTCCTCAAGGAACGCTCCCTTGGGGGCGCCAGCGCTGGCAACGGCGACTGCCTGGGCATGCTCGGGAAGGCTGGATAGGCGCCTTTCCAATAACAGTCGCGGGTTGTTCACGCGCACCAGCCAGTGCTGCGGCTCGCCCTTGGCAGGCCAGATGACGAGTGTGGTCTGGCCCGGTGCCTTGGGCGTGAGCAAGAGTTCGGGAGTGCCTTTTGCACCGGGCGAGGCGCTGTTCAGATCGCGCAGCACCTTGACGTCCAGCACATTGGGATCACCGACGGCAATACGCGCCACCGCTGCACCATGGGGCAGCAGGTGTTGCTTGCCCACAGTCAATTCCAGCGGCGTGCCACGATCGCCCTGCGTGTCAGGTCTGCCTGGATCGGCTCGCATGGCTTCAACAGCGGGCGTTTGTGCCGCTGCGGGTTGTGCGAATGTGCCCAGGCCCACTCCGATCAAACTGGTGATCAGGTGGAGCTTAGCGGCGTGCGGGTGCGTAGTAGGGGTCATATTGCTGGCCTCCTGCCTGGAGCAATGCAGGCTTTGTTGTTCTCGATCACTCTTCAATGAATAGCTGTTTGCGTTTCATGCATGGGCGTGATGGGCGTTCACGGCATATTCCTTTTCAATCAATAGTTCACTGTCTGTACCGCAGCGCCCTGGTACACCTCGACCGCCTGGGTGCGAGGAACTGCTGAGGTGGACGCCGTTCTGGTGGTGGCGGGCTGCGAGGCGCGGCGCTCGTTTCTGGCTGACGCTCCAACTGCCAGATCCTTGAAGCGCAGGCCCGCAAAGGATCGGTCTGCAGCTTGCAGGGTCTCGTCCTTTTTCAATTTACCGGCCACCGGCTGCAGTACCGTAGGCAATGTGGCGAACAAGGCTGGGTTGGGCACCGTGGTGTCATCCGGGTGGCGCAGGGCGAGGGTGAGGTGGCCGTATTTCTCGGCCAGGGTCAGGCGCTCGACATCTTCCAGCGGTACTGCCAGCACGGCGGTATTTGCGGGGGCAGGCGGTGCTGCGTTTGTGTTGCCGCGGCGGGTACTGCTATCACTGTCTTGCTGGGCCTGGCGTTGTGCGGCGGTCGGCGATGGGTTTTCCACGCTGGCGGCGCCATATGCCAGCACCCGGCTGCGGGCCATCAGCAGGCGGGTCTGGGTGTCCACGTCTGCCTGGTCGTTCTTGCCGTCAAGGGTAAAGAACACGTCGACAAAATCACCGGGGCGTACATGGTTGCCTGCAGCCATGGGTTCTTTGACGGCAATCGATACGGCGCGCTGGCCGGCTTCGATCTGCAGGGCCAGGCCGCTGAGCAGGTGCTGTTCGAACAGGGGGGCATCGGCAGGCAGTGCCACGACCGTGGTGCGGCCTACCACGGGTGCCGTGCTGGCAAAGCTGTTGGCGACAGCGGCAGGCAGTTGGGCCAGTTTCACATCATCTGCGGTCAGGCGTTGGCCCGCAGGCACTGCCTTGGCCGCCACGACTACGTCGTAGGTTGCAGATGGCGCCGCCGGTGCCTGCACGGTTGATGCGTTGGGTGTCTGTACCGGGCGGGCTGGCTGGCGGCCCAGCATCCAGGCAGCCACCCCCAGGCCAATGGCAAGCACCAGCAGCAAGCCAGCAAGTATCTTGGTGAGGTTCATCGTGTGTGCTCCTGATGATTTGCTTGTGGTGGGCTCTGCATTGCTGTGGTGCAGCAGATGCTTGGCTTTGGGAACTGCGGCGCTGGCTGCGCGCCTCGCAGATTCCAGGGCCAAGCACCCGGGGTGCCTGGGTTGGGAGGAGGGTGTGGGAGAGCAGTGGGCATTGCGAAGTCCTCAGTTCGCCAGGCTGGGGCCGGTGCGCAGCACCACCCAGATGGCGGCAATCGCCATATAGCCCGCATAGGGAATGCTGCGCTGAATGGCGTGCTTTCCGTCTGCAGCTGTGATGGGGACTGTGGTTGCAGGCACCATGCTGGCGGCCAGTGGTGCAGGCAGATGGGCCTGCAGCCAGCTGCCGTAGCCGCTGGTCTGTAGGCGACGCCATGCCAGCACCGCCATGCCGTGCAGTCCGGCGAGCAGGCTGCCGCCAAGCCAGATGACCAGCAGGTATGGCGAAAGACCAAACCACAGGCCTATCACAGCGGCGAATTTGACATCTCCGGCCCCCATCCAGCGCAGCGCATAGAACGGCAGCAGTACGGCAAATGCCGCGACCGAGCCAATCAGGCCACCCCAGGGTTCTACCCAGAACGGTTGAACGCCGCTGAACAGTGCCACTGCGCCTGTCACCAGGCCCAGCAGTACCATCCAGTTGCGTACCTTGCGGCTGCGCAGATCCATGGCTGCTATGGCGATCAGCCATAGCAGCAGGATGCTGGAAAGGAGCCCGGTGGTGGTCATACGGGAGTGCAAGTTGCCGCAGCGGCAGTGACGCCAGGAATACCACTGAGCGCGGTAACGACGGAGCAGAAGAGATTGTTCAGGTTGCCACCAACTGCGGTAGCAGCCGCAATAATCGCTACGGCAATCAATCCTGCAATCAGCCCATACTCAATCGCAGTAGCGCCTTCTTCGTCCATCCAGAAGTTCTTGATGAAGTTCGTCATAGTGGTCTCCAGTTTTCACAAGGCCCATGGAGGAAAACAGTGGCTGGCGATGGGCGAACACCGGCCGCTGTATTGGAAAAGGCGTGGCTACCAGCGCACGGCATAGCGCATGTCCTGATAGGGGGGCGCAGCCAGCATCACGGGGTCGAGCCGGGGTGCGAGCTGCAACGGCAAGCGCTGTGCGGTTGCTACGGAAATCGTGGAAACAGGGGGAGATGGATTGGTGGGTGCCGTACCGGGTTCAACGCTGCCGGGTACTGGGGGCACAGCTGGTGTGCCCGAACTGGATGGAGGTAGAGGGCGGGCACCCTGTGCAAACAGCTGGTCGAGCCAGTGCGGAGGCAACTCCGTCGGCAAGAGCTGGCCCGTGGTGCGTACCAGGCGCAATGCGTTGATGCGCTGGTCGTAAATGGCATCGGCTTCGTCCAGCATCAGGCGCTGCATGTCGAGCTGGGCGTCGAGCACCTGCGACAGGCTGCCGCGGCCGACCTGCAAGAGGCGCCGATAGCCTTCAAAGGCGCCGCGCGCTTCGCGCACGGCATCGGAGAGTTGCATTTCGCGGTCACGCCCGGCCTGCCAGCGGCCCCAGGCGGCGGCGGCCGCTTCATGCACCTGGCGGCGCACGGCTTCCTGCTGTGCCTGCTGGGCCTGTAATTCGTTCAAGGCCTTGAGAATGCGGTCGCGCAGCTCGAAGCCGTTGCCGAAGTTCCAGTTCAGCTCCAGCCCATAGCGGGTGCCGTCGTTGTAGAGCACGCTCTTGGGGTCGCGCGTGTGGGCCACTACAGCAGACAAGGTGGGCCAGCGCTGCGCCTTGCTGCGATCCACCTCTGCCTGCGCGCGCTCGATTACATGCGCGATTTCCTTCAGTTCGGAGCTTTGCAGCTCTGATGCCTGCAGGGCAGCGGCTTCGTCCACAGGCATCCAATTGCTGGGGATCTGCAACTGGGGCAATGCCGTGACGCTGGGCGTGTAGTTGAAGTAGCGCACAAAGCGGGCCTGTGCATCCATGCGCTGAGATTGCAAGGCATGCTGCTGGGCCAGGGCACTGGCTCGACGTGATGCGGCCTGGCGCAGGTCATTGCGGCCGACCGCACCCAATTCGGCGCGGCGCTCTTCCACGCGGGCGAGCTGGCCGATGATGTCTGCCGACTCGGCTGCGATGCGAGCCTTGGTGTCAAAGCGGTGCAGCTCCAAGAGCGCCGTGAGTCCTTCCAGAAGCACATTCTGCCGGGTGCTGTAGAGTGCGCTGCCTTGCGCAGCCTCGGTGGACTCTGCAGACCGGATGCCCGCATCGATGGCGCCGCCATCGAGCAGGCTCAAGCGCACTTCGGCGTTGACTGCGGTGTAGGATTCGCGTTTCTGACTTTGCGCGAGCGAGGCATTGCCCGACGAAGTACCAATTTTGAGAGACGGCCACCGGGCATTCTTGGCGGTGCTCACGTCGTTGCCTGCTGCATCGACCGCAGAGCGCGCCTTGCGCACATCCGGGTACTCGCTCAGCATGGCGTAGAGCGCGGTCAAGAGTTGCTTTTGCGCAGCTTCACCTGCCAATGACCGGGGGCTGAGTTGCGGCGCAAGCAGCAGTTCAAGCTCACGGCTACCCTGTATGGCGTCGACCGGTGGCGCAGAAGCCTCCGCTGCAAGCTCCGTGCTTTCTGCCGTAGCGGCAGTCACCGCTGTTGCAACACCGTCGGTCTGGGCAGATACCGCAGAGGGCGCAGCCAGGCCGAAAGCACAGGCAGCTGTCCACCACTGGCGGCGCCAGGATTTTTGGAGATGGAGCAATGTACCTGCCATGGTCATGGCTCCCGGAAGGCTTCGCTCTGGATGTGCAGAACGGGGCGCAGCAGATACCAGATGAATGGCTCGCGACCCAGCAGCAGATCCAGCTCGGCTTGCATGCCTGTGGTGATGCGGTTGTCGGCACGCCCCACCCAGGGCTGCTGCAGGCTGGCCTGGATGCGGAAATACGCGGCGGTGTCCGGCTGCTTGGGGTCCTGGTCGGCATCGGCCGACACCAGTGTGACCTTGCCAGGCACAAAGCCATAGCGCAGGTAGTCGTAGGCAGTGACCTTGGCCTTGGTGGACTGGCCGACGTGCACATAGCCACGGTCTGCGGGGTTGAGGCGCGCCTCCACAATGACTTCGTCCTTGTCCGGCACGATTTCAAGAATAGGCTCACCGGGTTTGACAACCCAGCCGGTGCCCGAGCTGCGCAGGCCCTTGACGACGCCATCGGTAGGGGCGAGCACTACCGTGCGGGTGCGCTGGTTCTGGGCCCGCGACAGGTCTTCGGACAGGCTGTGCAGTTCACGCTCGGTCTGCGCCAGCTCTTCGGATGCCCTGCGACGGAAGGCGCCCTGTGTTTCCACCAGCTTGGCCTGGCCTTGTTCTACCTTAGCGCGTGTGCTGACCAGATTCTGCCTGGCTGCGGCCAGGTCGGTGCGGGCCTGTTCGAGCGCGCGCTGCTTGTCGATCACTTCCAATTGGCCAATCAGTTGCTCGGCTGCAAGCTGGTTGGCAATGCTGGCTTCCTGTTCATACAGCTTCAGGCCGGTCTGCAGGCCCGTGATGCGTGCCTGGATCTGCGCTACATCGCCTTGCGCCTGCTGCAGCATGGCCTGAGCAGCAGCCATGCTGCCCTGGTATTCCAGTCCGCGTGCGGCAAATGCACCCAGTTCCGCTTGCACGATGCGCGATTCCAGATCGGCGGAGAAGTCTGCGGCTATGAGGCGGCGGCCCTGGCTTTCTGCCGACAGCCGGGTCTTGATGGCCTGTGCAGTGGATCGACGGGCGGTGAGTTGCTCCAGATTGAGACTGGCACCACCCAGGTCGATATCGAGCAGCGGCTGACCCTGGACAACAGTCTGGCCTTCCTTGACATGAACGGCGGTGACGATGCCGCCTTCCAGATGCTGAACGGCTTGAACGCGATCAGACGGGATGACCTGGCCGCTGGCGACCACGACGTTCTCGACCGGGTAGAACAGTCCCATCAGTACCAGCACACCCACGGCAGAGGCAATCACCTTGCGGCTACCTGCCAGGCGCTGCAACAGTGGCGGGCGGGTGGGTACAGATGGCGAGACGAGGGGGGAGCCAATTGACGGCGCCAGCTTTGGTGGGGCGTGGTCATTGGCGGCATCGGAGGCTGCTGCATGCGCATGGCGGTCGTGCGTTGCAGCAGGTGCGGCATTTTGCAGCACCTCGGGCAAATCGTGGTGGCGGCCAGAACGGGTCATGGTGTGGCCTCCTGTGCGATCACGCCCCGCTCATCGTTGTTGCTCACGGTTGGTTGATTGGCTGCTGGTGCCGCCTGTGGCTGGTGCTGCTCGGGTCCGCTGGTACGGGCTACTACCCCAAACAGCTTGGGCAACATGCGCTCCGGAGTACCGTGTTCGACTTGGCCATTCCCTTGAATGTGGTAAATCTGTTGGGCTTGCGAGGCCACGCGCAGCGAGTGCGTCACGACCACAACCGTGTGCTTGGCTGCGATCTGGCGCAATGCCTGCAGCAATGCAGTCTCGCTTTCGAAATCCAGATCGTTGCTGGGCTCGTCCAGGATCAGTACCGAAGGATTGCGCAGGAAAAGCTGTGCCACGGCCAGCTTGCGCAACTCACCGGCAGAGAGGCCCGCGCCACCTTCGCCCAGTTCGGTCTGATAGCCGTGCGGCAGTCGGCTGATGAAGCCGTGCGCGCCCGAGAGCTGGCAGGCCCGGATGATCTTGGCGTCGTCTGCGTCGGGGCTGACCATGCGCAAGCCATCGACGATCGGGCCGCTGAACCAATAGTTCTGCTGGGCAAGGCATCCCACCCAGCGGCCCAGGTCGGCGCGTGAGAACTGCGCCATGTCGTACTCGTCAATGGAGATGGCTCCAGCGGTGGGCTGGTACAACCCGGCCATCAGTTTGGCCAGTGTGGATTTGCCGGCACCATTGCGCCCCACGATGGCATGGATGCCGCCAGGGCCCATGCTGAGCGAGACCTTGTCCAGCGCCTGGTGGCCCGATGGATACTGAAAGCTGACCTGGTCGAGCCTGAATTGACCGCGTGGGCGAGGCAATTCGATGTTCTGGGATGGGTTCTCCAGGGGCTCCTGCAGCACGGCCTGTACGCGTACAGCCGATTCGTTGGCACGGGCGAGGGAGCGCCAGTTGCTGGCCAATTGGGCGATGGGGCCCAGTGCCTTGCTCGACAGCAGATTGACTGCCATCAAGCTGCCAATCGTCATCCATTGCGCATTGATGGCAATGGCTCCCATGGCGATGACCGCCACCGAGAACAGGGTAAGCAGCACATGGGTGAATTCCTTGGCGTTTTCCATTTCGCCGTTCTTGCGAAAGCTTTCGGCCAACCAGCGGTCGTATCCGACCTGCCAGGCCTGCAGCGCGGCTGCGTCATATCCGAGTACCTTGAGCGAGGCGCGTGCGTTGCAGATTTCGGCGGTGCTGCGGTCCAGCTGGCGGGCTTGTTCCACTTCTTCAACCTTGCCGCTGCGCACTTCATCGGCCCACCACCAGGCAAGCACGCCCAGGATCAGCATGGCCACCACAATGACCGGCAGCACGGGCCAGGCAATGATGCCCACCACAATCAAGGCCACCAGCGCCATCGGCAGGTCGAGCATGGAGGAGGCGACGCCGCCAGCCACACATGTTCGCAAGGCGCCAATATCGCGGAACAGCTGCAGCCACTGGCTGGATGAGCGCTGCTCCAGTGCCAGCATGGGGTGGCGCAGCATGGCTTGCATCAAGGATTGAGAAAGGTCGCGGTCAATCGTGGCGCCTGCTTCGCGCAAGGCACGAGCGCGTTTGCGCCGCAACCACAATTCCAGAATCAAGAAGCACAGCACACCTGCCACCATGGCGATCAAGGTGGCGTTGCCACCGCGCGAGATGACGCGGTTGTACACCTGTAACAAAAAGATTGAAGGCAGCAAGCCCAGCAGGCTGATGGGCAGCGACAGCCAGGCCGCCTGACGCAGGTGGCTGGAAGAGCGTTCAAAGCTGTTGGCAATGGCCCTGGAAAACGGCCCTGCCACGCCCGCTGGCGCTGCAGCAGATGCTGCAGAGACCAGTTTGTGAGGAAGCAGGAATTCAATCATGGCTGGAAAACTGTCGGGTTGATAACAACGAGAAACCAATGATCAGGAACCGTTTCCAAAGTATTGTGCAGACATTGAGTAACCATCGGAAGGTTATGTAACCAATAATTTCCATAAATAGTGTCATATAGGTATTAAAAAGTGACAATCTGCACTTTTATGAATGTTAGTAAATGACAACTGCGTTTTGTAGTGATAGCAAGTTGTGCGTAAGTTACGTAACTTTGAGGGAATTTGGAAAATTTGTGATGGATTTTGTTATTATTTTTTATTAATTGATACAAATAAATAATAAATAAACGTGAGTGCCGGGTGGTACTCCGCTGCCAGTCGTGGAGAGCTTGTCTTTGGGAGCGCCGCGTTCAGGCGCCTGCAAAGTGCATGGCTGCGTTGATGGTGATGAGCAACTGGCTGGCAACCCGGCAGTCGCTGACCAGTGCATTGCTTGAGCGAGGCGAGAAAAAGGCCGCCTGCTTGCGGTGGTTGCTGGCTTGAAACAGCGCGACTTCCGGCCACACGATGCGTTGGTAGCAGGCGCGAAACAGGGTCTGCATATTGGCTTTGAACTGCGTCTGCATGCCGTCGCTCATGAATTGCGGTTGGCCTTGGCGCAGCGCGCATTCCATGACCGCGATGGCTGTCCAGGGCTGGGCAGCGGGCGAGGGGCGACCACCGTCGTCGGCGATCAGGCGCAATTGGGGCCAGCTTGCGTGCAGCCATTTGCCGTCGTAGCTGCGGCTGGAGCCCTGGAAGGGCAGCAGTTCATCGGGTGCTGACTGCTGCTGGCGCTGGCGCAGGGCTTCCAGGCTCAGCCCGCCCCATGGCGGCGTATCACCTGGGAGGGCAGGTGATACGCCGCCCAACTGTTGGGACAGCAAAGTGATCAGGTTGCTCACGGTCGAAGACGCGATGGCGCCAGGGAACTGCTCCGTGTAACGCACCAGCACGATGAGGCTCATGGCATGCAGCATTTCGCTGGCATAGTCATGCAGGCTCCAGCGACGCATCTGCTCGATCAGATAGGCGATGGCACGGTGGCAGGCCCGGGTGCCTGCGTCGTCCCTGAGAGACTCCATCTGGGTGTTCTTGTGTGCCAGCAGCAAGGCGTACGTGATGCCCAGATGGTCCAGCAGGGTCCCTGCTTCCGGCCAGCTGCCGTCATCGCTTTGGTGCTGGGCCAGCAACTGCTGCGTGGCGCGGTACAGCATGGGGCCTGCTGGGCCATGGCGCAGATGGCTGGGAGACAGGCGAGGGCGGGGAAGTGCCGTCAGCTCGCCTTGCTGGTCAATGTATACGCCTTCCAGCAGCAACTGCCAGCGCGCATGTGTGGTCACGGGAACAGGGTCGCAGAGGCTTTGCACTTCGGCCAGATTGCGCGACGTGTTCTTGCCCAGGGCCGTCAGCAGCTCTGTGTATTCCAGCTCGTCGTCGGCCAGCGCCCAGGTGCGCGTGGGGTCTGCCGTGCGCAACTGGCTCTGCTGCGCCGTTACTGGCTGGATGCCGCAGGCCCAGTCGATACGCAGCTCCACGCCGCTCGCGTTGTGGGCCCATGCCCATTGGCGCACGCGTGTGGCGCCTTCACGCCAGGCGGCGTGCAGGGTCACGCGGCGGATGCTGAAACTGCTGACTGGCAACCCTTCTGCGGCAACGGTAAAGAACAGCACGCAGCAGGCATAGGGGTCGGGGAGCGACACCACATGCTGTGCAACAAACCGGAAAGCCAGATCCAGTTGTTGCGCCAGATCAACGGGCTCCGCTCGCAGCGCGCAGTGGTCGTCTGCAGCCATGGCGGCGGCTGCAGTCGGTGCGGGGCGGCTGAAGAGCGATACGTTCATCATGATGTTCTCGCAGGGGTGACAAGCCCTCTAGTCCTCAAGTTCTGTTCCCCACCGCCACAGGTCTGTGGCGGTGGGGGCCTACGCCTCTTACAGTGCCAGGCTATGGTGTTGCAGATCCTGGCTGAGCACGCCGCTGGAGCCTACGGCGTCTGCTCCGCTGACGTGGCTGCTGATGGCCAGCGAAACCGGATGCAGATCGGCCGAGGCCTGCGCTGCCGTGGAGGTAACGGAGACCGAGCCTCCCAAGCCCAGCAGTCCGCCGCCGCCCAATACACCTCCCAGCAGGCCATTGGTCAGACCGTTGTTGCCCAGCAGCCCTTGCAGCAGCTGGTTGACTGCGCCATCGGCGCCGGTCAGACCATCCGTGAGGCCACCAGTCAAGCTACCTGTCAGACCACCTGTCAGGGTGCCAGCCAATCCATCCTCGCCGAGCACGTTGTTGAGCGTGGTGCCAACGCCACCCAGCAAGCCCTCTGCCAGCGCGGCGACATTGAGATCGTCCGTGCCACCTGCAGCATCCGTGATGCCGGGAAGAATGCCGGCAACCGGGTTCAGAACGGTATCGAGCAGACTAGAAAGGTTGCCAGCAGCATCGCCCGCTGCGCCTCCGGTGGAAATACCTGCCAACGTGTCGTGTACCAGGCCGATCACTGGCTCCAGTGCAACCTCGGGTTGCTGGGTCAGGGCATCGGCGAGCTGGGTCACGGTTCCCAGTGGGCCGTTGGTGGCGTCCGTCAATTGCTCGACGGGGTTGGTGATGGGCGCCAGCACGCCGTGCGCTGGATCCACCAAGGCATCCAGCACATTGGCAACCGGAGCCAGACCGGTGCCGTCCAGCAGGTCTCCGGCAGTGTTCTGAACCGACGAAACCAGGCCGTGCGATCCAGCGCCGCTGCCATTGCCCGTCAAGCCACCAAGCAGACCGCCTACGAGGCCACCTTCTCCAATGATGCCGCCCAACAGGCCACCTTCGCCGCCCAGCAACCCGCCGACCAGGCCGTCTTGACCGATCACGCCACCGAGCAAGCCACCGTCGCCGCCGAGGACGCCGCCCAACAGGCCGCCCTCACCGCCGAGCAAGCCGCCAACCAGACCGCCTTCGCCAAGGACGCCACCGAGGAGGCCACCGTCACCCCCGAGCACACCACCCAATAGGCCATCGTCGCCACCAATGACGCCACCGAGCAGCCCGCCTTCGCCGAGAACGCCGCCCAACAGGCCATGGACGAGACCGCTGATGCCATCGCTGCCGACGCCGCTACCCAGGCCAGCGATCAACTGGTTGAGGGTGCCAATGACAGGCTGCAACGCCTGGCCGTCCACTTGCGTCAAGCCATTGACCAGTTCGGTCAGTACGCCCAGGGGGCCGCCGTCCACGTTGGTCAGACCTTCCAGCACTCCGGTCACAACGGCCAGGGCGCCATCCGTCGGGTTGGTCAGTGCGTCGAGCAACTGGCTGACCGGCTCTGCCACCGTGCCGCCCAGCAGGCCGTCCACCACGTCTTGCACCGAGGTCACGATGCCATCGCCATTGCCGCCACCAGTACCGCCGCCAGGGATCAGTCCGCCCAGCAAGCCTTCCAGCAGTCCACTCAGATCGCCCAGGCCACCACCACCAATGCCACCTTCACCCAGGCCATTGCCCAGGCCAGCGATCAGTTGGTTGAGGGTGCCAATCACGGGCTCCAGCGCCTGGCCATCCACTTGCGTCAAGCCATTGACCAGTTCGGTCAGTACGCCCAGGGGGCCGCCGTCCACGTTGGTCAGGCCTTCCAACACGCCAGTCACAACGGCCAGCGTGCCATCGGTGGGGTTGGTCAGTGCATCGAGCAACTGGCTGACCGGCTCTGCCACCGTGCCGCCCAGCAGGCCGTCCACCACGTCTTGCACCGAGGTCACGATGCCATCGCCATTGCCGCCACCAGTACCGCCGCCAGGGATCAGGCCGCCCAGCAGGCCTCCGACCAGTCCGCCCAATCCACCTTCACCCAGGCCATTGCCAAGACCTGTAATCAGTTGATTGAGAGTACCGATCACAGGTTGGAGGGCCTCGCCATCAATCTGTGTCAGGCCGTTGACGAGTTCGGTGAGCACGCCCAGAGGACCGCCTTCCACAGTGGTCAGGCTCTCGAGCGCGCCGGTGACTGCAGACAGCAGGCCGTCGGTGGGGTTGGTCAGCGCGTCGAGCAACTGACCGACCGGCTCTGCCACGGTGCCACCCAACAGGTCGTTCACGACATCCTGGATCGCAGTCACCAGTCCAGAGTCAGGATTGCCCGGGTGATTGCCGGAGCCGTCGCCCAGCAGCCCGCCCAGCAAAGAGCCTACGCCAGCCAGCAGGCCACCCAGTAGACCGCCTTCATCTAGCAATCCGCCGAGCACATTGTTCACTACGTTGCCGATGGAGCCACCGGCGCCCAGTTCATTCAGGCCTTGCAGCAAGCCGTTGAGCGTATCGATCAGTGGCTCCAGCGCCTGGCCATCGATCAGCGTCAAGCCATCCACCAACTCGGTCAGTACACCCAGGGGGCCACCACTGACGGAGGTCAGGCTCTCCAGCAGTCCGGTTACCGCTGCCAGCGTACCGGTATTGGGGTTGACCAGGGTGTCGATCAGATTGCCAACGGGGCCAGCTACCGTGCCGCCCAGCAGGTTGTCCACCAAATCCTGTACTGAGGTGATCAGACCATGGTCGGTCGGATCCGTGGGATGGGTTGGATCAGTAGGATGGGTCGGGTCCGTGGGATGGGTCGGATCCGTAGGATGGGTCGGATCCGTAGGATGGGTCGGATCCGTAGGATGGGTTGGGTCCGTGGGATGTGTCGGGTCCGTGGGATGGGTCGGATCCGTAGGATGGGTCGGATCCGTAGGGTTGGTTGTATCCGTTGGATTGGTCGTATCCGTAGGGTTGGTCGTATCCGTAGGGTTGGTCGTATCCGTAGGATTGGTCGTATCCGTTGGATTGGTCGTATCCGTAGGGTTGGTCGTATCCGTAGGGTTGGTCGTATCCGTAGGGTTGGTCGTATCCGTAGGGTTGGTCGTATCCGTAGGATTGGTTGTATCCGTAGGATTGGTTGTATCCGTAGGATTGGTTGTATCCGTAGGATTGGTTGTATCCGTAGGATTGGTTGTATCCGTGGGATCCGTCGAGTCCGTCGGATCAGTCATGCCAGGCTCTTCGGTCCCTGGGTTGGTGGGCTTGGAATCATCGTCATCGTCACCGCTGTTCAGCAGTGCGCCTGCAAGCACGCCACCACCAATGCCGACCAGGCTGGCAAGCAAGAAGTCGCCCAGAACGGCGCCACCTGCATCGTCGTTGCTGTCGGTTGCTTCTGCTTTGGTAGCGGGAACGGCAGCATCTGCGGCTGCAGGCACGGTTTCCACGCTGCCTGAGGCCGCGGTGAATGCCGCCACCCCAGCAGCGCTGCCGCTTTCGCAGCTATCCAGAGTGGCTTCGGTATTGGCCGCCAATGTGGCGATCTGCGATTGCCCGTCATGGTTGGTGATGACGGCCTGGGCGCTGCCGCCAGCCGGAACCACGATGGTGTCGCCGATCTGCAGCTTGCCTCCCGCCTGAGCAGCCGTTGACTGGCCGCCGCGCACGATCTGTACACCTGCTGACGCTTGGGTGAGCGAGGCCGAAGCCATTTTTGCACCGTCGCCGGATTTGGTGGCATCGTTGGTCGCGCAGTGGGTCGATGTGTTGGCGGCGGTCATGTACTGTTTCCCTTTAAAAATTGGTTTTGCGGCCAGTCCGGAAAAAAGGCCGGACGGCAGATGCCCAGGGTTAGCGCAATAGACGTGCCAACATGTGGAAACAGCGGGGTAAAAAATGAGATGTTTCTAACTTATTGATTCAATTGATGTGTTTTTCTCCCCGGTCGATAGGCATGGGAGTTCGTCAGTGCTGTTTCTTGCCGTGTTACGGGGAACGTTACGTAACGTCGGCACCACGGAGCCGTAGCTTTTTGCCATGCCTGGCGTTTACCCTGGGGTGCGTCGAAAAGCGTATTCGTGCTGATCCAAAACCGAAAATACGCATTGCTCGCAAACGCTGATGGCTTATGCTGATGGCGGTTGAGTTGCTGCTGCTTATACGCTCCCGCTATCGATAAAAATGAATGTATCTAAATGTATAATCAGCGACCTTTGGTCGCACGCATGCGCAGGTGGCTCACAATGTCGCTCATTTCGATGTCCGGCAGCCTTGCCTGCCTTTTCCAGCCATTGCAGAGAGAACCATTGCTTATGAAGACTGCGCCTCACGTCTTGCCACCTGTGCAACCCAATCGCCGCTTGTACTGGAATCGCAACTGGGCAGCGCTATTGCTGGGGTGTGGCGTGGCGCTGCATGGGCTGCCTGCATTGGCGGCCCGCGCTGCTGAAGAGGTAACGCAGTTGCTGGAGCAAGGGAAGGCGGATCTGGCTGCCAAGCAGGCCGATAGCCATCTGCAGCAGAACCCGACAGACGTGGAGATGCGTTTTTTGCGTGGGGTGATCGCCACCGAGCAAAAGCAAAATGCACAGGCGATCAAGATTTTCTCGGCCCTGACGCGCGAATATCCCAACATGCCCGAGCCTTATAACAATCTGGCGGTTCTGTATGCCGCCGATGGGCAGGAGCGTAAGGCTGCCGAGGCACTGGAGCAGGCGATTCGCACCAACCCCAGCTATTCCACCGCCCACGAAAACCTGGGAGACCTGTACGCACGCATGGCGAGCGAGGCCTATTCCAAGGCTCTGCAGCTGGACGGTTCGCGCCAGGACATTCGTCCCAAGCTGGCCCTGATCACCCAGATCGTGCCTGGCACCGCCAGCCGGGGAAAGACCGTGGTGGCAGATGCCGGAAGTGCTGCGGCACCGTCGGCGGTAAAAGCACCGCCCAAGGCCGAAATTGCGCCTGAACGAAAGCCCGAGCTCAAGCCCGAAGCAAAGCCGGAGCCTCTGCAGCCACCCAAGCCGCAACCTGTGGCCAAGCCCGAGCCCGTTGTGGTCGCCAAGGCAGAGTCAGCGCCCGTTGCCAAACCTGCGGCTCCAGCTCCAGCTCCAGCTCCAGCTCCCGTTGCCGCACCGGCGGCGCCTGCGCCCGTGGCCCCAGCTCCAGCGCCGGGACAACCTGCAGCAAGCGCCAAGCCCAAGGACGAGCCAGCAGCCAAGCCCGCTGCTGTCGCGGAAGCCAAGCCTGCTGCACGCCAAAGCGCAGTGGCAGAGGTGGAGCGCGCCGTGCATGCTTGGGCGGCAGCCTGGGAGAAAAAGGACATGACGGCCTATCTCGATGCATACAGCGACAAGTTCCAGCCGGCCGGCGGAGGCAGCCTGGCGGCCTGGAAAGAGGAGCGCCGGGCACGCATTGTCGGCAAGCAGTCGATCGATGTGAAGGTGCAGAACCTGCAGGTCAGCCTGGATGGCGATCAGGCAACAGCCAAGTTCCGCCAGTACTATGCAGCGGGCTCGCTCAAGACCACTACCCGCAAGACCTTGAGCCTGCGTCACGAGAAGGGGCAGTGGCACATCGTCCGCGAAGCAACCGGTGGGTGATGTTGCGTGTCATCTCGCACCAATAGCGTCTGAGGAATAGAGCGGCGCGGTATCATGCGCAGCGCGCCACCTATGGTGGGCGGCGGGATGAGGATGTCTGGGCAATGCCTTTTAGCAAGCAATTTTGGCGGCCATTGGCCATGGGAGCACTGGCGGTCGCCGCAAGCGGCGCGCTCGGTGTTGCGCATGCCAGAAAGGCAGCGGAAAGCAAAACCGGCAGCGCCACGCAGAGCCAGCGCGTGGCTACCGGCTCTTCGGCCAAATCTGCTGCATCCGCCAAGGAAAGCCGACGGGCGAAAAAAACCAAGACCTCCGAGCCCGCCAAAGGCAGCAAAGCCGTCGCTGCGCTGGCCGCTGTGCCGGTGGCAGCAGCGGTGCCTGCCGCCATTCACGCCAGTGCCGAGGCGCGCTTGTTGAAGGTGATTGATCTGGTACAGCAGCAAAAACTGGATGTCGCTTTGCAGGAGGCATCCCGGCTGACTTCGGATGTACCGCATTTTCAGGCTGCGCAGCTGGTGTATGCCGATTTGCTGCGCTACAAGACCGGCCATGCGGGGGCGCTGTCTCCTGCGCCGTTGCCGGAGGCGGGGGCCATGCGGGTCAAACATACGCCGCAACCCAGTGCAGTTCCCGGCGCAGACAGCATGGAGCAGTTGCGCGGTTTGCAGGACGAGATCAAGCGCCGCGTGCAGGGCGCCAATGCCTTGCCGGCGACCGGCAGCATTCCTGCTGAGTTTCTGGCGCTGGCGCCCTCGGTGCGCCAGGCGATTGCCATTGATGCGAGCAAGTCGCGGCTGTATCTGTTTGCCAATGAAGGCGGCAAGCTGCGCTTGACCGGCGACTATTACGTCTCTGTCGGCAAGCTGGGCATGGGCAAACTCGAAGAGGGAGATCAGCGCACGCCCGAGGGGGTGTATTTCATCGGCAGGCAGATTCCCGGCCCCAAGTTGCCGGAGTTCTATGGCAAGGGCGCCCTGACGGTGAACTACCCCAATGACTGGGACAAGGTGGTCGGGCGCTCGGGCAGCGGCATCTGGCTTCATGGTACGCCGCCAGACCAGTTTGCCCGTCTGCCGCTCGCGAGCGACGGCTGCATGGTGCTTGCCAATACCGATCTGACGCACCTGATGCGTACCGTGGAACGCCTCTCACCTGTGCTGGTGCGTGAGCGCCTGCACTGGGTCGCGGCTGCCGACGCCGCCATCGGGCGCGAGCGCGACGCTTTTCTCTCCGTGCTGGATCGCTGGCAGCAGGGCTGGAGCCAGGCGGACGCGCAGACGGCGCTGTCGCCGCTCTACCAGCCAGACTGGCGAAGCTCGGCGGGCGGACAGGCCATGCAGGAGCGCATGGCGACGGTCTTCAAAGGCGGTGCTGCCCTGCAGGACATATCAGTCTTCGCCTGGAAAGATGCACAAGGCGAGATTCGCATTGCCAATTTACGGCTCAAGGGAAAGAACCAGGCCGAGCCCCTGTCGCTGCGCCAGTACTGGCGCAAGGTGGGCAGCGAGTGGAAGCTGTTTTCGGAAGACACGCAGAATTGACCGGCGCCTGAGGGGCGATGCCATGAAAAGGGGCATTTGTCCGGAGGGTAGCGGGCAACTCTGAAAACCACCATGCTGTCACACTGGTGTTTTGTTTTTGCCCCTGGAGCTGCCCGGCATGACCGACCGTACCAACGAATTTGGCCAAACCATTGGCTGTGATCTGCCCGACTGGGCACCGCGCGAGTTGCCCGCGCCCGTCACCCTCGAAGGCCGGTTTTGCCGGCTGGAGCCGATCAGCTCCGCCCGGCACGCCGCCGATCTGCATGCGGCCTTCAGCAGCGCCCCCGATGAGCGCCTGTGGACCTATATGACCGTAGGGCCCTTTGCCGATGCGCAGGCGTACCACGGCTACCTGGAAAGCGCGGAGGCGAGCACCGATCCGCGCCACTATGCCGTGATTGATCTGGCCAGCGGCAAGGCGGTGGGCACCATGGCGCTGATGCGGATCGACCCGAAAAATGGCGTGATCGAGGTTGGCAGCGTCACCTTCTCGCCGCTGCTGCAGCAAACCCCGATTTCGACCGAGGCGCAATATCTGCTGATGGCCTATGTATTCGATCAACTGGGCTATCGGCGCTACGAATGGAAATGTGATCACTTCAACGCGCCTTCGCGCAAGACGGCACAGCGCCTGGGCTTCAGTTTTGAAGGCATCTTCCGCCAGGCGGTGGTGTACAAGGGGCGCAGCCGCGATACGGCGTGGTTCGCCATCATCGACAGCGATTGGCCCACAGTCGCTGCAGCATTCCAGGCATGGCTATCGCCTGGTAATTTTGACGCCGCCGGGCGTCAGAAGCATTCATTGGCTGAGCTACGTGGTGCTCGGTGATTCTCATCGTCCGAAACAAGAGAGATCAGGTGCGGGCGCTTATCTGCATTGCGCTTGATGTCAAAAATTGATAGCAATAAAAAGGCCCTGGCGTGATGCCAGGGCCTTTTGTATCAGGCCCGCCCCTTTTACGGCAGGGGCGGCGGCTGCATTTCTTCAGTTGGCGTTCGGGTCGTCCATCAACTGGTCACGCAGCTTTTGGTCTTCGGTCATTTCAAACCACATCGCGTTGAGCACGGCAAACGCGGCGGCCAGCGGAAGTCCGAGGATCCAGGCGAAATACCACATAAATAATCCTTTCTTTTGATACGCAGCCCAGGCTCAGTAGGCGTGGCCGCTGCCTTCACGAATCTGCTTTTCATCGACCTTGCCCCACAGTACGCGGTACACCCAGGTGGTGTAGGCCAGGATGATCGGCAGGAAGATGAGGGTGCACACCAGCATGATGAACAAGGTCATGTGGCTGGACGAAGAATCCCAGACGGTCAGACTGAAACGAGGGTCAACCGTGGAAGGCAGGATCATGGGGAACATGGATGCACCCACAGTCAGGATGATTCCGGCGATGCCCAGGCCACTGAAGATCATGGCCAGGCCTTCCTTGCGTGCGCGCATCAGCACTGCAGCAATCAGGCAGCCCAGGACACCCAGAACAGGTGCGGCCATGGTCCAGGGGTACTTGCTGTAGTTGGCCATCCACGCGCCGGGCATGTGGGCGGCGGTCTTGAACAGCGGGTTGGACGGGCCGGTGGTGTTCACGGCAGAGGTAATGGCATAGCCATCCACAAATTTCCACAGCACGACGCCGGCTAGCGCAAACAGCACGGCGGTCAGGAGGGCGGCAATGGAGCCCACGGTGCGGGCACGCTGCGCAACAGCACCTTCGGTCTTGATGCCCAGCCAGGCGGCGCCGTGCATGGTCAGCATGGCGACGGAGACCAGACCCGTCAGGATGGCAAACGGGTTGAGCAGGCCGAAGAAACTGCCGTCGTAGTGGATGAACAGCTCCGGTGTCAGGCGGAAGGGAACGCCTTGCAACACGTTGCCCAGCGCTACGCCACAGATCAGGGTGGGGATGAAGCCACCCGCGAACAATGCCCAGTCCCAGCCATTGCGCCAGGCCTTGGATTCGTTCTTGCTGCGGTATTTGAAGGCAACAGGGCGCAGAATCAAACCGATCAGAATCACGAACATCGCCAGGTAGAAGCCTGAGAACGATACGGCATACAGTTGGGGCCATGCGGCAAAGATGGCGCCGCCCCCCAGAATCAACCAGACCTGGTTGCCTTCCCAGGTGGGGCCCACCGCGTTGATGATGACGCGGCGCTCCACATCGTTCTTGCCCAGGAAAGGCAGCAGCATGCCGGTGCCCAGGTCAAAGCCATCCATCACGGCAAAGCCGATCAGCAGCACGCCCAGCAGCACCCACCAGATGACACGTAGCGTGTCGTAATCCAAAAGTGTATGCAAGATCATGGTGTTACTTTCCTGAATAGGTAGGTTGTGCAGTGGCAACCGAGGCATAGCTCAGCGGCTGGGGCTCCTGTTGCTCGGGCTCCAGCTCGGGGCCTTTTTTGATGGCCTTGAACATCAGCTTCATCTCGATGACAAACAGCACCGAGTAGATCGCCACGAAGCCCAGAATCGTGATCAGCAGGGTGGTGACACCCAGGTTGGATGCGGCCACGGCCGTAGGCAGCACACCTTCGATGATCCAGGGCTGGCGGCCGAATTCGGCAACAAACCAGCCGCATTCAATGGCCACCCACGGCAGCGGGATGGACCACACCGCCACCCACAGCAGCCAGCGGTATTTGTCGAGTTGGTGGCGCGACGCCAGGTAGAAGAACACGGCAGTCAGCACGATGAAGAGCATGCCCAGTGCAACCATGATGCGGAAGGTCCAGAACAGCGGTGCGACCTGCGGAATGGTGTCGGATGCAGCCTTGGCAATCTGTGCATCGGTCGCTTGACGTGGGTCATCCACGTAGCGCTTGAGCAGCAGGGCATAGCCCAGCGCGCTGCCATTGGCTTCGAACTGCTCCTTCAACTCTGGCGAGATGGTGGTGGTGGAGCCCGCTTCGCGGATCTTCTCCAGCGCGTCGTAGGCCTTGATGCCGTCGCGGATCAGCACCTCGGCGTGTTTGACCAGGTCGTTGATGCCCTGCAGTTCGGTATCGAGCGAGCGGGTACCAATCAGGCCCATCACCCATGGGATATGCACGGCATAGTGCGTCTCGCGAGCCTCCTGATCGGGAAAACCGATGGCGGTGAAGGAGGCGGGTGCAGGCTCGGTCTCCCACATGGCCTCGATGGCTGCCAGCTTCATTTTCTGGTGTTCGCCAGAGAGGTAGCCCGACTCATCGCCCAGCACCACCACCGACAGCGCACCGGCAAGACCAAAGGCGGCTGCAACGGTCATCGAACGCTTGGCAAGCTGCACATGGCGGCCTTTGAGCAGGTACCAGGCAGCAATGCCCAGCACGAAGATGGAAGCACATACGTAGCCCGCCGACACGGTGTGCACAAACTTGGCTTGCGCTACCGGATTGGTCAGCACGGCGCCAAAGTCGTTCACTTCCATGCGCATGGTCTGCGGATTGAACACTGCGCCCACGGGGTTCTGCATCCAGCCATTGGCGATCAGAATCCACAGCGCGGAGAAATTGGTGCCCAGGGCTGTAAGCCAGGTCACGATCAAGTGCTTGACGGGGGAGAGCTTGTCCCAGCCAAAGAAGAACAGCCCGACGAAGGTGGCTTCCAGGAAGAAGGCCATCAGGCCTTCAATAGCGAGCGGCGCACCAAAGATGTCGCCCACGTAGTGGCTGTAGTAGCTCCAGTTCATGCCGAACTGGAATTCCATCACCACGCCTGTGGCAACGCCCATCACGAAGTTGATGCCAAACAGCGTGCCCCAGAACTTGGTCATCTGTCGCCAGATGACGCGTCGCGTCATCACGTACACCGTCTCCATAATGGCGATCAACATCGACAGGCCCAAGGTCAATGGGACAAAGAGAAAGTGGTAGAGGGCAGTGATTGCAAACTGCAACCTTGATAGCCCGACAATGTCGATATCCATGAAATGGTCCTTTCCGTTCTTGGTATTTATCGATCCAGATGAAATGAGGGTGAGTGGCCGACGGGCAGTGTTCAACCCGGTCGCAGCCGTGCAATCAGCGCATCAAATTCGGGTGTTCCCTTGCGCGCGTCCTGCCAGGTGGTGCAAGCGGGATCCACCCACACAATGCGGTCTGCGTGGCGCGCTTCGCGCTGCAGATGGCTGGCCATGACGATGGCGGCGGATTTGCCTGGGGTACTCGTGCGGCGTGCAGCGTGCCAACCGGCGATGGCCTGCATCACCTGGTCTGCGGTGTGGCGGTCCAGACCTTCGGTGGGTTCATCCAGCAGCGTAAGCGGCGCCGGGTGCAGCAGCAGTCTTGCCAAGGCAAGGCGGCGCGATTCGCCGCCCGACAGGCCGGCGCCCTGGCTGCCCAAAGGCGTGGCCAATTGCTGAGGGAGTGCTGCGACCACCGCCGCGAGGCCCGCAGCCTCCAGCGCCTCCCACAAGGCTCCGTCGCTGGCGTCGGGGCAGGCAAGGCGCAGATTGCCGGCAATGCTGTCATGGAATAGTTCGGTGCGCTGCGGCAGGCTCGCGGCAGGCAGGCGCAGTACCTTGCCGGTGGAGGTCTGCAGCTCCCCTGCCATCAAGGCCAGCAGGCTGGATTTTCCCCTGCCGCTCGGGCCGGCGAGTACAAGCCATTCGCCATCATTCACCTGCAGATCGATGTGTTGCAGCGTCGCCAGGGCGCTGGCACTGTATTGAACGCTGGCGTCTTGCAGATCGACCGCCAGGCCCGTGGCGGGTGGCAGAGGATCAGCGAGGGAGGGAGTGGTCTGCAATTGGGGAGCCAGGCGGCGGGCAGCCAGCAGGGTGCGACCCGCTTCCATGGCGCCGCGCCGTATGTTCAAGAGCGGCTCCAGGGCCGCCAGCAGCACCAGGGTGGCCAGGGCTGCAATCGGTGCACCGATCTGGCCTTGCAGCACCAGCCAGCCCGCAGACAGCAGTGCGGCGGCCGTGGCGACGTGCCCGGTCATCGCAATGGCAATACCCACCTGGGCCTCGATCTGGTTGAGGCGCATGTCGGCGGCCATCTGCTGGCGCTCTGCGGCCAGTACCTGCTGCAACTGGTGGTGCAGGCGGCCGGCCATTACCAGCTCGGTCTGGCCACCGACTGCATCAATCACGGCGGCACGCAAATGTTCCCCCGCAAAACTACGCCTGATGGCCGTCGCAAAGGCCTGGCGCATGCACCAGGCGATGCAGGCGACACCGCCCGCCAGCACCACGGTACCCACCAGCAGGCCGCTGCGCCAATCCAGAAACAATCCCAAGGCAAGTGCAGTGGCAACGGTGCTGGCAAGCAGGGCTGCTGCGGGGGTGAAGAGACGCAGATACACGGCGTCCAGCGCGTCGATGTCGGAGGTCAGGCGGTAGAGCAGGCGCGCGGGGCGTTGGCGCAGGCGCAGTGCGACATCCGCGGCAGAAAAGCGCGAAAAGAGCTGTACCCGCAGCTGGGCCAGCACGCGCAGGGTGGCGTCATGCGTGGTCACGCGCTCGCCATAGCGGGCAGCGGTGCGCAGTACCGAGAGCAGGCGCACGCCGGCACCCGGTGCAAACACATCAAATACCAGGGCGGTTGCGGCGGACAGGCCTGCCACATAGCAGGCCGTCAGGAACCAGCCGGACAGACCCAGCAGTGCCATGCCCACGAGCACGGTCGCAACGGCCAGCAGCATGCCGGTCAGCAACTGGCGGCGGTAGCCCGAGCGCACAAACAGTTGGACGATGGGGCGCAGGGCGTTCCAGCTTGTCATACCGTGGCTCCTTCCTCGCGTTTTCGGTCATCGCAGAAGGGGAGGGTGCTGCCGCTGTCCTTTTGAATGGGCAGTACCCGGTCCATGCAGGCGGCCAGCAGCGGGTCGTGTGTGGCCACCACCAGGGTGGCGCCGCCTGCAGCCAGTTGCAAAAGACCCTGGCGTACAAACTGCGCGGTTTCGGCATCCAAATGGGCGGTTGGCTCGTCGGCCAGCACCAGTTGGCAGCCCGGATTGGCTGCGGCGCGGGCCAGGGTCAGCCGCAACGCTTCGCCACCGGAGAGGCCCAGGCCGCCATCTCCGATGATGGCGTTGCCGCGCTGGGCCAGCACATCGCCCAGCGCGGCACTGTGCACGGCTTGCCGCAAGAGGGTGTCATCCAGATTGCGGCCCAGGCTGATATTACCAAGCAGGCTGGTGGCAAACAAATGCGGTTTCTGGGCAACCCAGGCCATGCGACTGCGCAGCGCGGCAGCGTTGGCGCTGTCCAGGGGCAGGCCTCCGATATGGATGCAGCCTTGCGATGGTTCTGCCAGCCCGGCAATCAATGCCATCACGGTTGATTTGCCACTGCCACTTTCGCCCCAGAGCGCCACCTTTTCACCAGGCTGGATGTCGGCGTTGAAGCCATTCACCACCTGCGCACCCCCTTCGGTGTAGCAAAAGCCCACCCCATGCAGTGCAATGTGCAGGCCGTGTGGGGTGTTTGGGTTCGAATCCACCTCTGGGGCAGCTGCGTCGTGGTGACTGGCTCCCACCAACCGGGGCCCGGGCTCTTGCAGCGCCTGCAGTGCCTGCTCTGCGGCAAGGCCGGCAGCCTTGTCATGCCAGACGGCTGACAGCTCGCGCAACGGCTCGAAGAAGGCTGGTGCGAGCAGCAGCACAAACATGGCCTGGGCCAGGCTGAGCTGACCGCCCCAACTGCCAAAAGGCAACTGGCCCAGCAGGTGGAACCCCACGTACACGGCCACCAGGGCCACGCCCAGCGCAGCAAACAGCTCCAGCACTGCCGATGACAGGAATGCAATCTTCAGGACAGCCATGGTGTTGCTGCGCAGGCGCTCGGCCGTGGCGGCAAGCTGGCTGGCTACCGAAGGAATGGCGCCCAGACCGCGGATGCTGGTGAGGCCCTGCAGGCGGTCCAGCAGAAACTGGTTGAGGTTGCCCATTTCCTGCAAGTGCTTCTGGCTGGCGGCCTCGGCACGCCAGCCCACCAGGGCCATGAAGATGGGAATCAGTGGTGCGGCCACCAGAAGCACCAGCGCCGACACCCATGAAAACCAGGCCACGCATGCAAGGATCACCAAGGGTACCACCACGACCTTGCTGCGGGCCGTGGTGTAGCGCGCAAAATAAGGCGTGATCTGGTCGGCCTGCTCGTTCAGCACGCTCGCGGCCAGGCCGGGGGAAGGGCGTTGGCTGTCGGTGGGCGCACGCCATGCCAGCGTTTGCAGCGCCTGCTGGCGCAACTGCTGCGTATAGCGCCGTGCTGCTGTGAAGGCGAGGCGAAGGCCGGCAGCATCGACCAGCGCACGCACCAGGCCGATGGCCAGGAAGCAGGCCATCGCCTTCCAAACCTCATTCCAGGCCGAACCCTGTTGCAGGGCACCAATGCTCCAGGCAATGACCGCTGCCTGCGGCAGCCACAGCAATGCCGCTACCACTTGCAGCCACGCTCCGCCTCTGGAGGGGCGCTGCACCGCACCTGTCGCTGGGGCGGTGAAAGAGGTGGGCGGGTCGGAGGCCATCGTGAATATTTATAGAATTTCTAATTTTCAAGAATTAGTGAAAGTATTGTAAATACAAATAACACTTGACCTATGCCAAGGGCTTAGGCTCGAATCTTGATGACAGTCAATCCCTTGGCGCATTGTTGCGCCAAGCCGTGCGCAATGCACGCGGTTTTTTGCTATCAAAATTAGCAGTGAATTCGGCTTGAGAAAGTCTTTCCAGACGGATAAGACCGATTTCGTGCATCACCGCGCCGCTATTCATGTGTGCGGCGACACATTGCCTGACGTCAAGGTTTACCCGCATTCTGGTGCGTTGGGCGTGGCGAGACCTTGCTGTAAGTCAAGGAATGCAAGGGTTGTCCCGAGGCTATCGGGACGCGGGTGTTGTCGCCCGTTATCCGTCAACCGTTACGAATGGGCGAGCAATGTCGGACCGGGAGGCTGCTCTGCGCCTGGGCCTGGCGCAGCAGGGTCAGATGGCGGGAGAGTGGTCTGGCCCATTGGCTGGGCCCTGTGTGGTTTGTGCAGGCTCCCGGCTTTGCATGTCCAGCTTCTGCAGCACCCAATGGATATGGCTGCGCAGCGCGTACAGCTCGTCGGCGTAGGAGAGCGGAACGGTAATTTTCTCGACCTTGCGGCCGAGCTCCTCCAGCTCGGCCCGGATACCGGCGCGGTCAGGGTCGGGCTGCTCCATCTCATGCTCGACGGCGCGCAGCCGTCCATACCACTTGAACACCCGCGAACGCACACGGAACTGGTAGAGCGGCGGCACGATGCGTGACAGCGGCAGCATGAAGGCCAGTAGAACACCCATCACCAGCCACATGCGCTCCACCAGATTGGCCAGCCAGAAAGGCAGATAGCGCTGCAGCCAGGGCGAGGGTTCATTGATGGCCCGCACCCCTTCTTGTGCCACCGGCAACTCACTGCTCTTGGTATTGGGAAAATCACGCGCCCGGTTGAACCAGCCTGCATTGCTGTGGATGTTCTGCGACGCCTGGGCAAACAGCTGCTTGATGGCGGGGTGGGTATCGTCGCGCGCCAGAAGCGAGGTGGTGGATGCCAGGAGGTGCACATTGCGCGGCGGCACATTCGCGGCCAGATCCACGATGCCGCGCGGCAGCGTGACGGGCGTCAAGAATCTGAATTTGCGGCCATAGGCCTCGTTCTGCGGAAAATCCATCAGTTGCACCCCGGGCGTTTGCAGCAGCATCTGCACCATCAGGGATTCGGGCGCGGAGACGAAGACCATGGCATCGAGCTTGCCTGCCAGAAAATCGACCGTGGCAGGTGTTTCCGTCAATTGCGACAGCGTCAGCTGCTTGGGGCTGAGGTGGTTGGCCTCGAGCAACTGGTTGAACAGGGTGGGCACGCCGCTGCCAGCCGTGCCGACATTCACCTTCCAGCCGGACAGTTGGGTCATGCTGGTCAACTGTGGGCGCTTGTTGAGGCGCTGCGCCGCATCGGTGCGGTAAAACAGCCAGACGGGCTCCAGAAAAAGCGCGCCCAGCGAGGTGAGGTTTTCCAGGTCTTCATCGGTCAGGCTGGCTGTTCCGCCCTGCACAAAGGCGAGGTCTGCCTTGCCTTCGCGCAGCAGTTGAAGGTTGTTGAACGAGCCTTCGCTGGCCTCCAGATTCACCTTGATCTTGTTGCTGGCAAGGGCCGAGCGGTATTGGTCGCCAAAACTGGCATAGGCGCTTTGCGCCGGGCCGGTGGCGAGCGTTACTTCCGACGGTGGATTGGGCTTGAGCCACCAGTAGGCCGCCACGATCAGCGCCACCGCAATGATCACCAAGGGCCCGCCGGACACCACTGCATCGCGGATATTGAGCACCAGCGTGATCAACGTCTGGCGCAGTTGGTAGGCCTTGTGGCGCATCGTGGTGGATCGGTCACCCATGGTGTTCGGGTGCTGCGCATGCAGCGGTATTGGAAGACCGCTTACTGTAAATCAGCGGCGCTGGGCAAGTGCAGCGCTTTGTGGTTTTCTCCGGCATCCAGATGTAAGCTGCGCGCCTGTAGCACAGCCTGCAAGGTGGCCTGGGCCACGGCTTCGGCAGCCATGGTGGCCAGCACCATCATGCCGGGGTTGTGGCCGGTGGCACCCGTGCCCAGGCAGAAAAGCGTGTCGCCGTCCGACATGGTGTGCACCGGGTTGATGGCGCGCGCCAGGCCGTCGTGTGCGACGGTGGCCAGGCGGCTCGCCTGGGCCCTGGTGATGGTGGCGTCTGTTGCCACCACGCCAATGGTGGTGTTGGTGCCCGCCAACAACGGCCTGGGCGGCTCGCCACGCAGCAGGGCGCGGCGCGTATCCATGAGTTGCCTGCCATCTGCGGTACGCGCGCCCGCCACCACCTGGGCGGTGTCGGGGTGGATCACATCGCCCAGTGCGTTGCAGGCAATGATGGCACCCACGGTCACGCCGTCGACAGTGACAGAAGCCGTGCCAATGCCGCCTTTCATGGCGCGGTCGATGCCAAAGATCTTGCCTACGGCAGCGCCCGCACCGGCGCCCACATTGCCTTGCGCAGGCATGGCGCGGCTGGCCGCCTTGCATGCGGCATAGCCGGCGGCGGCGTCGGGGCGCACGCGCATATCGCCCACCAGCACATCAAACAGTACGGCCGCAGGCACCAGGGGAATGCGGCCCACCGAGATGTCCAGGCCCACACCTTGCTCTTCAAGCCAGCGCATGGCGCCGCTGGCAGCATCCAGCCCCCAGGCGCTGCCACCGGCCAGCACGATGGCGTGCACGCGCTCGACCAGATTGGTGGGGTGCAGCAGGTCGGTCTCGCGCGTGCCGGGGGCGGCGCCGCGTACATCCACGCCGCCCACCGCGCCATCTCTGGCCAGAATGGCTGTGCAACCCGTGGGGCGGCGGCTGTCCGTGAAGTGACCGACCTCGATGCCTTGTACCAGGGTGATGGCGCCCGTGGCCGGAAATTGTTTTGCGTTGAGAGACATGGGCCGATTGTGGGCCAAGGCTGAGCGCGCAGGTGCCACAAAATCCAAAGCGCTGTCAAACAAGTGTCTGACAGCGCTTTGCAGTGAACTGATTTGCTATTTTTTATATAGCTTGAGGCGCCTTCCTATCGGGCGCCAGGGCTCATAAATGCTTCAAGTGGCTTGACGCACAGCCGTCAGGGACGAATCACGATCTGCGGGCTGATCACAATGGCTTCGGGCCTGGGAACGGCGATCACGGGGCGGGGGGCCACCACAACCGGTTGCGGCTCCACATACACCGGCTGCTGGTAGACGACGGGCCGGTCGCGGCACTTGCGCTTTTCCTTGTACTCGCCATTCTTCTTCCACTTGCGCTCGACCTTGCACTGGCCGTCCCAGTACTCTTCCTTGTACTCCTGGCGATGGTGGCGGCGTCCATGGTGGTCGTCGTCATGCGCCCAGACGGGAGCAGACAGGCTGGCCAGGGCCAAAGGAACAAGAAGTTGTGCAAGCAGGCGGCTCATGGGCATTCATGATGGGCGAATGAAGCTGCGAAGCTTAGCGGATATTCCTGTATCAAAAGATGAGCAATGGTTGGTTTGTACGTCAGCGTTAACAGGTATTTGATAATTGAAGTTCTATCTGAATCTCAATTTGGATTGCTTTCGTTGATGCATAAGGTGCTGCTGGCAACCACCGAACCCGAGATCGCCGAGAAGACCTGAGCAATGATCCACATGGCCCGGGCGCCCCGAAGATGCCAGCGCTTAGATAGCAAAAGCCCGCAGGGCAACGCCGTGCGGGCCGTTCGGTGCCACAGTGGATCAGGCGGCGACCGTAGTCTGCTGCTGCTCGCCCAGGCCCTCAATCCCCAGGCGCATGGTCTGGCCCGCCTTCAGGTAGACGGGCGTGGGCTTGATGCCCAGGCCGACGCCGGGTGGCGTGCCGGTCGAGATCACATCGCCTGGTTGCAGGCTCATGCACCGGCTGAGGTATGCGATGATCTGCGCCACGGTGAAGATCATGGTCTTGGTGTTGCCGTTCTGGAAGCGCTTGCCATCCACATCCAGCCACATGGCCAGGTTCTGCGGATCGGGCACTTCGTCACGCGTCACCAGCCAGGGGCCGATGGGGCCGAAGGTGTCGAACCCCTTGCCCTTGTCCCAGGTGCCGCCGCGCTCGATCTGCCATTCACGTTCTGACACATCGTTGATCACGCAGTAACCAGCCACATGGTCGAGCGCCTCGGCTTCGGTGATGTATTTGGCGGGCTTGCCGATCACCACACCCAGTTCCACCTCCCAGTCGGTTTTGGTCGATCCGCGCGGAATCTCGACGTCGTCGTTGGGGCCGCAGATGGCGCTGGTCCATTTGCCAAACACCACGGGCTCGGTGGGAATCGCCGCGCCTGATTCGGCGGCGTGGTCGGCGTAGTTCAGGCCGATGCAGATGAATTTGCCCACCCGGCCTACGCAGGGGCCAATGCGGGGCTGGCCGCCGACGGCGGGCAGGGTGGCCGGGTCAATGGCGCGCAGCTTGGCGAGCGCCGTATCGCTCAGGGTGTCGCCGTGGATGTCGGCCACCACGCCAGACAGGTCGCGCAAGGTGTTGCTGGCATCCAGCAGTCCGGGTTTTTCCTGGCCCACAGGGCCGTAGCGCAGCAGTTTCATGCAGTCTCCATTATCAAAAACAATGTTCTTAGTCTATGCAGGGCGGGGTGCGAGGGGTGTCACGCAGCCGCTACCCACTCGTTGTCATTCGTTGCGAGCAGCTGTAGTCAGTTGGCCCAGCCGCCGTCGATCACATGCGCCTGGCCCGTGGTGAAGGCGGCTTCGTCGGAAGCCAGGTAGGCCACCAGCGCCGCGATTTCCTCGGGCTTGCCCACGCGGCCCATGGGCTGGCGCGCGATGAAGGCGGCGCGCACTTCGTCCACCGAGCGGCCTTCGTGCTGCGCCTGCGTGGCAATGCGCTGGGCGAGCGATGGCGAATCGACCGTGCCAGGGCAGATGGCATTGCAGCGCACGCCCTTGGTGCAGTAATCGGCGGCAATCGACTTGGTCATGCCGATGACGGCAGCCTTGGAGGCGCTGTAGGCAAAGCGGTTGGGCACGCCCTTGATGCTGGAGGCGGCCGACGACATGTTGATGATGCTGCCAGCGCCCTTTTGCAGCATGCCGGGCAGAAAGGCACGGATGGTGCGGTACATGGCCTTCACATTCAGGTCGAAGGCAAAGTCCCAGTCGGTTTCGCTGCATTCCAGGATGGAGCCCGCATGTACGAAGCCTGCGCAGTTGAACAGGATGTCGATGGGCCCCAGTTCGGCCGCCAGCGCCTGCACCTGGGCGTTGTCCAGCACGTCAAGCTGCCGTGCATCCAGGCCGGAGCTCGAGAGCGACTGCATGTGGATGTCGGTGGCGATCACGCGCGCGCCTTCGGCGGCCAGCCGCTCGGCACTGGCGCGGCCAATGCCCTGGCCAGCTGCGGTCACCAGGGCCACCTTGCCTGCAAGGCGCTGGGAGGGGAGGGGCAAATTACTCATTCTTTCTCTTCTTTCCTGTCGATCTTTCCTTGGGGGCTGGCTGTGTTCGGTGGTCAGAAATGGCCATCCTGCACCAGTGAATTGGGGTTTTGCGCAGGTGCAGTTTGCGCAGTTTGCTCCTTATTTCGTAGCATTCCGTACTTGCGTGCCCACATGGCGGTGAGGATCGGCACCAGGATGGCGGTGAGCAGGCAGGCCGTGGCGGTGATGGCGGTGGCCGAATCGGCCATGGGTTTGAGCTCGGGGATCATGTTGCCGATGATCTGCGGATTGGCCACCGCAGCGCCTGCAGTGGACGAAGCTGCCAGCCCTGCCGTGCCGTTGCCGCCGCCGATCACCTTGTCGGCCAGGATCAGCGGCACGCCGGTGATGACGATGACTGCCAGGCCGACGAACACACCGGTGAACCCACTCTTGGCAATCACGCCCAGGTCAATCGAGCAGCCCAGTGCAAAGCCGAAGAACGGAATCAAGGGATGCACACAGCGGCCGAAGAACTCGCGCAGTTCGGCGTCGAGGTTGCCCAGCGCAAAACCGATCAGAAACGGCAGCACTGCGCCGACAAAAAGGCGTGGCTCGAAAACGGCCACGCCGGTGGCGCCCAGGATCAGCATGCTGACGAGCGGGCCCGATTCGATGGAGGTGAGCACAAAGGCACCGGCTTCTTCCTGGGTACCGTACTGCTGCATCAGCGCGGCGTACAGGCCGCCATTGGTCATGTCCATGGCTGTCACCAGGGCAAGCACCGAGAGGCCGGTGAACAAACCCGTCTGAATGCCGCCGGGAGGCAGCAGCCGGGTCGCGATCATGGCGACCACCCAGGCGACCAGGATCTTGGTGAGCACCAGGGTGCCCGATTTCTTCAGTACCACACCGGTGGCCTTGAGGTTGATGGTGGCGCCCATGCAGAAGAACCAGACGGCCAGGATCGGCACCGTGCCCGTCATCAACCCATTGGTGAACGAGCCGAAGTACTTGCCCGCATCGGGCGCAAAGGTGTGGACGCAGGCGCCCAGCAGCAGGGGAATCAGCATGAGCCCGCCGGGCACGCGCTCGATGGCTTTCTTGATGTGCATGTCTCTTTCCTTGCGCCGCGGCAGGCGCTTTTGTTATGTGTGGTTTGTTTGTTGTCAGACAACAAAGTCTTGACGCATGCAGTGTTTCATAGAAATTCCATCAAAAATCATGATGTAAACCCTAGGAATTTCGAAAATCATGAAAAAAATTAGAAAAAAATAGAACATGGTTCCGGAAAATAAATTTGATTTCTATACTTGTCTTATCTCTGTGATGGTGTGGGCCCGAAGATGTCTCAAGGATTGCCCGGCCCTGGGCCATGACTGGTGAAACCCATGGCCGCCATCGATCTGCAAGCAACGCCATCCCGGCGTCATTCACAAAAACAAAAGGAACCCCATGTCTCCAACGGCTGTCCCCTTCAACCCTTTTGATCTGCGTGGCCGTGTGGCCATGGTGACGGGGTGCAACACAGGTATCGGTGCAGGCATTGCGGTGGCGCTGGCGCGCGCGGGGGCCGATATCGTGGGTGTCAACCGCAGTGAGCCGACCGAGACCGCGCTGCAGGTCCGTGCGCTGGGCCGCCGGTTTGTGGCGGTGCGGGCCGATCTGGCATCCACCAGCGCCATCCCGGGCGTGATGGAGCAGGCACTGGCAGACATGGGCCATGTGGATGTGCTGGTGAACAACGCAGGCATCATCCGCCGTGCCGATGCGCTGGATTTCTCTGAGGAAGACTGGGATGCCGTGATGGACACCAACCTCAAGACGCTGTTTTTCCTGTCCCAATCGGTGGCGCGCCACATGCTGGCACGCGGGGTGGAACAGGGTGGGGCGTGGCGCGGCGGCAAGATCATCAATATTGCGTCGCTGCTGTCCTTTCAGGGCGGCATCCGGGTGCCTTCGTACACGGCGGCCAAGAGTGGGGTGCTGGGCCTCACGCGCCTGCTGGCCAATGAGTGGGCGGCCAAGGGCATCAATGTGAACGCGATTGCTCCGGGCTATATCGAAACCAACAACACCGAGGCGCTGCGCAAGGATGCGGGCCGTACGCGCGAAATACTGCAGCGCATTCCGGCAGGCCGCTGGGGCGCGCCGCAAGACCTGGGCGGCGCGGCCGTGTTCCTGGCCTCATCTGCGGCAGACTATGTGCATGGCCATACGCTGGCTGTCGATGGCGGTTGGCTGGCCCGATAATGGGATCTGTACATCCTCAAAGACATAGACCGCCCCGTTTTGCTGCCCATGACCACCATCCAGGACAAATCCGACACCGTAGCTGCCGTTGAGAAGGCGTTCGCCATTCTGGAGTGCCTGGGCAACAGGCGTGATGTGAGTGTGACCGAGCTGGCCCAGCAGCTGGCGCTGTCCAAATCGTCCGTGCACCGGCTGCTGCAGACGCTCAAGGCCCTGGGTTACGTGGCGCAGGACGGCGAATCGGAGCTGTACCGCGCCACGCTCAAGCTGTTTGAGCTGGGTGGCAAGGCACTGGAGAATACGGATCTGGTGCGTGAGGCTGATGAGGACATGCGCCGCCTGGGTGAGTTGACACGCGAAACCATCCACCTGGGCGCCCTGGATGAAGACGCCATCATCTACATCCACAAGATCGAATCGGATTTCGGGTTGCGCATGCAATCGCGGATCGGGCGGCGCAAGCCCTTGCACAGCACGGCCATCGGCAAGGTACTGCTGGCCCACATGACGCCCAGCAAGGCGCGGGCGCTGCTGGATTTGCAGCCACTGAAGATTTTCACGCCGCAGACGCTGGACACGGCCGAGGCGGTGATGCAGATCCTGCCGCGCGTGTGGAAGCTCGGCCTTGCCGAAGACAACGAAGAAGCCGAACCCGGTCTGCGCTGCATCGCCGTGCCGGTGTTCGACCGCTTTGGCAAGGTGATTGCGGCGCTGTCGATCTCCTTTCCCACCATGCGCTGCGATGCGGATACGCCAGAGCGCTATACCGCGCTGCTGAAAGCGGCCAGCCAGTCGATCTCGGCCCGGCTGGGCTGGCGGCCAGTGGAGTAAGCCGTAAACCGGGGCCTGGCGCCGGACGCATACCTTCGTCGCACGGACAAGAAAAAACCGCTACTGATTCAGTAGCGGTTTGCGCTTTATGGACGGACATTGAAGCCCGTCCATATGGGTTGGACGGTCAGTTGCCGCGTTGCGTGGTCTGGATCATCTTCATCGCCGAGGTGATCAGGCTGGAGACTTCCGTCATGTTGCTGGGCACGACCAGGGTGGTGGTCGCATCGCTGGCCAACTGGCCATAGGCGGTGACAGCCTGCTCGGCCACCTTCAACTGCACGGCCTGCTCACCGCCGGGCTGGCGGATGGCGGCGGCAATGCGCTCCAGTGCCTGCGCGGTCGCGTCGGCCACGGCAGTGATCGATGCGGCCTCGCCCTGGGCCTTGTTGATGGCGGCTTGTTTTTCACCTTCGGAGCGGGCAATGAAGGCCTCGCGCTCGCCGGTTGCGATATTGATCTGCTCCTGGCGGCGACCTTCGGAAGCGGCAATCAGCGCACGCTTTTCACGCTCTGCCGTGATCTGCGCCTGCATGGAGCGCAGGATTTCTGCCGGTGGCGTCAGATCCTTGATCTCATAGCGCAGCACCTTCACGCCCCAGTTCAGCGCGGCCTCGTCAATGGCCGAGACCACCTGCGCATTGATCATGTCGCGCTCTTCAAAGGTCTTGTCGAGTTCAAGCTTGCCGATCACGCTACGCAGCGAGGTCTGAGCCAACTGGGTGACGGCCATGATGTAGTTGGACGAGCCGTAGCTGGCGCGCATCGGGTCGGTCACCTGGAAGTACAGGATGCCATCGACCTGCAACTGGGTGTTGTCACGCGTGATGCAGACCTGGCTGGGCACGTCGAGCGGAATTTCCTTCAGGCTGTGCTTGTAGGCGACCTTGTCGACGAACGGGATGATGAAGCGCGGGCCTGGCGCCAGTGTGCCGGCATAGCGGCCCAGGCGTTCCTTGACCCATGCATGCTGCTGGGGCACGATCTTGACGGACATGGCGACAAATATCACCACGATGACAAGGGCAATGATCGCAATTTCCATGTGTTCTCCTCTGGATGGATTCCGGCGGTGACCGCAGTGACTGCGGGCGGCAGTGGCCCGAGGGCCTGTGGGCCTCAATAGGAGCCCGTAGCCCGATTAAAACATGCGTACCCTGATGCGGCGCCGCAATGACCTGAGTGGGTGAATGCTATTGTTTTGGAGGCAGGGCCGCACCACTGGTGCGCGATGACGGCCGATCTTCCTGTTTTTGGTCGGGACGCCTGGCCGTGGCGCCGACATGCCCGGACGGCATCCCTGCCGATGGCACTAGATGGCACTACGCGGCGGCAGGCTCCACCATCAGCCGGTTGCCATCGAGCCGCACAACGCGGTAGTGGCCGCTGGCCGTGGGTTGCGTGCCGTGCTGCAGAACGGCAGTCCACTGCGCACCGCGGTAGCGCACCTGGGCGGTGCCGTCGGGCTGCCAGTGGTCCACAGTCAATTGCTCGCCAATGTCGAGGTGAATGCTGCGGTCCCCCTGGGTGTTGTGCAGGGCGCCCAGGCGCTTTTGCCGCAGGTAGCACGCGAGGACGGTTGCCGCGCTCACAGCCGCAGCCACCACCACCTGCGTTGTCTCGCCAGCACCCAGGTGCGCGGCAATGGCGGCGGCAGCCAGGCCAATGGCCACCATCAGCAGATACAGTGTGCCGGTCAGCAGCTCGGCAATCACGGCAATACCCGCCATCAGCCACCAGATACTTGAGAGTGCCATTGTCGATTCCTCCTTGTTCGCTCAGACTTGTTGCTGCATTGTGCGATATGTTGATCAATTTTGCGGCAATTGACATTCATTACATAAAACGGAGTTCTAAATTCCGTACACTTCGCGCCTGTTTCTTTTCTTGTCTGTTGTTTGCTCTGTTCATTGTGAGGCACTGCCCATGAAATTTCGCTTTCCCATCGTCATCATCGACGAGGATTTCCGCTCGGAGAACACCTCCGGTCTGAGCATCCGCGACCTCGCCCATGCGATCGAGGAAGAGGGCTTCGAGGTACTGGGCGTGACCAGCTATGGCGATCTCTCGCAGTTCGCACAGCAGCAAAGCCGCGCCAGTGCGTTCATTCTGTCGGTGGATGACGAGGAATTCACGCAGGGCGGCGACGAGGATCTGATCGTGCGCAATGTGCGCGACTTCATCTCCGAAGTGCGCCGCAAGAACCCCGATGTGCCGATCTACATCTATGGCGAGACCAAGACCAGCCGCCACCTGCCCAACGACATCCTGCGCGAGCTGCACGGCTTCATCCACATGTTCGAGGACACGCCCGAGTTCGTGGCCAAGCACATCATCCGTGAAGCCAAGAACTACCTCGAGAGCATCCAGCCGCCGTTCTTCAAGGCGCTGCTCGATTACGCGGAAGACGGCTCCTACAGCTGGCACTGCCCCGGCCACAGCGGCGGCGTGGCCTTCCTCAAGAGCCCCATCGGCCAGATGTACCACCAGTTCTACGGTGAAAACATGCTGCGCGCCGACGTCTGCAACGCGGTGGAAGAGCTGGGCCAACTGCTCGACCACAACGGTGCAATCGGCGAGAGCGAGCGCAATGCCGCACGCATCTTCAACGCCGACCACTGCTTCTTCGTGACCAACGGCACGTCCACCTCCAACAAGATGGTGTGGCACCACACCGTGGCGCCCGGGGATGTGGTGGTGGTGGACCGCAACTGCCACAAGTCCATCCTGCACTCCATCATCATGACGGGGGCGATTCCTGTCTTCCTGAAGCCCACGCGCAACCACTTCGGCATCATCGGCCCGATCCACGAGAGCGAGTTCTCGCCCAAGACCATCGAAGCCAAGATTGCCGCCAATCCGCTGCTCAAGGGCGTGGACCCCAAGAAGGTCAAGCCGCGCGTGCTGACGCTCACGCAGTCCACCTATGACGGCGTGCTCTACAACACCGAAACCATCAAGCAAAAGCTCGATGGCTATGTGGACAACCTGCACTTTGATGAGGCATGGCTGCCGCACGCGGCTTTCCACCCCTTCTATGGCAGCTATCACGCCATGGGCAAGAAGCGCGCGCGCCCCAAGCACTCGGTCGTGTATGCCACGCAGTCGATCCACAAGCTGCTGGCCGGCATCAGCCAGGCATCGCACGTGCTGGTGCAGGACAGCCAGACCCAGAAGCTCGACTTCAACCTGTTCAACGAGGCGTACCTGATGCACACCTCGACCAGCCCGCAGTACAGCATCATCGCCAGCTGCGACGTGGCTGCCGCCATGATGGAGCCGCCCGGCGGCACCGCGCTGGTGGAGGAGTCGATTGTCGAGGCCCTGGATTTCCGCCGCGCGATGCGCAAGGTGGAAGACGAGTTCGGCAAGAACGACTGGTGGTTCAAGGTCTGGGGCCCGCACGAGTTGGCCGAAGAGGGCATGGGCCGCGCCGACGACTGGATCATCAAGGGCAAGAAGAACAAGAGCGGCAAGGCCAGCTCCAACAGCTGGCACGGCTTTGGCGAGCTGGCTGACGGCTTCAACATGCTCGATCCGATCAAGTCGACCATCGTCACGCCCGGCCTCAACCTGGACGGCAAGTTCGACAAGACCGGCATTCCAGCATCGATCGTGACCAAGTACCTGGCTGAGCACGGCGTGGTGGTCGAGAAGACGGGCCTGTACTCGTTCTTCATCATGTTCACCATCGGCATTACCAAGGGCCGCTGGAACACCATGCTGACCGCGCTGCAGCAGTTCAAGGACGACTACGAGAAGAACCAGCCGATGTGGCGCATCCTTCCCGAGTTCTGCCAGCAGCACAAGGTCTACGAGCGCATGGGCTTGCGTGACCTGTGCCAGCATGTGCATGAGCTCTACGCCAAGTACGACATCGCACGCCTGACAACCGAGATGTACCTGTCGGAGCTGACGCCTGCGATGAAGCCCTCGGACGCCTACGCGCACATTGCCCGCCGCAAGACGGACCGCGTCGAGATCGATCATCTGGAAGGCCGCGTGACCGTGGGTCTGGTAACGCCATACCCACCGGGCATTCCGCTGTTGATTCCAGGTGAAGTCTTCAACCGCAAGATCGTCGATTACCTCATCTTCGCGCGCGAATTCTCCAAACTCTGTCCCGGTTTTGAGACCGATATCCACGGCCTCGTGGAACTGGTGGACGACAAGGGCGAAGTGCGCTACTACGCGGACTGCGTGGCGCTGGATGCGGGCGATCAGGCCGTGCAGACGCAGGTGATCTCGGCGCCCGTAGCCGCTGGCAAAAAGACCAGCCCCGTGCTGGCAGGCCGTGCGCCTGCCAAATCCGGCAAGATCAAGACGGAAGCGGCCATGAAGAAGGCGCTGAAGGCCGAAAAGCCTGTAGGCGACGCCAGCGTCGGCAAGATCTCGCCCGTGGAGAAGACACCGCAGGCCGCTGCCAAGTCCACCAGGGCCGCCAAGGCACCCAAGCCGCGTACACCCAAGGCCTGATAGGCTCCCGGGTCTGCCGGCCAGAAAGCAAGAAGCAGCACTGCGGTGCTGCTTTTTTTATGGTTGCCGGTGCTGGTCGGCGTGGTGAGGCCTGGGAGATGAATCCTGCGGGATTTCAGCTTGAAAATGAAGTAGAGCGGCTGCAAGTCAATCGTTTTTAGCTACGCTTTTTGAAGCATATCAATCACGGCGCAACGGGCGTTGCGTCTTCGCGCACGCGCCAGTAGCTGGCAAAGCGCGGCAAGCCGCTGTCGTGCAGGCCCCGGTAGCGGTAGGTGACCCAAGTGCCGGTGGCGGGCGGATGCAGGCGGTCCGCATCTTTGAGGCCGCTGCCCAGCCTGAACTCCAGGCCTGTCGTTGTGCGTACCAGCAGGGCGCCGGTCTGGCCTGCGTATTTGCCTTTGCCGGGTACATGGCCGATCACCTGTGCCTCGGCATCGTCCTGCGGCTTGAGCTTGAGTACATCGTCGCCCCGGCCGCTGCGGTACGGGGCACTCGCCTTGTGCAGCATCAGGCCTTCGCCGCCTTCCTTGACGACGCGCGCCATGCGTTTCAGCAAACTGGCTTCGCTGGTTTCCTTCCATTGCGGCACGGCTTGCACCCAGGGCTGGTTCGCGGCCTTTTCAAACTGTGCGAGTGCTGAGAGGCGCGCACCAAAGGGGCCGGGCGTGGCGGGCGCGTCAAACAGCATGAAGCGGATACGGCGCCATTCGGCATCGGCGGGCACAACCTTGCGTGTGGTGGATTGGGCATCGGCAAAGCGGCCGCGCCCGGCCCACAGTTCGCCTTCCACCGGCGTGGCGGGCCAGCCTGTGGTGAACCAGGCAGGCGGGGCAATACGCTCGCCCTGGCGTGTCCACAATGCAGTTCCGTCCCAGTAGCCGCGCACGCCGTCGTACTTTTCGCTCACCCAGTACTGCTGCAGATCCAGACCTCCCGGGTACTTCTGTGCCAGCCACAGGGCGGGCCTGTCGGCGGCCTGAGCAGCGGAGACGATGAGGAGCAGCAAGCCAAACAACCAATAGCGCAATCGGGGGGGAATATGCGTGGGGAGCATGGGGGCCTCTGAATACCGCATGAAAGGAATGGCTGCATGCTAGCGCTCGCCCCCCATCCAGACCATGCCGCCCGTCGTTTGGCAACGCCTGCTATAAAAAATGAATGCATTGCGTATGCTGCATAAGCGTTAGCGGCCAAAATGGCTGTTGTTGCCAACCGACCAACCCTGCGCTTGACCTTCACACCATGGCAATCTTTAGAGTGGCGGACAACGTGATCCAACAAAGATGAGAACGCCATGACCCAATCAATCCTGAAGAACCCCGCCACACTGGAGCTGTCCATTGAAGGGATGACTTGCGCATCCTGCGTAGGGCGGGTGGAGCGTGCCCTCCAAGCCGTGCCCGGTGTGCAAAGCGCCTCGGTCAATCTGGCGACCGAGCGTGCCAGCCTGCAGTTGGCTGCCGACGCGCAGGCATCGGCTGTGGGCGGTGATGCCATTACAGCCATCGCCAAGGCGGGCTATGCCGTGCCTGTGCAGCAGATTGAGCTGGCCGTGGAGGGCATGACCTGCGCGTCCTGCGTCGGCCGGGTCGAGCGTGCCTTGAAGGCCGTGCCGGGCGTGCAAGGCGCCACGGTCAATCTGGCCACCGAGCGGGCATCCATCAAGGCCACGGGCGAAGTGGCGCTGCCTGCCTTGCTGGCAGCGGTGGCCAAGGCAGGTTATGAAGCCCGGCCGGTACAGGACGCCACGGCGGCCGCCGACCAGCAAAGCGAGCGCCAGCAGCATGAATTGCAGGCCTTGAAGCGTGACCTGCTCATTGCCACGGCCCTGGCCTTGCCGGTGTTTGTGCTGGAGATGGGTGGGCACCTGATCCCCGGCTTTCACCATTGGGTCAGCCAGTGGCTGCCGCAGCAGGCCAGTTGGCTGCTGCAGTTTGTGCTGACGACGCTGGCGCTGGCGGGGCCTGGGCGGCGCTTTTTCGCCAAGGGCATTCCAGCGTTGCTGCGCGCAGCGCCCGATATGAATTCCCTGGTGGCGGTGGGTACGTCTGCGGCGTATCTCTACTCCGTGGTGGCCACATTTGCGCCGTCGTGGCTGCCTGCGGGCACGGTCAATGTGTATTTCGAGGCGGCAGCGGTCATCATTGCGCTGATCCTGCTGGGCCGCTTCATGGAGGCCAAGGCCAAGGGCAATACCTCTGCGGCCATCAAGCGCCTGGTGCAACTGCAGGCCAAGACTGCGCTGGTGCAGCGCAGTGGTGAGTGGGTGGAGGTGGCGATTGCCGAGGTGCGCCAGGGTGATGCCGTGCAGGTGCGCCCAGGTGAGCGCATTCCCGTCGACGGCGTGGTGACCGCAGGCGACAGCTTTGTGGACGAATCCATGATCAGCGGTGAGCCGGTGCCCGTGCGCAAGGAAGTGGGCGCCGAGGTGGTGGGCGGCACTGTCAACCAGAAGGGCGCGCTGACCCTGGAAGCCACTAAGGTGGGGGCAGGGACGGTGCTGGCGCAGATCATCCGCATGGTGGAGCAGGCGCAGGGCGGCAAGCTGCCGATTCAGGCGGTGGTGGACAAGGTGACCATGTGGTTCGTGCCGGCCGTGATGGTTGCCGCCGTGCTCACATTTGCGGTATGGCTGCTGGCAGGGCCCGCGCCTGCGCTCAGTTTTGCCCTGGTCAACGCCGTGGCAGTGCTGATCATTGCCTGCCCGTGTGCCATGGGGCTGGCCACGCCCACTTCCATCATGGTGGCCACGGGCCGCGCTGCGCAACTGGGCGTGCTGCTGCGCAAGGGCGAAGCCCTGCAACTGCTCAAGGACGCCAAGGTCGTGGCCGTTGACAAGACCGGTACCTTGACCGAAGGCAAGCCTGCCCTGACTGACCTGGTGCTGGCGCCCGGCTTTGAGCGCGCTGCGGTGCTGTCTGCGGTGGCAGCCGTCGAGAGTCAGTCCGAGCACCCGATTGCGCAGGCCATCGTGCAAGCCGCCAAGGCGGAAGGCCTGCAGATGCCGCAACTGGCCGGATTTGAATCGGTGACCGGCTTTGGGGTGCGGGCCCAGGTGGGCGGCGCCCGGGTAGAGGTGGGCGCCGACCGCATGATGGCGCAACTGGGAGCCGATGTCTCGGTATTCGCCGAAGATGCCGCACGCCTGGGTGCCGAAGGCAAGACGCCGCTGTATGCGGCCATCAACGGCCAACTGGCTGCCATGATTGCGGTGGCCGACCCGATCAAACCCACCACGCGGGCGGCCATTGATGGCCTGCATGCCATGGGGCTGAAGGTGGCCATGATCACGGGCGACAACCGTCGCACTGGCGAAGCGATTGCCCGGCAGCTCGGCATTGACGAGGTGGTGGCCGAAGTGCTGCCTGATGGCAAGGTTGACGCCGTCAAGCGCCTGCGGGCCGAGCATGGTGCGCTCGCCTATGTGGGCGACGGCATCAACGACGCCCCTGCGCTGGCCGAGGCCGATGTGGGCGTGGCCATTGGCACGGGCACCGATATCGCCATCGAATCGGCCGATGTGGTGCTGATGGGCGGCGACATGCGCGGCGTGGTCACCGCCATCGGCCTGTCGCGCGCCACGATGCGCAATATCCACCAGAACCTGTTCTGGGCCTTTGCCTACAACGTGGCGCTCATTCCGGTCGCTGCAGGTCTGCTGTACCCGTTCTACGGCACGCTGCTGTCGCCGGTGTTTGCCGCAGGCGCCATGGCCATGTCGAGCGTGTTCGTGCTGGGCAATGCGCTGCGGCTCAAGCGCTACCACTGAGGTTTATAAAAATAATAGCTGTCAGCGGTTGCTGTGTATAAGTTGGCCTCCAATATTGAGGCCCAACTCAAAAAGGGTTAGTGCAATCCCTTTGTTCTGATGTAATACCAGACATGCATGATGCAATTCATCCCATTGCCATTTACTCCGGGCCGCAAGGCCTGGTCGATGTGCGAGTGCAGGGCGATACCGTTTGGCTCAGCCAGGAACAGATGACCCAGCTTTTTGGCCGCGAGCGCTCGGTAATTACCAAGCATATCCGCAATGTGTTCAAGGAAGGCGAGTTGGCAGAAGAAAGCAATGTGCAAATTTTGCACGTTGCCCATTCCGATAAGCCCGTACGCTTTTACAACCTGGATGTCATCATCTCTGTCGGATACCGGGTCAAATCGCAGCAAGGCGTGCAGTTTCGCCAATGGGCCACAGGAGTGCTTCGCGAACACCTCACGCGAGGCTACACCCTCCATCGTCACAGATTGGAAGCAAACGCTGCAGAACTGCACACGGCATTGGAGTTGGTGCGCAAGGCGGCACAGATACCGGAATTGACGGTAGAAACCGGTCGCGGGCTGGTGGATATCGTGACGCGTTACACCCATGCCTTTTTATGGCTGCAACGCTACGACGAAGGCTTGCTTACAGAGCCATTTGCCCAACCGGGCGGTCGGTTGCCAACCGTTGATCAAGCCCGGATGGCACTGGCCGGTCTTAAGGCCGATTTGATGCGACGAGGTGAGGCGACCGAACTGTTTGCAAAAGAGCGGGGAGATGGACTGGGCGCGCTACTGGGCAATCTGGACCAAAGCGTGTTCGGCGAACCCGCTTATCCGAGCATTGAGTCCAAAGCCGCCCATTTGCTGTATTTTGTGATCAAGAACCATCCATTTGCGGACGGTAATAAGCGCAGTGGCGCATTTTTATTTGTCGAGTTCCTGCATCGAAATGGGCGGTTGCTGGATTCTGAGGGCCAGCCTGTGATCAATGACGTTGGTTTGGCGGCCTTGGCGCTTTTGGTGGCTGAATCTCATCCCTCGCAAAAGGACGTGCTGATTCGTCTGGTTATGCACATGCTGGCAAAAGGCCGTGGCGATAGATGAATTGTGATCTGTTTCATCGCCGGTAATGGTTTCGAACCGATAGAAAAGCCCCGCAAACGCAACCGTTTGCGGGGTCCTTTTTATCCGGAAAAAGCGGGTGCTGCTTCTTACACCTGGTCGGCCGACAGGCCTGCTGTCTGGCTGAAGCCGCCGTCCACGTAGGTGATCTCGGCGGTCACGCCCGAGGCCAGGTCGCTCAGCAGGAAGGCGGCGACGTTGCCCACGTCTTCAATGGTCACGTTGCGGCGCAGTGGGGCGGCATCGGCCACGCGGCCCAGCAGCTTGCCGAAATCCTTGATGCCGGAGGCAGCCAGCGTCTTGATCGGGCCGGCCGAGATGCCGTTGGCACGGATGGCGCGGCCGTCTTCGGTGCGGCCCACGGCCTCGGCCAGGTAGCGCACCGATGCTTCCAGCGATGCCTTGGCCAGGCCCATGGTGTTGTAGTTGGGGATGGAGCGCAGGGCCCCCAGGTACGACAGGGTCAGCAGCGATGACTTGTCGTTCAGGTAAGGCAGTGCAGCCTTGGCCATGGCGGGGAAGCTGTAGGCGCTGATGTCATGCGCAATGCGGAAGCCTTCGCGCGAGAGGCCGTCGAGGAAGTTGCCGGCAATCGCCTCGCGCGGTGCAAAGCCGATCGAATGCACAAAGCCGTCGAACTTGCCCCAGGCCTCGCCCAGGCCCTTGAACATGGCTTCGATCTGTGCGTCATCGGCCACATCGCAGTCAAAAATCAGGCTGGAGTTGAATTCGGCGGCAAATTCGGTGATGCGGTCCTTGAAACGCTCACCCACATAGCTGAAAGCCAGCTCGGCGCCTTGTTCGTGGCAGGCCTTGGCAATGCCGTAGGCGATGGAGCGGTTGGACAGCACACCCGTGATCAGCAGCTTCTTGCCGGTCAGAAAACCCATTGTTCTTCTCCTGATAAGTACCGATCCAATGCAGACCGGCCAAAAAATGGTCGGACGCCCATTCACCACAAAATGCGCGGCAAGGCCCCCGGCTGAGGCAGAATTGTCGCATGCGCTTTTGCCTTCCGCTGATATTGTGTGCGGCCGCTGCCGCTCCTGCCTGGGCCAACCATGCCTATGCCCTGTGGGGCGAGCCGCGCTATGGCGCGGATTTCAAGCATTTTGGCTATGTCAACCCGGACGCCCCCAAGGGCGGTGAGCTGCGGCTGGTGAGCGGCCTGCGTTACTCGACCTTCGACAAGTACAACCCGTTCACGATCAAGGGCTCGCCCCCGGCCTACCTGAGCGACATGCTGTTCGAGAGCCTGCTGACCGGCAGCCTGGACGAAACGGCCACCGGCTACGGCCTGCTGGCCGAGGATGTGGTGGTGGCGCCAGACGGCCTGTCTGCCACCTTCCGGCTGCGCAAGGAGGCGCGCTTTCACAATGGCAAGCCCGTCACCGCGCAGGATGTGAAATACAGCTATGAAACGCTGATCAGCAAGTATGTATCACCCGGGTATAAAACTCTGCTGGTGGATGTGGACGGCTGCGATGTGGTTGACGACCGCACTGTGCGCTTTCGCTTCAAAAAGCCCAACCGCGATCTGCCGCTGACCGTGGGCGGTCTACCGGTCTTCAGCCGCGACTGGGGCAAGGGCGATGATGGCAAGGCCAGGCCGTTTGACCAGATCGTGACCGATATTCCGATCGGCAGCGGCCCGTACAAGATCGGGCCGGTCAACTTCGGCAAGGACATCACCTACGTGCGCGACCCGGGCTATTGGGGCAAGGATCTGCCGGTACGCGTGGGCAGCAACAACTTCGACAAGGTCACCATCAAGATCTACCGGGACAGCACGGCTCGGCTGGAAGCCTTGAAGGCGGGCGAATTCGACCTGATGCGTTTTTTCAGCGCAGGCGACTGGGCGCGGCGCCTCTATGGCAAGCGTTTTGACAGCGGAGAGCTGCGCAAGGGGGATTTTGCCAACAAGCTGCCGTCGGGCTTTCAAAGCTATTTTCTGAACACCCGCCGCCCGCTCTTGCAGGATGCGCGCGTGCGGCAGGCCCTGGGACTGGCCTACGATTTCGAGTGGATGAGTCGCCAGATGTTCTATGGCGCCTACCAGCGGGTGCATGGCCTGTTTGGCAACACGGCCTGCGAGACCCATGGCGCGCCCAGCGCAGCCGAACTGGCCTTGCTCCAGCCTTTTGAAAAGGATTTGCCTGCGGGAACCTTGGACCCCATCCAGGAGCCGCCCCGCACGGACGGTGCCTCAGGCGAAGCGGGGGGCGAGCATACCCTGCGCGGCAATCTGCGCAAGGCGCAGAAGCTGTTGGCAGATGCGGGCTGGAAAGTGGGCAGCGACGGCCTGCTGCGCAATGCCAAGGGTGAGCCGCTGGTGCTGGAATACCTGGACAGCAGCGAAGGGGGCGCCAAGGTGGTCAGCGCCTGGACACGCAACCTGGAAAAGTTGGGCATCACGCTCAAGCTGCGCGTGGTGGATTTCGCGCTGTACCAGCAGCGCATGGACAAGTTTGATTTCGACATCATCACGCTCAACATTCCCGGCACCAACAACCCGGGCCAGGAATATGCAGAGCTGTTTGGCAGTGCCGCTGCCGATCAGGAAGGCTCGGGCAACTTCATCGGCTTGAAGAACCCCGCCGTCGACGCCATGATTGCCCAGATGAGCAGCGCCAAGACCGAGGAGCAGCTGCTGCCGGCCTGCCATGCGCTCGAGCGCATCATTGTTGCAGGCCACTACCTGATTCCGCAGTACTACGCAGGCAGCCACCGCATGGTGTACGACGCCTGGCGCCTGGTTGTGCCGCCGCAGATTCCGGCCTATGCGCCGGGGGAGACCTGGGTCATCAACAACTGGTGGGCGCGGCTGCCGCCGTTGACGGCAGAAACAGCCAAGCCTTGAAGCGATCCCGAAAAACTATGATAAAAAGGCCTTTTCTGCCCACTGTGCAAGCGCAAGAAGCTATGTTTTTGATAGTATTTTCGACGGATATCGATTCCGTGAGCCACGCAGACGCCTGACGCAGGAGCCCCGCACGCATGTTCGCCTACATCCTCAAACGCCTGCTGCTGATGATCCCGACCCTGCTGGGCGTGCTGCTGCTGACCTTTGTCGTGATCCAGTTCGTACCCGGTGGCCCGGTGGAGCAGTACCTGGCCGAGGCCAAGGCGGGTGCTGGCGGTGGTGCAGAGGGCGGCGGCATGAGCTACCGTGGCGGCCAGGGCATTGATCAGAAGCGTCTCGACGAGATCAAGGCGCTCTATGGCTTTGACAAGCCGCCTGCCGAGCGCTTTGTGCAGATGGTGGGCCAGTTTGCCCGGTTTGACCTGGGCCGCAGCTTCTTTCAGAACAAGAGCGTCTGGCAACTCATCAAGGAAAAGCTGCCGGTCTCCATCAGCCTGGGCCTGTGGACCTTTCTGATCAGCTATCTGGTGGCCGTGCCGCTGGGCATTGCCAAGGCGGTGCGGGCAGGCTCACGCTTCGATCTGGTCAGCTCGCTGTTCGTGCTGGTGGGGTATGCCATTCCGGGGTTTGTGCTGGGCGTGCTGCTTCTGGTAGTGTTTGCCGGGCAACTGGCATGGTTTCCGCTGCGCGGGCTCACCTCGTCCAATTGGGAGGCGCTGAGCTGGGGCGCGCGCATCATCGATTACCTCTGGCATATCACCTTGCCGGTGACGGCCATGGTGGCGGGCAGTTTTGCGGTGACCGCCATGCTCACCAAGAATTCCTTCCTGGAGGAAATCCGCAAGCAGTATGTGATGACGGCGCGCGCAAAAGGCCTGTCGGAGCGTCAGGTGCTGTGGCGCCACGTGTTCCGCAATGCATTGCTGCCCATTGTGACCGGCTTTCCTGCGGCATTCATTGGCGCGTTCTTTGCCGGCTCGCTCCTGATCGAGACGCAGTTCTCGCTCGACGGGCTGGGCCTGCTCAGCTACGAGAGCGTGATCCGCCGCGATTACCCGGTGGTGCTGGGCACCCTGTACCTGTTCACCCTGATCGGCCTGGTCACCAAGCTTGTCAGCGACCTGTGTTACGTGTGGGTGGATCCGCGTGTCAAGTTTGACTGAGGCGCGCATGCCCAGCCACCCCTTACGCCTTGCGCCGCAGATACAGGCGGCGCAGCAGCACGGCCACCAGTGCGAGGTTGAGCAGCAACACCAGCGCACCCTGCCAGTGGCGATGCGCCAGAAGGTGCCGAATCTCCAATGGGATGTACAGGCCCGCAGACAGCGCGCCCAGCCATTCGCCCCACGCCTTGTCGTGCCACAGGCCCCAGGCCTCCAGCCAGCGCAGTGCGATGTAGAGGGAGCCCAGCAGCACCAGGGTGTGGATGGAGCTGGCATTGATCCTGTCCACCCAGTTGATCAGCACTGCAGGGTAGCGGGCTTCGGGCGACAGGCCGAAGTGCCCGATCAGTTCCAGCGCGAGGCGGTGCAGATCGTGGTGCAGCAGGCTCAAGAGACCCAGAAGGCCCAGCAGTGCAGCAACGCCCTTGAGGGCTTCAAAGACGGCAATGCCCTGCAGCGCAGTGCGCAGGGCATGGGGGGGATTGGCAGCAGGCATGGCGCACAGCATGGCCGAAGGCGCGCCGTTTTGCTGTCGGCCAATGGCGCTATCAATAGTGCTGTCAATGCTGCTTTCAATGACGATATAGTCGGCTACAGGCCCAACCATTCAGCGACAGGAGGGGAGCTGTGCCAGCACAGTCTCCGCAGACCATACCGATGACCGAGCGTGTTTCCACTGCGGCCCCGGGCCGCTCTCCCGCCGCCCGTGCCTGGCGCCGCTTCAAATCCAACAAGCTGGGGTTCTGCAGCCTGGTGGTCTTTGTGGTGCTGGTGGTGGTGAGCCTGTTTGCAGAGGTGATCAGCAACGACAAGCCGCTTGTCGTGCGCTACGAAGGGCACACCTACTTTCCGCTGGCCAAGGATTACCCGGAAACCACGTTTGGTGGTGATTTCCATACCACTACCGATTTTCTCGATCCCTTCATCCAGCAGCAACTGACCAAGGATGGCAATTGGGCGATTTTCCCCATCAACCGCTACGGTAAATCCACCATCAATTACTTTGCCAAGGCGCCCAATCCTTCGCCGCCGTCGCGCGACAACTGGCTGGGCACTGATGACCGGGGGCGCGACCTGCTGGCGCAGCTGCTGTACGGCTTTCGCGTCAGCGTACTGTTTGGCCTGGCGCTGATGGCCATTGGCGTGCTGCTGGGCGTGGTGGCGGGCGCCATTCAGGGTTTTTTCGGCGGCAAGACCGACTTGCTGCTGCAGCGCCTGTCGGAGATCTGGGGCTCGATGCCCGAGCTGTACCTGCTGATCATCTTCAGCGCGGTGTTTGCGCCCAGCGTGGCGCTGCTGCTGATTCTGCTGAGCCTGTTTGGCTGGCTGGGGTTGGCAGACTATGTGCGCGCCGAGTTTCTGCGCAACCGGCAGCTGGACTATGTCAAATCTGCTCGCGCGCTGGGCGTGCCCAATTGGCAGATCATGTGGCGGCACATTCTGCCCAACAGCCTGACACCGGTCGTGACCTTTCTGCCTTTCCGCATGAGTGCCGCAATCCTGACGCTGACCTCGCTCGATTTTCTCGGCCTGGGCGTACCTCCCGGCACGCCAAGCCTGGGCGAGCTGCTCTCGCAGGGCAAGAACAACATTGACGCCTGGTGGATATCACTTGCCACCTTTGGTGTTCTGGTGATCACCTTGCTTTTGCTCACTTTCATGGGCGATGCGCTGCGCGATGCACTCGATCCGAGAAAACAGCTCAATACCCCGGCAGCGCCCTCCAACAAAGCGCAGACAGCTACGCAAACCATAGCGGCAGCCTTGCCTGCCCAGCCAGGACACGCGGAGGTGCGCCATGGTTGACACCAATCGGGCGGAGCCAGCACCGCTGTTGCAGGTGCGCGACCTGCATGTGGCCTTTGGTGGCCAGGACGTGGTCAAGGGCGTGAGCTTCTCGATGCACGCGGGCGAAAAGCTGGCGCTGGTGGGTGAATCCGGATCGGGGAAATCCGTGACGGCACTGTCGCTGCTGCGCTTGGTGGGAGACGCGCAATTGCGCGGCGAGGCCTTGATGGGTGCGCGCAACCTGCTGCAAATTTCAGAGCGAGAGATACAGGCCGTGCGCGGCGATGAGATCGCGGTGATCTTTCAGGAGCCGATGACGGCACTCAACCCGTTGATGACCATGGGCGCGCAGATTGCAGAGGTTCTGCAACTCAAGCAAGGGCTGTCGGACAAGGCTGCCTGGGCGCAGGCCGTGCAACTGCTTGCCACTACAGGCATCCCCGAGCCCGAGCGGCGAGCGGGCAGCTATCCGCACCAGTTGAGTGGCGGGCAACGCCAGCGCGCCATGATCGCCATGGCACTGGCCTGCAAACCCAAGCTGCTGATTGCCGATGAACCCACCACAGCGCTGGACGTGAGCCTGCGCGGGCAGATTCTGGATCTGCTGAACGAGCTGCAGCGCGAGACGGGCATGGCGGTGCTGATGATCACGCACGACCTGCCACTGGTGCGACACTTTGCCGACCGGGTGGCTGTGATGGAAAAAGGCCTGTTGGTAGAGCAGGGCAGTGTGGCCGAGGTATTTGCTGCGCCGCAGCATCCCTATACACGCAAGCTGCTGGCCAGCACGCCGCAGCGCGATGTCGTCGCGCCCCAGGCGGGTGCGCAGGCTGTGCTGCAGGCGCAGAACCTGTCCGTGGCCTATGCCACGCCGCTGTCGGGCTTCCAGGGTTGGTTCCGCAAGGGGCGGTTCGAGGCGGTGCGCGAAGCCAGCCTGCAACTGGCGCAGGGCCAGACACTGGGCGTGATTGGCGAGTCGGGCTCGGGCAAATCCACCCTGGCCCAGGCCATTCTGGGCCTCTTGCCCAGCACGGGTGAGCTGCGCATCGAGCAGCAGCCCTGGCAATTGCCCGCGCAGCGCAACACGGCTGCCAACCAGCAATTGCGCCGCAAGGTGCAGGTGGTGTTCCAGGATCCGTTCTCGTCCCTGTCGCCGCGCATGACGGTGCAGGAGATCGTTGGCGAGGGGCTGCAACTGGCCCACCCCCGCATGCCCGCCGCCGATCTGCAGCAGCAGGTGCTGGCATTGTTGCGAGAAGTGGGCCTGACCGAGGAGCAGTTCCCTGGTCTGCTTGAGCGCTACCCGCACGAATTCTCGGGCGGCCAGCGCCAGCGGTTGGCGATTGCCCGTGCATTGATCGTGAACCCCGATATCCTGGTGCTCGATGAGCCCACCAGTGCGCTCGATGTCACCATCCAGCAGCAGGTGCTGGCCTTGCTGCAGCGGCTGCAAAAGGAGCGCGGGCTGTCGTATTTGCTGATCACCCACGATGTCGCGGTGATCCGCGCCATGGCGCACCAGGTGCTGGTAATGAAGGACGGGCGGATTGTCGAATCGGGCGAAGTGATGCAAGTGCTGGACGCCCCGCGCGAGGCCTATACCCAGCGCCTGATGGCTTCGAGCCTGGAGCTGTCGCCGGTGGCCCCGTGAACTATTGTTTTAATAGCTGATTGCGCTTAATGGGCAAGGGCTGGATATTGTTTTGATGCATAAATCATGACGGAATTGCTGCAGGTGAGCCATTTGGGCAAGCGCTTTGGCGGCGTGCAGGCGGTGGCCGATGTCAGCTTTTCGCTGCGGCGCGGCGAAGTGCTGGCCTTGATCGGTCCCAATGGCGCAGGCAAGACGACCACCTTCAACATGGTGGGTGGACAGTTGCGGGCAGACGCCGGATCGGTGCGCCTGAATGGCACCGAGCTGGTGGGCAAGCTGCCGCGCGAGATCTGGCGCCTGGGGGTCGGGCGCACCTTCCAGATTGCGGAAACCTTTGCGTCGCTGACAGTGGTTGAAAACGTACAGATGGCGCTGCTGTCGGCGGCAGGCCGCAGCTTTGGGCTGTGGCAGAAGGCACGTGATTTCCGGCGTGACGAGGCGCTTGCCCTGCTGGCGCTGGTGGGCATGCAGGCCCAGGCAGAGCGCCCCTGCAGCGAACTGGCCTATGGCGACGTGAAAAGCGTGGAACTGGCCATTGCCATGGCGCACCAACCGGCACTTTTGCTGATGGACGAGCCCACGGCCGGCATGGCCCAGGCCGAGCGCCACCAGTTGATGGCGCTGACGCAGCGCCTGGCGCGCGAGCGCGACATGGCGGTACTGTTCACCGAGCACAGCATGGATGTGGTGTTTGCCTATGCGGACCGCATCATCGTGCTGGCGCGTGGCCGCCTGATCGCCGAAGGCTCGCCGGACGAGGTGCGCAGCAACCCCGAAGTGCAGGCTGTCTACCTGGGCAAGGGCACTACTTACGAGGCGGCAGCCCACGGGGAGGCGGCATGAACGGCGCCGTGAATGCTGCAAACGCAGATGTGCTGCTGGAGGCCCGCCAGCTCAACGCCTGGTACGGCGCGGCCCATATCCTGTTTGATGTGTCACTGAGCGTGCGGCGTGGCGAGGTGGTGGCGCTGATGGGGCGCAACGGTGCGGGCAAATCCACCACGCTCAAGGCCATCATGGGTCTTTTGGCACGGCGCAGCGGGCAGGTGCGTTTTTGCGGGAGCGATATCTCGCACCATGAAGCCTGGCAGATTGCCCGCCTGGGCCTGGGCTACGTGCCAGAGGACCGCCGCATCTTCACCGAACTGACGGTGCTGGAGAACCTGGAGGTGGGCCGCCAGCCCGCCCGCCATTGGCCGGACGGCACGGTGGCGAGCGACTGGACGGCAGAGCGCCTGCTGGCCTTCTTTCCCAACCTGGCAGCCATGCCCGAGCGCCCAGGGGGCCAGATGAGCGGCGGTGAGCAGCAGATGCTGACTGTGGCGCGCACCCTGATGGGCAACCCCTACCTGGTGCTGCTCGATGAGCCTTCGGAAGGCGTGGCGCCGGTCATCGTGGAGCAGATGGTGCAGATGATCCTGCAGCTCAAGGCGCATGGCGTGAGCATCCTGCTGTGCGAGCAGAACCTGCACTTCGCCCAACTGGTGAGCGACCGGGCCTATGTGCTGGAGAAGGGCGAAATCCAGTTCGAAGGCAGCATGGTGGCATTGCTGGAGCGGGAGAGGGCTGGGGCCCGGCTGGTTGGTGTGTAACGGAAGGCCAGGGCAAGGTCAGTGCAAGGCCTGAAAATCAAAAAGGAGCAGAAATGCTCCTTTTTGATATCAATTTGATAGCTATTGGCGCTTTATGGATGCTCGCCAGAATGGATTTCTATCCCTTACCATTGCCCCGTCGGATTCACGCCGTCCTGCATCACCCAATGGATGCGTTCGGCCTCCACGCCCATCAGCTCCGCCTGGTAGAGCAGCAGTTCGGTGGTTTCGCCGTCCAGTACCGGCTCGCGCGAGAGCAACTTGAACGAATCGGTGGTGTCGCCCATGATCATGGCCCACTGGTAGTTCTGATCGATGGCGACAATGTGGTAGCCCTCATAGAACGGGCCGAGGAAAGATGCCTTCATCGCACCAAAGTGTGGGGACCCGACAAAGCGCGCATTGCCAGTGGATTCCACCCAGCGGTGGGTGCCGGCATGAAAGCCCCGCATGGTGATGGACAGGCTGCCGTCATCTTGCAGTTCGTACTCGATGCGCGAGCGGGTCAGCGGCTTGCCCAGGCCTTTTTCGATGCGCGCGATCTCATACCAGTCGCCAACGAAGCGCTCCACGTCAAAGTCGGACACCGGCTCGATCTGCGCGGCGGGCACCACCTTGCTGGAATGGTTGCCGAACCACCGGTACACCGCATAGGCCGCAAGGGCCGACAGACCCACAGTGACCACAGGCAGCCACGGCGCGCGACCGGGCTGGGAATCTTGCGGTTCTCGCTCATCCATAGAAAACCTTTCTCCTCAAGCAATAAACAATGGGCGGCACTGGTACAAACAAACAGACAGACAACCAGGCAAGCGGGCCTCTACAGCCATATTCTCGCGGCCAAAACATGGGGCCTGGGCTGAATTTGTGCAAGTCTCGATGGCTTGATTGATCACAGGATCGTAAGCAGGTTCAAGAAATTTACAAGCACCCTCGTGAATGCCATGCAATGAGGCTATTGAAAAACAAGGTGTTGGCGTGGTTTAGTCGGCTAATTTCGCACGAATGCGTGGGATTTAGTCTCTGGTTTTTCTTTGTTCCGCTGCTTCTGTGGCCTAATAAGGGTTTTGTCTTTATCGCGAGGTCCCAGCATGGGCAATAAAATCGTTACGGAAGCTGATCGCAAGTTCACCCCTCAACCAGCGCTGCCCAATGGCAAGAGCCTGCCTACCCCAGGCCGTGGTCAAAAGTCGAGCCGCGCTCGCGGTGTGGCTACCCGCACCAAGAAGAACCCAGGCAAGCGTACGCACAAGGGCGGTTAATTCGCCCCGTAGCGGCGGCGAACCGTTTTTGTGCCGTCCGCATGCCGCGCTTGCCACGATCAGGCGCGGCATGCGGATGGCGCATTTTCCGCCGGCTGTCATACAGAAAACCGCACCATAGGGTGCGGTTTTTTATTGCCTGCGGTACTGTCAGAAGCCTTGGAGCTTGCGGCGCAGGTCCAGCACTTCCTCCATCAGATCCACGGTCATCGCGGCCAGTTGCGGGTCGGCGTCGTACATGCGCTCAAGCTGTGCCACGCGCCTGGCGCGCACGATGGAGGGGCTGGCAAAGCGCCAACTGGTTACGGCAGTTGCGTGGCGCGTGCCGGTGCTGGGGGTGAGCACACCGTCCACGACGCGGGCCTGCACCCATTCCACACTGCGGTGACAGGCGCGGGCCAGGGTGACGGCGTCCAGTGCGTCGTCGTCCAGGATTTCCAGCGTAGTGGTGTGAATGCTGGCGGTGTAGTGGTCCATGTTCAGACTCCTTGGCGGGGCTGGAAGCGAGGGAAGGCCTGGGCAAACGCCTCGTAGGCGGCCTTGGCCTCGGCGCTGTCGGCTGGCGGTGTGGTCAACTGCAGCTCCAGATACAGGTCACCTGGCGTTGCTGCGGGCAGCCCCTTGCCTTTGAGGCGCAGCTTTCGCCCTGCTGACCAGCCGGCGGGAATGGTCACTTCCAGCGTGCCCGCAGGCGTATTCACCTCCGCAGAGCCGCCAATCGCAGCCTCCCATGGCGCCACCGGCAGAGGCATGTAGACATCCTTGCCTTCCGTGCGCCAGCGCTTGTCGGCGCGAAAATGCACTTCCAGCAGCAGGTCGCCCGCTTCGCCGCCGTTGTAGCCCGGGCCGCCCTGGCCGGCCAGGCGGATCATCTGCCCTTCGCGCACGCCCTTGGGGATCTTGACCTGCAACTGGCGCTCTTTCGTGACGACGTCGCCGTGCTCGTCCACCTGGCGGCCATGCAGGGTCAGCATGCGTTCGGCCCCCTGGTAGCTGTCGATCAGATCCAGCTCAATGCTGGCGTGCTGGTCTTCGCCGCGCATGGGGGGCATGCGGCCGCTCGCACTGCCGGGCCCGCCAGCGCCGCGCTGTGCACGGGCCTGGCCAAACATCTGGTTGAAGAAATCGCTGTAGTCGGCGTCGCCGTCCATGTGCTGGCGGCTGAAGTTGAAATCGCCCGGATTGAACCCCTCGGCATTCTGGAAAGGGTTGCCGCCACGCGCCCCGCCTGCAAAGCCGCGCGGCGCGTCCAGCATGGCGTCATACTCTGCGCGCTTTTCCGCATCCGACAGCACGGCATTGGCCTCGTTCAATTCGGCCATGCGTTTGTCGGCATCCTTTTCCTTGCTGATGTCGGGGTGGTATTTGCGGGCCAGCTTGCGGTACGCCTTTTTGATATCGTCCGCCGAGGCCTTTTTTTCCACTCCGAGAACTTGGTAGTAGTTTTTGCTATCCATGGTGAATGAGTGCTCCCGATTTTTTGCTGGCTGCGTTCACTGACCATTGCATTGTCCAGTGTGCAACCGAATAAGCACAAAATGGTAGTTTTTTTCAATGATTCAAGCCTGCAACGGCAAGTTTTGCAAATTAATACCTGGGATTCGGGCTTGCCAATGGTGGTACAAACACGGCTTTGCAATTGCTGAAGGGGAAAGTCTGTATGACAGAGGCTGCGTCTGCACCCTGGCTGGTGGTGTGTCTGTGCGCTGAGTGGTGTGGTACCTGCAAGGAGTACCAGCCGGTGTTCGATGCGCTGGCAGTGCAATTGCCTTCCATGCAGTTCGCCTGGCTGGATGTGGAAGACGAGGAAGACGTGGTGGGCGATCTGGATATTGCAACGTTTCCCACGGTGCTTGTGGGGCAGGGCGACCAGCCGGTGTTTTTGGGGCCGTTGCTGCCGCAGATCGGCGTCTTGCAGCGCATGTTGGAGCGTTTTGCCGCTTCTGGAGCGCCTGCGCTGCCTCCCGGGGATGCAGCCCACGCATTGCTGGCCAATGTGCGCCAACTGCTGGCTGCGCGGGCTTGATTGCAGGGAACGCACGCGGGTACGCAATCGGTGTCCAGTCGTTGCAAAGCTACTGGTTTGCCCCTATAATGGATGCAATACACGACCAACCGGGCGGTGCCAACCGCCCGTTTTTTTTGGTCGCATGTTTTTCGGCTCGAAGCTGCGGAATGTGTAACTTTCCGTGGCTCTCGGGTTTTTCGTATTTGCGGGATAAATATTACACGTGAGCTTGCAAGAAATCGCCTTACAAACGGTGACTGGCCTGGGCTATGACCTGGTGGAGATCGAACGCTCCGCTGGTGGCCTTTTGCGCATCACCATTGATCTGCCCTGGACTGCGGAAGACCTCCGCCCCGAGGGTGTGCCAGAGCAGTTTGTGACGGTTGAGGATTGCGAGAAAGTCACCCGCCAGTTGCAGTTTGCCCTGGAAGTCGACGGAGTCGATTACACGCGCTTGGAAGTGTCCTCGCCCGGTATCGATCGTCCGCTGCGCCATGAGCAGGATTTCATCCGCTTTACCGGCGAAGTGATTGACCTGACCTTGAAGGAAGCCATTGGCGCTGCCGCCGAAGGTACCGGCATCAGTGCAAATCGCAAGAAGTTTCGCGGCACGCTGGAGCGTACCGAGGTTGGAGGCTGGCAGATCGTCTGGAGCGATGCGCCGCCGGTCAAGCCTGGTGCGCGTGTCAGCAAGAAGCGTCCGCCTGCACCGCTGCAGAGCATGGGGTTCACGCTGGAGGAGTTGCGCGAGGCGCGCCTGGCGCCCATTGTCAGTTTCAAAGGCCGTGCTGCAGCGCCTGCTGCCGATGAGCAGGGCTGAATCGAGTGCTATGGGAAGTGGGTCTGTTCTCCACTTTCTGTTTGAAGATTGAAATAGGAGAGTCGTCGCATGAATCGCGAATTGTTGATGCTGGTGGATGCCATCGCGCGCGAAAAGAACGTTGAGCGCGATGTGGTTTTTGGCGCTGTGGAATCTGCCCTGGCCCAGGCAACCAAGAAGTTGTATGAAGGCGAAGTGGATGTGCGTGTGGCCATCGACCGCGATACGGGCGACTATGACACCTTCCGCCGCTGGCTGGTGGTGCCTGACGACGCTGGTCTGCAGAACCCGGAAGCCGAAGAAATGCTGATGGATGCGGTGGACCGCAAGCCCGATGCACAGATCGGCGACTTCCTGGAAGAGCAGATCGAATCCCTGCCCATCGGTCGCATCGGCGCGATGGCTGCCAAGCAGGTCATCCTGCAAAAGATCCGTGACGCCGAGCGCGAAATGCTGCTCAACGAGTTCATGGCGCGTGGCGACAAGGTCTTCTCGGGCACCGTCAAGCGCATGGACAAGGGCGACCTGATCGTGGAATCGGGCCGTGTCGAAGGCCGACTGCGTCGTGCGGAAATGATTCCGAAGGAAAATCTGCGCAATGGCGACCGTGTGCGCGCCATGATCATGGACGTGGACCTGACCTTGCGTGGCGCACCGATCCTCTTGTCGCGCTCGGCCCCCGAATTCATGGTGGAGCTGTTCCGCAACGAAGTGCCCGAGATCGAACAAGGCCTGCTCGAGATCAAGAGCTGCGCCCGTGATCCAGGCAGCCGCGCCAAGATTGCCGTACTCAGCCACGACAAGCGAATCGATCCGATCGGTACCTGCGTCGGCGTGCGCGGCAGCCGGGTCAATGTGGTGACGAACGAGCTCGCTGGCGAACGTGTCGACATCGTGCTGTGGTCCGAGGACCCTGCCCAGTTTGTGATCGGTGCACTGGCACCTGCCAATGTGTCATCGATCGTGGTGGATGAAGAAAAGCACGCCATGGATGTGGTGGTGGACGAGGAAAACCTTGCCATTGCCATCGGCCGCGGCGGCCAGAACGTGCGCCTGGCTTCCGACCTCACGGGTTGGAAGATCAACATCATGGATGCTGCCGAATCTGCCCTCAAGCAGGAAGAGGAAACCAGCACCTCGCGCAAGCTGTTCATGGAAAAGCTGGATGTGGACGAGGAAATCGCCGACATCCTGATCGAAGAAGGCTTCTCCAGCCTGGAAGAAGTGGCCTATGTGCCGCTGCAGGAAATGCTGGAGATTGAGCGTTTTGACGAAGAAACGGTCAATGAACTGCGTTCGCGCGCCAAGGATGCGCTGCTGACGATGGACATTGCCCGCGAAGAGAGTGTTGCCGGTGTTTCCCAAGAATTGCGTGATCTCGAAGGGATGACGCCTGAGTTGGTGACCCAACTGGAAGCTGGTGGAATCCACACGCGCGACGACCTGGCCGATCTGGCCATTGATGAATTGACCGAGCTGACCGGCCAGTCAGAAGAAGACGCGAAGGCCTTGATTTTGAAGGCACGCGAGCACTGGTTTGATGGACAGGAATAAGGTCGGGAGGCACGGAACAAGATATGTCGAGTAATACTGTTGCTGAGTTCGCCGCTGAACTCAAAAAATCGCCGGAAACCTTGCTGGAGCAACTGCAATCTGCAGGCCTGCCCAAGCAAGCTGCGTCCGATGCACTGACTGAGGCAGACAAGCAAAAGCTGCTGACGCATCTGCAGGCTGTTCATGGCTCTGCAGATCGCAAGAAGATCACCTTGACCAAGAAGTCGACCAGCGAGATCAAGCAGGCCGATGCCACGGGCAAGGCTCGCACGATCCAGGTCGAAGTGCGCAAGAAGCGCACCTTCGTCAAGCGCGATGATGTGGTGGAAGCCAATTCGGAAGAAGCCATCAAGCACGCCGAAGCCAAGCAGAAGGAAGCCGAGCACAAGGCCGATCTGGTCAAGCGCGAGGAAGAAGCCCGCCGCGAAGCCGATTCGATCAGCCAGCAGGAGGCTGACCTGGCTCAGGAACGTGCTGCGCGTGAAGAGCGCGAACGCAAGGAGCGTGAAGCCGAAGAGCGCGCTGCTGCCTACGCTGCTGCCGAAGTCGCCAAGGCTGCTGAAGCCAAGGCTGCCAAGGAAGAAGAAAAGCGTGAGCATGCCGCAGAAGCTGCCGCTCGCGCCGAAGCGCAGGCTGATGCCAAGCGCAAGGCCGAGGAAGAGTCCCAGGCCCGTGTTGCGGAAGAGACTGCGCGCGCCGCAGATTTGGACGACCGTCGCCGCAAGGCGCTGGCCGAAGCCGAGGCCATCCGTGCCATGATGAATGCGCCCAAGAAGGTGCTCGTGGCCAAGAAGCCTTCGGAAGAGAAGAAGGAAGTCAAGCCGGCTGACGCCAAGAAGGGTACCCTGCACAAGCCTGCCACTACGGGTACAGCGGGTGCGGCCAAGACCGGCCCGGGCGCTGGCGTCAACAAGGAAGTCAAGTCGGCCAAGCTGTCGTCGAGCTGGAGCAACCAGAACGACAACGGCAAGAAAAAGGAAATCAAGACCCGTGGCGACAGCTCCGGCGGGGTGGGCAACCGTGGCAATAACTGGCGCGCCGGCCCCCGTGGCGGCGGTCGCCGAGGCAATGGCCGCAACGACCACCACCAGGCCGCTGCGCCCGTGGAAGTTCGCGTGCTGGACGTTCATGTGCCTGAGACGATCACCGTGGCCGAACTGGCCCACAAGATGGCCATCAAGGCATCCGAAGTGATCAAGGCGCTGATGAAGATGGGCCAGATGGTCACCATCAACCAGCCGCTGGACCAGGACACCGCGATGATCGTCGTGGAGGAAATGGGCCACAAGGCGCACGTGGCCGCACTGGATGATCCAGAAGCATTCACCGTCGAGGAAGAGAACCAGGCCGAAGCCGAAGCCCTGCCACGTGCACCTGTGGTGACCGTGATGGGTCACGTCGACCACGGCAAGACCTCGCTGCTGGACTACATCCGCCGCACCAAGGTTGCTGCGGGCGAAGCCGGCGGCATTACCCAGCACATCGGTGCCTACCATGTGGAAACGCCGCGCGGCGTGGTCACCTTCCTGGATACCCCGGGTCACGAGGCCTTCACGGCCATGCGTGCCCGTGGTGCCCAGTCTACGGACATCGTGATTCTGGTGGCGGCAGCCGACGACGGCGTGATGCCACAGACCAAGGAAGCCATCAAGCACGCCAAGGCGGCTGGTGTTCCTATCGTGGTGGCCATCACCAAGGCAGACAAGCCTGAAGCCAATCCAGACCGCGTCAAGCAGGAGCTGGTGGTGGTGGAGGTGGTGCCTGAAGAATACGGTGGTGATTCGCCATTCGTTGCCGTGTCCTCCAAGACCGGCCAGGGCATCGACGAGCTGCTGGAGCAGGTGCTGCTTCAGGCCGAAGTGATGGAGCTGAAGGCTCCGGTGGACGCCAATGCCAAGGGGATCGTGATCGAAGCCCAGCTGGACAAGGGCCGCGGCCCTGTGGCCACGGTGCTGGTGCAATCGGGTACCCTCAAGGTGGGCGACGTGGTGCTGGCAGGCCAGACCTATGGCCGTGTGCGCGCCATGGTGGACGAGGACGGCAAGACTGCCAAGGACGCAGGTCCTTCGATCCCGGTCGAAATCCAGGGTCTGTCCGACGTGCCGCAAGCTGGTGACGACTTCATGGTGCTGCCCGATGAGCGTCGCGCCCGTGAAATTGCCACCTACCGTGCTGGCAAGTTCCGCAACACCAAGCTGGCCAAGCAGCAAGCCGCCAAGCTGGAGAACATGTTCGCCGAGATGGGCGCAGGCAATGTGCAGACCTTGCCGATCATCATCAAGGCCGACACCCAGGGCTCGCAGGAGGCACTGGCTGCTTCGCTGCTCAAGCTGTCGACCGACGAGGTCAAGGTGCAGATGGTGTATGCCGGAGTCGGTGGTATCTCCGAATCCGACGTCAACCTGGCACTGGCTTCCAAGGCCATCGTCATCGGCTTCAACGTGCGTGCAGACACCCAGGCACGCAAGACGGCTGAAGGCAATGATGTCGACATCCGCTACTACAACATCATCTACGACGCTGTCGATGAGTTGAAGGCAGCCATGTCGGGCATGCTGGCGCCCGAGCAGCGCGAAGAGATCATCGGTATGGCTGAGATCCGCACCGTGTTCGTGGCTTCCAAGATCGGTACTGTGGCGGGTTCGTACATCACCCAGGGCCATGTCACCCGCAGTGCGCACTTCCGCCTGCTGCGCGACAATGTGGTCATCTACACGGGTGAGATCGAGTCGCTGCGCCGCATGAAGGACGATGTCAAGGAAGTCAAGGAAGGCTTCGAGTGCGGTATCAAGCTGCGCAACTACAACGACATCAAAGAAGGCGACATGCTGGAAGTCTTCGAGATCAAGGAAATCGCCCGTACGCTCTAAAGGCGATAGCTGCTGGCGCAAGTCGTGCAAGGATTGGAGGTTGAGAAGACCTTGAATCCCTTGTGCGACAAGCGCCTTCAGCTCACTTTTTATACATGGCAACCAAACGCAAATCTGCTGCACCGAACCGCAGCTTCAAAGTCTCCGACCAGATCCAGCGGGATCTGTCGGAGTTGATCGCCCGCGAGTTGAAGGATCCGCGCGTCGGCATGGTGACTCTGCAAGCCGTAGAGGTGACGCCGGACTATGCCCACGCCAAGGTGTACTTCAGCCTGTTGGTGGGTGATCCGGACCAGACCCAGGACGCGCTGAACCAGGCCGCAGGTTTCCTGCGCAATGGGCTGTTCAAGCGCCTGCACATCCATACCGTGCCGACCTTGCACTTCATCTACGACCGTACCACCGAGCGTGCGGCTGACATGAACGCCTTGATCGCCAAGGCAGTGGCGTCGCGCGGCCCCGAAGAAGGTTGAAGCATGAACGCCACTCGCACCAGGGTGCAGCGGCGCCCTGTGCATGGGGTGGTGCTGCTCGATAAACCCATTGGCCTGTCCAGTAACGACGCTTTGCAGAAAGTGAAGTGGTTGCTGCGCGCTGAAAAGGCTGGCCACACCGGTACGCTTGATCCGCTTGCGACCGGCGTGCTGCCGCTGTGTTTTGGCGCGGCCACCAAGTTCAGCCAACTGCAGCTCGATGCGCCCAAGACTTACGAGGCCTTGGTGTGCCTGGGCGCCACCACCACCACCGGCGATGCCGAAGGGGATGTGGTGCAGACATGGGAGCTGGGTGCTGCAGAACGCGCTGCTCTGACCGCTGAACGCCTGGCCCTGGTTGCCGCGCAGTTCACCGGCGACATTCAGCAGGTACCGCCGATGTACAGCGCCTTGAAGCGCGATGGCAAGGCCCTGTATGAGTATGCGCGTGCCGGCATCACTGTCGAGCGCGAAGCGCGCGCGGTCACCATCTATCGGTTGGAACTGGCTGTCTGCGAAGACGAGCAATCGTTCGTTGCCATCAAGATGCTCGTTCAATGCAGCAAGGGCACGTATGTGCGTACCCTGGCGGAAGACATTGGCACGGCCTTGGGGGCGGGCGCACATCTGCGCAGCCTGCGCCGCATCGAGACCGGTGGCATTGACCTCTCGCGCACCGTCACCATCGAGCAGATCGAAGCAACGCCTGATGCCGAACGCCTGCAATATGCACTGCCGGCAGATACATTGCTGGCGGCGCACACGCGTGTCATGCTCGATGGCGATAATGCAGCCAGATTTCTGTCCGGCCTGCGCCGGCGGGGTGATTGGGCGGATGCGGAGGCTGTCGCCGTCTATGGCGATGTGCCGCTGGGCGGCCTGGAGGCAAATGACCACCTACCGGCACTGCTGGGCGTGGCGCACATCCGGGCGCGGGAACTCATTCCCGACCGGCTTCTCAGCCCCATCGAGATTCAACAAATTTTGGAAGGAACGCCGCGTCCACAAGCCAGCGGCATTTTGGAAACATCATGAGCAAACAAATCCGCAATATTGCGATCATCGCCCACGTTGACCATGGCAAGACCACCATGGTTGACCAACTGCTGCGCCAGTCCGGCACTTTTGCCGAGCACGAAAAGGTCGTGGACACCGTGATGGACAACCATGCCATCGAACGCGAGCGTGGCATCACCATTCTGGCCAAGAACTGCGCCGTGTCGTGGAACGGCACCCACATCAACATCCTCGACACCCCCGGCCACGCGGACTTCGGCGGTGAAGTGGAGCGCGCGCTGTCCATGGTGGACGGTGTGGTGCTGCTGATCGATGCGCAGGAAGGCCCGATGCCCCAGACGCGTTTCGTGACCAAGAAGGCGCTGGCCCTGGGCCTCAAGCCCATCGTGGTGGTGAACAAGGTGGACAAGCCCGGTGCCAACCCCGACAAGGTCGTGAACGCCGCTTTTGACCTGTTCGACAAGCTGGGCGCCACCGATGAACAGCTGGATTTCCCCGTGGTGTATGCCTCGGGTATCAATGGCTGGTCGTCCAAGGAAGAGGGCGAGCCCGGCGCGCAATGGGGTCCTGACATGTCGGCCCTCTTCGAAACCATTCTGGAACACGTGCCGTCGGTGCAAGGCGATGCTACGGCACCGCTGCAGATGCAGGTGTCGGCGCTGGACTACTCCACCTTCGTGGGCCGTATCGGCGTGGGCCGCATCACCCAGGGTACGCTCAAGCCCGGCCAGCAAGTTGCCGTGATGGCCGGCCCGGATGGCAAGAGCTACAACGGCAAGATCAACCAGGTGCACACCTTCCAGGGTATCGACCGTGTGCAGGCCACCGAAGCCGGTCCTTCCGAGATCGTGCTGGTGAGCGGTATTGAAAACATCGGTATCGGCGAAACCATCACCGACATCTCCAATCCTCAGCCGCTGCCCATGCTGAAGATTGACGAGCCCACGCTGACCATGAACTTCTGCGTGAACACCTCGCCGCTGGCTGGCCGCGAAGGCAAGTTCGTGACGAGCCGCCAGATCTGGGACCGTCTGCAGAAGGAGCTGCGCTCCAACGTGGCGCTGCGCGTCAAGGAAACCGACGAAGACGGTATCTTCGAAGTGTCTGGCCGTGGTGAACTGCACCTGACCATTCTGCTGGAAGAAATGCGCCGCGAAGGCTATGAACTGGCCGTCTCCAAGCCCCGCGTGGTGATGAAGATGGTGGACGGCGAAAAGCACGAGCCTATCGAGCTGGTTACCGCCGACATCGAAGAAGGCCACCAGGGTGGCGTGATGCAGGCTCTGGGCGAGCGAAAGGGTGAACTGGTGAACATGGAGCCCGATGGCCGTGGCCGTGTCCGCCTGGAATACCGCATTCCAGCCCGTGGCCTGATCGGTTTCACCAACGAATTCCTGAACCTGACCCGTGGTTCCGGCCTGATCTCCAACATCTTTGACAGCTACGAGGCTTACAAGGGCGAAATCGGCGGTCGCAAGAACGGCGTGCTGATCTCGATGGACGACGGTGAAATCTTCACCTACGCCCTGGGCAAGCTGGATGACCGTGGCCGCATGTTCGTCAAGGCCAACGATCCCGTGTACGAAGGCATGATCGTCGGCATCCACAGCCGCGACAACGATCTGGTGGTGAACGCTACCCGTACCAAGCAGTTGACCAACTTCCGTGTCTCGGGCAAGGAAGATGCAATCAAGATCACGCCTCCTATAGAGCTGTCGCTGGAATACGGCGTGGAGTTCATCGAGGACGACGAACTGCTGGAAATCACCCCCGTCAGCCTGCGCGTGCGCAAGCGCCACCTGAAGGAACACGACCGCAAGCGTGCACAGCGCGAAGGTATGTAATCCGTGCTGGGGTGCCGCAGAGCACTCCAATACTTCCCAAAGGCCGCATTTGCGGCCTTTTTCACGTTCTGGGCAGCCAAGCCACCCAATCTGTAGCGGTGCCTGGCGATCCGCTGCCGTACCTGCTGCGGTATTGGACAGATGCAATGGTATAAATCCCCAACTGTTGTAGAGCGAGACCATGGCAAACACTGTTTCAGGCCGGATAACTCCCACGATTTACCTGCAGGCGCAGCAATTGCACCGGGCCCGGGCGGTCAGGATTGCATACCTCTGCTGTGCAGTGCTGGCCTTGGCAGGCGCGGTGGGTATTGCGTTGGCGTATCGGTGGGGCTTGGTTGTGCTGGCGGCGGGTATCGGCGGTCTGCTGGGCCAGTGGATTGCCGAGAAGTTCTATGTGCCCTACAAGGTGAACAAGCTCCATGGGCAGTACAAGGATCTTTCGGGCGCGTTCACGATGACATGGGACGCGCAACACCTGCAGGGACAAGGTCCGAGCGGACGCAGCCAGCGGCCTTGGGCCGACTACTGCAAATGGAAGGAAGACAGGCATGTCTTCCTGCTGTACATCGCAGACAACCTGTACGAGGTGATGCCCAAGGCGTGGTTTTCCGATACCGCTGCAGTCGATGATTTTCGGCAATGTGCCTCGCAGATCGGACCGCCGACGCCTTAGTTTTTCTGCTTTTCCGTTGCTGCCTGTATCCCGGCAATTGCTGCACAACGCCAGAAGCTTCAAGGCGCGCCGTACTGCTGATGCATCAGCAACTCGCGCAGCCGCTGCGCTGTTGCCACCGGCTGCCTTTGGTTCAGCGCCAGTGCAATGCCGATCTGCGGCAGATTGGCGGTATCGGCCAGTTCGCGGAACACGATACCGGGCGTGGCTGCCTTGGCCACCACGGCGGGCACCAGCGCAACCCCCAGGCCCGCACCGACCAAGCTCACCAGGGTCTGCGCCTGCACGGCATGCTGCTTGATCTGCGGTAGAAAGCCCGCATTCTGGCAGGCCAGCACCACCAGGGCGTGCAAGCCGGGCACTTCGCTCGGGCGGTAGTTCACAAAGGGTTCATGGGCCAGGTCGATCAGTCGCAGCTCGTCCTTGATCAGCAGAGGGTTGCCGGCTGGCAGGGCGGCGATCAGGCGGTCGGGCTCGACCATGGTGATGGACAGATCAGTGGCCTGTGTGACCGGGTAGCGCAGCAGGCCGGCATCGAAATCGCCACTGGCAACGTGGGCACAGATTTCTCGCGTGGTCGATTCGGTCAGCACCAGGTCGATGGCAGGGTAGGCCGCCCGGAACGCTTGTACCAGCTGCGGAATCAGCGAAAACGTGGCTGAACCGATGAAGCCTATGTGCAAGCGGCCGATTTCGCCACTGGCAGTGGCCTGCGATACGGCCTTGACCTGCCGGGCATGGTAGAGCGCCAGTTTGGCGCTCTCCAGCGCGGCCACACCTGCAGTGCTCAGTACGGTGCCGCGCCGGTCGCGCTCAAACAATTGCACGCCCAGGTCGTCTTCCAGCTTGCGGATGGATTGCGACAGGGGGGGTTGCGACATATGCAGCTGCTCGGCTGCCTGCCGGTAGTTCAGGGTTTGCGCCAAGGTGACGAAGTGGCGCAGTTGGCGCAGATCCATTGATACCTCCTGCATATCAGCAGCTGTCAATTACGACATAGACACGTGTGTCAAACATATCAAATAATCGCCTCCATTGCTATCACCACAACGACGGAGACAAGCCTTGGGTGCATTGACAGGCGTGCGGGTGCTGGACCTTTCCAGTGTGATTTTCGGCCCCATGGCCAGCCAGGTGCTGGCCGATTACGGTGCGGAGGTGATCAAGATCGAGCCGCCGGGGGGCGATTCCACGCGCTACACCGGTCCGGCGGTGGAGCCGGGCATGGCGGCGATGTTCATGGGCTCCAACCGCAGCAAGAAGAGCGTGGTGCTGGATCTGAAGAAGCCCGAGGCGCAGGCGGCGCTGCATGCACTCTTGCAGGGTGCCGATGTCTTCATGCACAGCATGCGGCCGCAAAAGCTCGCCAGGCTGGGGCTTGATCCGGACAGCCTGCGCAGGCAGTACCCACGCCTCATCTACGTGGGCCTGCACGGTTTTGGCGAAGACGGCCCCTATGCCGGCCTGCCTGCCTATGACGACGTGATCCAGGGCATGAGCGGCCTCGCAGACCTTATGGAGCGCCAGACGGGCGAGGCCCGTTACCTGCCCACGATTGCGGCCGACAAGACCTGCGGCCTCGTGGGCGCGCATGCGGTTCTGGCGGCGCTCTACCAGCGCGAGCGCACGGGCGAGGGCAGCTTTGTCGAGGTTCCCATGTACGAAACCATGGTGGGTTTCAACCTGGTGGAGCATTTCTACGGCATGCATTTCACCCCTGCACTCAGCGGGGCAGGCTATCCGCGCGTGATGGCACCCTGGCGCAAGCCTTACAGAACGCAGGACGGCCATGTCTGCATGATGCCGTATACCGACGCGCACTGGCGCCGCTTTTTCTCGGCCATTGGCCAGCCCCAGCTAGCGCAGGACGAGCGCTTTGCCACGCAGGCAATGCGTACCCGCAACATTGCCCTGCTGCTCGAGACGATGAGCGGCTACGTTGCGCAAAAGGACACGGCCTACTGGCTGGCCACCTGCGAGCAGCTGGAGATTCCTGCTGCGCCGGTGGCGCGCATGGACGATCTGTCCCATGACCCGCACCTGCAGGCCACGGGCTTCTTTGTGGAAAAGGAAGACGCCGCGATGGGTGTTGTGAAGTTTCCGCGTTCGTCCGTGCGTATCAATGGCGCGCAACCACCCATCGGCATGCCGCCACGCCTGGGCGAGCACACGCAGGCGCTGCTGCGCGCGGCTGGCTGGGACGAGGCGCGCATTGCGGCCTTGCAGTCGAATGACTCCTGAATAGATAGCATGAAGCGGAGACAGAATGAGCGTGAGCAACCTGATTTCTTCTACTGAAAACCGTGCGGCTGCGCTGGCAGGCACGCCCCGCATGGGGCAAGGCTTTGTCTGGCAGGACCTGCGGGTGGGCCAGCAGCTGCGCACTTTCCGCCGCACGGTGACCGAGACCGATCTGGTCAATTTCATCAACACCACGGGCATGCTCGAAGCGATCTTCATCGAAGACGGCTACGACGGCGGCGCCATTCAGGGCCGCCCGGTGCCCGGTGCGCTCACCTACACCCTGATCGAAGGTTTCATCCTGCAAAGCATGATCCAGGGCACGGGCCTGGCCATGCTGGAGCTGTACCAGAAGATTCTGGCCCCGGTAGTGGTAGGCGACACCGTTGAGGCGCTGGTGGAGGTGACCGACATCAAACCAACGAGCAAAGGTGGCCGCGCGGTGGTGACATCGCGGATCGAGGTCTACAACCAGCGGCAGCAGCAGGTGATGGTGTATACCGCCGTGCGCCTGCTGGCGGGCCGAGGGGCATAGGCCTGCGCGGCTGTGGTTGGCGTTGTACCTTTTGCCTATCTTTTAGCGCCTTGATGAGAAAACGACAGGAGACACAGTATGAAATGCGGATTTTTACGTGGCACGGCGCTGCTCGCCGTCACCGTGGCGGCCGTCTGTGGTGCGGCGCAGGCGCAGGATGCCTGGCCAAGCAAGCCGATCACGCTGATCGTACCCTTTCCGCCAGGAGGGCCCACGGACATGGTGGCGCGCGTGCTGGCGCAGCAGGTGGGCCAGCAATTGGGGCAGTCGGTCATCGTGGACAACCGCCCCGGGGCCAATGGCAATATCGGCAATGCAATGGTGGCCAAGGCGCCGGCTGACGGCTATACCGTGCTCTACAACACCTCGTCGATTGCACTCAGCCCATCGCTCTACAAAAAACTGAGCTATGACGTGGCGAAGGACCTGCGCCCGGTGGCGTTGACGGCGGTGGTACCGCTGGGGCTCGTCGTCAATCCCAAGGTGCCCGCGAACACCGTGCAGGAATTCGTGAAGTACGCGCAGGACAACAAGGGCAAGCTCTCGTATGGCTCGGCCGGCAACGGCAATGTCACCCATCTGGCGGCGTTTCAGGTGGTGCAGCACTACAAAATTGATGCAAGTCATGTGCCCTACAAGGGCAGCGCTCCGGCCGATGTGGATCTGGTAGCAGGCCAGATCGATTTCATGACCGACACCATCAATTCGGTAGCACCCTTCATCAAGGACGGCAGGCTCAAGCTGCTGGCTGTGAGTACCGCGGCGCGCATTCCCAATTTTCCCAATGCGCCTACGCTGGCTGAAAGCGGCATGACAGGGTTCGAGGCTGGCGCGTGGCAAGGCGTGATGGTGCCCGCCAAAACGCCAGATGCGATCGTGGAACGCCTCAATGCAGAGTTGATGAAGGCCCTCAAGGACCCGGGCGTGCTGGAGAAGCTGCGCGTGCAAGGCACCGAGCCACTGGGCTCGACCCCCAAGGCGTATGGCGACTACATCCAGAGCGAAATCAAGCGCTGGGCGGGGGTGGTGAAAAGCACGGGCGTGTCTCTGGATTGATTGAAAGCAAGACCATGACAATTCTCAACGGACTGGGCCTGACGCGCATTCCACCGGAAGGCGAGGCACTGCGCGCCGAAGTACGCGCCTTTCTGCAGGATGCGGTCAAGGACATTCCTGCGCATATCCGCGCCAAATCCTGGAGTGGCTATGACCCGGCCTTCAGCCGCAGGCTGGGCGAAAAAGGCTGGCTGGGCATGACTTTTCCCACCGCCTACGGTGGCCATGCGCAGGGCGCCTTTGCACGCTACGTGGTGGTGGAAGAGTTGCTGAACTTTGGCGCGCCCGTGGGTTCGCACTGGATTGCAGAGCGCCAGAGTGCGCCGCTGATCTTGAAATACGGCACCGAGGCGCAAAAGCAGCGCTATGTGCCGCCCGTGGCACGGGGCGAGAGTTTTTTCTGCATCGGCATGAGCGAGCCCAACGCCGGATCGGACCTGGCCAGTGTGCGCACGCGCGCCGTGCCCAATGATGCGGGGTGGCTGCTCAACGGCCAGAAAATCTGGACAACGAACGCCCAGCACTGCCAGTACATGATTGCGCTGGTACGCACCTCGGGCGAGGCGGCAGACCGCCACAAGGGCCTGTCGCAACTGATTGTCGACCTGAACCTGCCCGGTGTGACCGTGCGGCCGATCGAGGACATGTCGGGTGACAGCCACTTCTGCGAGGTGTTTTTCGAGAACGTGCAACTGGCGCCCGATGCGCTGGTGGGTGCCGAAGGGCAGGGCTGGGAGCAGGTGACGGCCGAGCTGGCCTTTGAACGCAGCGGGCCCGAGCGCCTGTTCTCATCGGTGGTGCTGTTCGACCAGTGGCTGGCCTTTTTGCGCACCGAGGCGACGCCGCGCGCTGAATCGCTCAGGCTCGCAGGCCAGATCCTGACGCGGCTGGCTCCGTTGCGCGTGCTGTCCGTGGCGGTGCAGGAAAAGCTGGTGCAGGGCCAGAGCCCCATCGTGGAGGCAGCTCTTGTCAAAGACCAGGGCACGGTGCTGGAGCAGTACATTCCCGCCGCGATTGCCGATGATCTGATGGCGCGGGAAGGCGTCGCCATTCCGCACGAACTGATGCTGACGCTGAACTACCTCACCCTGGTCTCGCCGTGCTACACGCTGCGCGGCGGCACCCGCAGCATTCTGCGCGGCATGATCGCGCGCGGCCTGGGCCTGCGCTGACCGCAAGGAGAAGAACATGGACCATTTGATCATCGATGCCCTGCGTGATGTGCTGACCGGGCAATGCACGCCCGCGATAGTGCGTGCTATAGAAAATGAAGTGGCAGCGCACAATGGTTGCGCGCCAGAGACGGATTTGACCAAAATCTCTGCCACGGCGGCAACCCTGTGGCAGCAGATCGAGGACACCGGCTTTGCCGATCTGTTGCTACCCGAGGACGAGGGCGGCGCTGGCCTTGCGCTGCGCGACGCGTTTGCCGTCTGGGATCTGCTCGGCCAGCACGCCATGCCACTGCCACTGGCAGAAACCATGCTGGCGCGGGGCTGGCTGGTGGCAGCTGGCGTGGCTGTACCGCAGGGCGCGATTGCGCTTGCACCGCATCTGTTGGTGGAAGGCGGCGGCGTTGGTGCATCTGGTGTACGCGGCGCCCGCGTGGCGCAATGGGTACTGGGCCAGCACGGCGGTGAACTAGTGCTGTTGCCTGTGGCTGGTGCGCAGGCCAGCCCGAGCATTTTTGTACTCGATGCCGATCTGCACTGGAAGGCCGCAGCCCTGGCATCGGCCACGCGCGTGGCCGCGCCTGCATCCTTGCTGGTGGCGCAGGCGGGGCTGGTGTCGGCGCTGCTGGCAGGCAGCCTCCTCACCACGTTCGAGAGCACGCTCAATTTTGCCAACGAGCGCCAGCAGTTCGGCCGGCCGATCGGTAAGTTTCAGGCCATTCAGCACGAGTTGGCGGTAATGGCCGAGCACGTCAGCGCGGCGCGCATGGCAGCGCAGATCGCCTGCGAGGCAGGTGGCGTGCTGGCCGATCCGCTCAAAGTGGCTGTGGGCAAGGCGCGCACGGGCGAGGCGGCGGTGGAGGTGGCGTCGCTTGCGCATTCCATCCATGGCGCGATTGGATTCACCACCGAGTTTGACCTGCAACTGTTCACCCGCAGGCTGCACCTGTGGCGCCAGACGGCAGGCAGCGAAAGCTATTGGCAGCTGCAGGCAGGCCAGGCCCTGGTGGCAGCTGGCGGCATGAGCCTGGATGTGATCCGTCAGATCACCGACAGCGCCGCTGCGGTCTGACGCGGCGCCACGCCCACCCCTGTCTGCAGCCGGATTTGGCACCTGATTGGCCGCAGCCAGCGCCTTTTTTCGGCTATGGTTGCGGTTTTGTTTTTACATCCGTTTCTCAATCATTCGAGTACGCGAAGGCAAAGCGCAGGCAGTGCTGACGCACGACAAGGCTCGGCGCCCCCACGCCGACAAAGTAATCGGATGATTGCGAGGCGGAATAACGATAAGGAGTCAGTATGTCGGTTTACACGGAAGACGTACAAAGCGAGGTGCATGGCCGCATCGGTTTCATCACCCTGAACCGCCACAAAGCGCTGAACGCGCTGTCGCTGGCGATGGTGCGCGAGCTGATGGACGTGCTGCTGCGCTGGCAGAAGGACGAGAACATCGTTGCCGTCGCCATTCGCGGCAGCAATAAGGAGGGCGCGTTCGGAGCCTTTTGCGCAGGCGGCGATATCCGCTTTCTGCACGCAGCGGGCATGGCGGGCAACCCCGAGCTGGAAGACTTTTTTACCGAGGAATATGCGCTCAACCACCTGATCCACCACTTTGGCAAGCCCTACATCGCCTTCATGGACGGCATCGTGATGGGTGGGGGCATGGGGATCAGCCAAGGCGGCACCCTGCGCATCGTGACCGAGCGCACCAAGATGGCCATGCCGGAGACGGCGATTGGCCTGTTCCCCGACGTGGGCGGCGGGTATTTCCTCTCGCGTTGCCCCGGCCACGTGGGCGAATACCTGGCGCTGACCGGCCAGATGATCGGCGCAGCCGACGCCATTGCATACAAGCTTGCCGACGGCTATCTGCCCAGCAGTGAGCAGGAAGCCGTATGGGATGGGCTGGCCGCTGGCAGCTTTGTCGATGCCAAGGCGGTGGAAGACTATGTTGCTTCAAAATTGGTAGCTGCTCCCGCTCGCCAAGCGGGCGCTGATGCTGAAATTGACCAATATTTTTCCAAAGGCGATGTGCCCACCATCATCCAGGCCCTGGAAGCGGCTGACAGCGATTTCGCCAAGGCAACAGCAGAGACCTTGCGCAAGCGCTCGCCGCTGATGCTGTTTGTGGTGCTGGAGCAGATCCGCCGCGCCCGCCAGCAGACCTTGGCCGACGATCTGCGCATGGAACGCGACATGGTTCGCCACTGCTTCTACCTGCGGGCAGATCGCAAGAGCGAGACGCTCGAAGGCATCCGCGCGCTGGCAGTGGACAAGGACCACAACCCGCGCTGGAGCCCCGCGCGGATTGAAGAGGTGGATCTGGGCGAAGTGGCCCGGATGTTCGTGAGCCCCTGGCCCGCGCCTGCGCATCCGCTGGCGCACCTGAAGGGCTGAGCTGAGTAAAGGATCGCCCCTTCAAAAGCAAAGCCGCACATCGTGCGGCTTTTTTGCCAGTGGCGCTGTCGCTGTCAGGGGCGTGCAATCTTCCAGGCGCCGCCTACACCGTCGCCGGTCTTGTCACCAGGCTTGCCGTCCTTGACGAAGTAGTACAGCGGCTGACCCTTGTACGCCCATTGGCGGCTGTTGTCATCGCGGACGATGATGTTGAAATCTCCAACAGGCTTGGCCGATTCAGCAACAGGCAGCGGCGGCCAGTTGGTGGCGCATTGCCCATAGCAGGCAGAGCTTCCGCTGCCCACGGCATCCTTGCTGAAGGTGTAGAGCGTGTGCCCATTGGGGCCGATCAGACTGCCGTCAGCTGCCTTGACGGGCGTGCTGGCGCTGCTGTGCATGGTGCCGGTTGAGCTGCAGGCGGCCAGCAGCAGGGCGGACAAAGGGAGGGCCAGAGTCGAGATGCGGGAGAACATGGGTGAGCTCCTTGGTGGACAAGAGACCCAGCCACTCTAACCAGAAGACGGAGCGCCCGCGTGTGGGACAGATGCCCGATATGGGCCGTTTTGCCTAGCGCGTATGCACCTTCATCGCGCGCTCGACCTCGCGCTTGCCTTCGCGTTCCTTGATCACATCGCGCTTGTCGTGCTCGGCCTTGCCCTTGGCCAAGGCAATATCGCATTTGGCGAGGCCATTCTTCCAGTGCAGATTGATGGGCACCAGGGTGTAGCCCTTTTGCTCGACCTTGCCGATCAGGCGGCGAATTTCGTCCTTTTTCATCAGCAGCTTCTTGATGCGTGCCGAATCCGGGTTGACGTGGGTGGAGGCGGTTTTCAGAGGGTTGATCTGGCAGCCCAGCAGGAACAGTTCGCCGTTCTTGATCAGCACGTAGCCGTCGGTCAGCTGGGCCTTGCCTTCGCGCAGGGCTTTCACTTCCCAGCCGTGCAGCACCATGCCTGCTTCAAAGCGCTCTTCAAAGAAATAGTTGAATGCCGCCTTCTTGTTATCGGCTATGCGGCTGTTGGTGTTGTTCGTCTTCGACATAATTGCAATGTTAGGGGCAAAACGAGGTTTCCAAGAGCTGTAAGGCTGTTGGCGCTGGCGTTTTTGCCCAATCCGTGATTTTCCATGAATATTCAGGGCCGCGTCCTCGCATGCGGTCCGCCTCCAGCGTTTGCATGAAAACCGTCAACAAGTCCGTTCTGATCTGGTACAGCCCCCAGGAAATGTTTGATCTGGTGGCCGATGTGCCCCGTTACCCGGAGTTTCTGCCCTGGTGCGATCATGCGCGCGTGTTGGAGCAGCATGCAGACGGAGTGACGGCCGAAGTGGGTATTGCGCTGGCAGGAATCAAGAAATCCTTCATCACCCGCAATACCTACGAGCCTGGCAGGCGCCTGCAGATGCAATTGGTCAAGGGCCCGTTTTCCCATCTGCAGGGTGACTGGCATTTTTATCCGGTGGGCGATGGTAGCCAGCGCGCCTGCAAGGTGGAGCTGAATCTGAGCTACGGGTTTGACAGCATGACGCTCGCCGCCGTGGTGGGCCCCATTTTTGACAAGATTGCCGCAACGATGATGGACGCCTTCATCCAGCGCGCCGAGAAGATCTATGGTTGAGTCCGCCTTTATCGATGTCGAGGTGGCATGGGCGTGCGATGGGCAGGTGCAGTCGTTTGCGTTGCAGTTGCAGGTGGGGGCCACAGTGGCTGATGCATTGGCAGTAGCTGCCCAGCGCAGTGGCCAGGTGCTGGGTGCGGAGCAGGATGTTGGCATCTGGGGCAGGGTGCAGCCGCGCAATACGGTATTGGCCGATGGAGACCGGATCGAGTTGTACCAGCCCCTCAAGGTAGATCCCAAGAAGGCGCGCCGTGAGCGTTTTGCCAAGCAGGGCGCGCGCCGGGCAGGGCTGTTTTCGCGGCGCAGGCCGCAGTCCAAGCAAGGCTATGGCGCCTGATACAGGGCAGACCTACGCATGAAAAAGCCACGCATTGCGTGGCTTTTTTGCCGGCTGGCCGACGGTTTAGCAGTTGTTGAAAATCGCGTCGTCGGTGCGCTTGATCTCGGCTGCGCGCTGTTCGGCGTTCTGAAACACCATTTCGCCCTTTTCGTTGGGCATGCGCACTGCCTTGCCGGTGTCGTACATGGCCTTGGCCTGCTGGGCGCGCTTGCAGTTGTCAGCCTTGGCGGCCACCTGTTTTTCCTTGGCTGCCTTGTCTGCATCGGCCTTGGCCTTGTCTTCTGCGGCCTTTTTGGCTTCCAGCTCCTTGTCCTTGCCGCTGGCGGTCTTGGCCGCTGGCTTGGCTGCGGGGGCGGCGCCTTCGGAGGTGGTCGTCGCTTCGTCTTCCTCCGGTGCAGCAACGTCGCGCAGGGCAGGGCCGGTACCCGAAGTCTTGGCGCCTGGGACACCGCCATAGCCCTTGGGCCGTTTGAGAATGTTTTTATCAGGCACATCCAGCCCTGGTGGACGGTCGCTGAAGACCTTGCGGCCGTCCTTGTCGATCCACTGCCATTGGGCCATGGCGGGCGCAGCCACACCCAGGGCCGCGCAGATGAGAAGCAGCTTGATTAATTTCATGGAAGCAGTGTAGCGCGCCATCTATAAATGGCGCACCAAGTTGTTGGTTGCGCAAAACACTGGGTGTCCCCTTGCAGAAAATTCTGCCTCCTGCAGACCATTTGCAAAAGACGGTAGAATCCTTTTTTTGGAGCTTTCACAATGCGCCTGATCGGAAAAGCGCTCACCTTCGACGATGTGTTGCTGGTGCCCGCATACTCCCAAGTCCTGCCCAAGGACACCTCTCTCTCTACCAAATTCTCCCGCAATATCACGCTGAACCTGCCCCTGGTGTCTGCCGCCATGGATACGGTGACGGAAGCGCGCCTGGCGATTGCCATCGCCCAGGAAGGCGGTATCGGGATTGTTCACAAGAACATGACAGCCGAACAGCAGGCCGTCGAAGTATCCAAGGTCAAGCGCCATGAATCTGGCGTGGTGCACGATCCTGTCGTGATCACGCCTGAGCACACCGTGCTTCAGGTGCTGGAGCTATCGGAAAACCTGGGTATCTCGGGCTTTCCGGTGTGCGACGGCGGCAAGGTGGTTGGCATTGTGACCAGTCGCGATCTGCGCTTTGAAACCCGCTACGACGTCAAGGTGCGTGACATCATGACGCCGCGCGAGCGTTTGATCACCGTCAATGAAAAGGATGACACCACGCCTGCAGCGGCCAAGGCTTTGCTTAACAAGCACAAGCTCGAACGCATCCTGGTCGTCAATGACGCATTCGAGCTCAAGGGCTTGATTACCGTCAAGGACATCACCAAGCAGACCACGTTCCCGAATGCCGCGCGAGACCGTGCAGGTTCGCTGCGCGTGGGCGCTGCCGTTGGTGTGGGTGCCGGTACCGAGGAGCGTGTCGAACTGCTGGCCAAGGCCGGTGTCGATGCCATCATCGTGGATACAGCCCATGGCCACAGCAAGGGCGTGATCGACCGCGTGCGCTGGGTCAAGCAGAACTATCCACATATCGATGTGGTGGGTGGCAACATCGCCACCGGCGCTGCTGCGCTGGCGCTGGCTGAGGCGGGCGCCGATGCGGTCAAGGTCGGTATCGGCCCTGGCTCGATCTGCACCACGCGTATCGTGGCAGGTGTGGGCGTGCCACAGATCATGGCCATCGACAGCGTGGCCAAGGCTTTGGCCGGCACGGGTGTGCCGCTGATCGCCGATGGCGGCATCCGCTTCTCGGGCGACATTGCCAAGGCGCTCGCCGCTGGCGCATCGTCGGTGATGATGGGTGGCATGTTCGCCGGTACCGAAGAGGCGCCGGGCGAAGTCATTCTGTTCCAGGGCCGCTCGTACAAGAGCTACCGTGGCATGGGCTCCATCGGCGCCATGCAGCAAGGCTCGGCAGACCGCTACTTCCAGGAATCCTCCACGGGCAACCCCAATGCCGACAAGCTGGTGCCAGAAGGCATTGAAGGCCGCGTTCCCTACAAGGGTTCGATGGTCTCCATCGTCTACCAGATGGCAGGCGGCGTGCGCGCGGCCATGGGTTACTGCGGCTGCAACACCATCGAAGAGATGAACAACAAGGCCGAGTTCGTTGAAATCACTGCTGCCGGTATCCGTGAATCGCACGTGCACGACGTGCAGATCACCAAGGAAGCGCCGAACTACCGGGCTGACTAAACAGTGCTAATCTGATCAGAATCCCAAATTCTGGTCTTTGTGATAAAATCTGGTCTGAATTCAATTTCAGGCCAGATTTTTTATTTTCAGCCCATGCAATCTGTCGGTATCTACGAAGCCAAGACCCGCTTCTCCGCCCTGATCGAGGCGGTGGAGCAGGGTGAGGAAGTGCGCATCACACGGCACGGCAAGGAAGTCGTGCGCATGCTGCCGGTACGCCGCAAGCCCGTGATCACCGATGAGCAGATTGCCCGGGAGTTGCAGCAGATTCACGCGCTGCAGCAGACTGTTCGCGCGCCAGATGCTGCGAATGGTGTAGCAGCCATGCGCCAGACAGGCAGGAGCCAGGCATGAGCGCAACGGCCTTCATTCTGGACGCCACGGTCACCGCCGCCTGGTTGTTGCCCGACAACGCCAGCCTGCATACCCAGCGCCTCTACACCCGTATCCGCCGCGACGAGGTTGATCCGCAGGCCCCCAACCTCTGGCAATGGGAGTGCGGAAACCTGATCGCATCGGGCGTGAACAACGGCCGCATCCCCACCACCAGCGTTGAAGGCCTGTGGAGCGTGCTGGAAGCCATACGTCACCGCGTGGAGCTGCACGATCTCGCTCCCGCGCAGCACAAGGCCGTGCTCGATGTGGCGCTGGATACCGGATTGCCTGTTTACGATGCCGCCTATCTGTGGCTGGCGCAATCGTTGCGCCTGCCGCTGGCCACTTTTGACCAAGCCCAGCAGGCTGCTGCAAAAAAGCGCGGCATTGCACTGCTGGCGCCCGAAGATTTCTGATTCCCTTTCTGTCACCCTAGCCCCTGAACACCATGCAACACGACAAGATCCTCATCCTTGATTTTGGCTCCCAGGTCACCCAGCTGATCGCTCGCCGCGTGCGGGAGGCCCATGTGTATTGCGAAGTCCATCCCTGCGACGTTAGCAGCGAATGGGTGCGCGAATTTGCCGCAGACGGCAAGCTCAAGGGCGTGATCCTTTCGGGCAGCCATGCCAGCGTCTACGAAGTAGACGACCGCGCCCCTGACGCGGTGTTCGAGTTGGGCCTGCCGGTACTGGGCATCTGCTACGGCATGCAGACCATGGCCACCCAGTTGGGCGGCAAGGTCGAAGGCTCCAACAGCCGCGAATTCGGCTACGCGGAGGTCCGCGCCCACGGCCACACCGAACTGCTCAAGGGCATCGAGGATTTCACGACGCCCGAAGGCCACGGCATGCTCAAGGTCTGGATGAGCCACGGTGACAAGGTCACCGAGCTGCCACCAGGCTTCAAGATCATGGCCTCCACGCCGTCCTGCCCTATCGCGGGCATGGCCGACGAAGCGCGCCGCTACTACGCCGTGCAGTTCCACCCCGAGGTCACGCACACCGTGCAGGGCCAGGCGCTGCTCAACCGCTTCGTGCTCGACATCTGCGGCACCCAGGCCGACTGGATCATGGGTGATTACATCGAAGAGGCTGTTGCCAAGATCCGCGAGCAGGTCGGCGATGAAGAGGTGATTCTGGGCTTGTCTGGCGGCGTGGATTCTTCCGTGGCCGCTGCCTTGATTCACCGCGCCATCGGCGACCAGCTGACCTGTGTGTTCGTCGATCACGGCCTGCTGCGCCTGAACGAGGGCGACATGGTCATGGAGATGTTCGAGGGCAAGCTGCACGCCAAGGTGGTGCGGGTCGATGCGTCCGAGCTGTTCCTGGGCGAGCTGGCCGGCGTGACCGATCCCGAGCAAAAGCGCAAAATCATCGGTCGCCTCTTTGTGGATGTGTTCAAGTCCGAGGCCGCCAAGCTCAAGGCTGCCACAGCTGGCAGCAAGGGCGCCACCTTCCTGGCGCAGGGCACCATCTACCCCGATGTGATCGAGTCGGGCGGCGCCAAGAGCAAGAAGGCCGTCACCATCAAGAGCCACCACAATGTGGGTGGCCTGCCGGAGCAACTGGGCCTGAAACTGCTGGAGCCGCTGCGCGATTTGTTCAAGGATGAAGTGCGCGAACTGGGCGTAGCCCTGGGCCTGCCCCGTGGCATGGTGTATCGCCACCCGTTCCCCGGCCCTGGCCTGGGCGTGCGCATTCTGGGTGAAGTAAAGAAGGAGTACGCCGACCTGCTGCGCCGCGCCGATGCCATCTTCATTGAAGAGCTGAACAACTGGATCGACGAAAAAAGCGGCAAGAGCTGGTACGACCTGACCAGTCAGGCTTTCACCGTTTTTCTACCCGTCAAGAGCGTGGGCGTGATGGGCGATGGCCGCACCTACGACTACGTGGTGGCCCTGCGCGCCGTGCAGACCAGCGATTTCATGACCGCCGACTGGGCCGAACTGCCTTACGGCCTGCTCAAGCGCGTGTCCAACCGCATCATCAACGAAGTGCGCGGTATCAACCGCGTGACCTACGACGTATCGAGCAAGCCGCCTGCGACCATTGAGTGGGAATAATGTACAGTGATTTCAAGACGTTCAGCAGCGTCTTGAATTTCACAAAATTACATTGAAAATCAACAGTTTATGCATCCAATGGCACCCAGCGGGATGCAGCCAAAGCCAAAGTTTTCGACGGTAGCTGTGACGGTAGATCTGTGAATCTCTACGGCGCTGCTTTCCTTTACCGACAAGGGCCTTGACGGTAAAGTTTTACAAGGAAAGCCGCCATGCTCACAGACACAGAACTGCGCAAACTGCGCCCGAAAGAAAAAACCTTCAAAGTCGCTGATCGAGACGGCATGTACGTGACCGTCTCGACCACTGGCACGAAGTCGTTTCGCTATGACTACCGCCTCAATGGCCGACGCGAAACGCTGACCATTGGCCGATACGACGACACGGCTGGTGCCAAGCATCCCCGTGACCCCGCCGAACTCGACTTTGGCATGACCGTATCGCTGGCCGAAGCTCGATCCTTGCTCACCGTTGCAAGGCGCTGTGTGGAACGCGGCGAGTCACCCTCCAGAACCAAAGTCGAAAAGCGCCAAGAGGCCGCAGACTCCCTGACGTTCGGGCGCTGGGCTGAAAAATACTTCGCAGACAAGGCCGACCCCAACAACGGCGCTCGTTTGGCGGACTCCACGCTAGCGATGCGGCGCTCGGTCTACAGGCGGTATCTGGAAGGGCAGTTTGGCAAGCTCAAGCTGGACGAAATCAGTCCAGCCCAACTGATGAAGCATTGCGAGAGCATCCGCGAGAAGGGAGCCGCTGCCCCAGCCGTCCAAGTCCGCGAGATCGTCTTGCTGGTGTACCGCTTCGCTGTTTCCAAGGACAAGTCACTCACTGTGACGAATCCTGCTGAAGCAATCAGACCCAGCGACATTGCCACATTCAAGGCACGCGACCGTGCGCTGAATCCCACAGAAATTCGTCGCTTCCTTGCCGCTCTGGACACAACGGCAACCGCTGCGACGCTGCGCTTGGCGTTGCGGTTCGTGATGCTGACCATGGTGCGCAAGGGCGAATTTGTCAACGCGACATGGGATGAAGTCGATTTTGACAACGGCATCTGGACGATCCCCAAAGAACGGATGAAGACCGGCAAACCTCATTTGGTGTACCTCAGCACGCAGGCGCAAGACGTGCTCGTGACCTTTAAGACCTGCTTTGCGTCATCACGCTATCTGCACCCCGGTCGATACGACATGGATACGCCCATCAGCAACGCAACACTGAACCGCGTGATTGAGGTCGCAGTGGAAGCCATTCGAGCCAAGGGTGAAGACTTCGAGAGCTTCACCGTTCACGACCTGAGGCGCACAGCATCCTCGCTACTGAATGAGGCTGGCTTTAACCGCGATTGGATCGAAAAATGCCTCGCGCACGAAGAGGGCAGTATCCGGGGCGTTTACAACAAAGCTGAGTACGGTGACCAACGTCGCGTGATGCTTCAAGCGTGGGCAGACATGATCGACGCTTGGAGTCGAGGCGAAGGCGTTCGTGAGATTGTGCGTGCAGCCAAGGTGGCTGCGGCTGATGTGACGATGGAATTGAACTGATCCGGGAAATCAAAATGAGCGGTATAGAAAAGACCTACATACTTAAACACACAGCAGATGGGTTACGGTTACTGCGTGATCGCGATTCAGACCAAGGGGTAGCGGCAGATGAGCCTGATGATTTGCCAACGCCCGACACTCTGGTTGAGCCGCGTTGGAACCATTGGTATCAAAGAAAGCTAGCACGCCCGTGGCAGGCTACCTTGCTTGGAATGAACATTGAGCCAATTTCTAATGCCCGACGAATTCTGAAAATTCACGACCCAGATAGGTACCAAACGTATCGAGACAGGCTCGACATACTGCAAACCCTTATGGGGATAGAAATCGGGATCTACGAAAATCACGTGCGTGAAGGTGATGGCGCTAATGAAAAGTACATCGAACTCGCGGAGTATTGTCGATACGCAGAAAGCCTAGAGTGGCCCGATATGGAAGCCATGCGCAAAGGTCTTCGCCTAGATATTGAGCCACCCGCTTTGAATCTCACTGCCCGTCACCAGAACAATGTAATGGGAGTGCTTGACGCCGTCTTCCGATGTGCCGTGAAGGGCTACATGGATGGGAAGAGTGGACGCAGTCCCGCTGCTGTGCTCAAGTGGTTGAAAGAAAACGGTGAGGAGTCAATTGTGAAAGAACCGACTCTGCGCAACTGGTTCAAGCAAATGCGCGATCCGGATGACAGGAAGCAAGAATAGTGGTTAAGGCGATTTTCCCTTCCTAGATCAACCGCAACTACTAACGAAATACCGCAATTGCGGTATTTTTTTTCGCCCAAAGAGTTCCCAATACATCCATCGCGATACCAAGCAACCGATGCAGGCAGGGACGCCTCACTTGCATCAAATTTGTGGCGATACCACAGAATATTTGGAGATATTCATGCAAAAACTGATTCAAGAGGCGCTTGCCCACAAGCGCGAAACCCTTCTTCGTAAGCGCGAAGTTCTGCGCATGACGGGGTGGAGCAACAGTACGCTCTACGTTCGGATAAAAGAAGGAGTAATCAAACCCGGAGTTCCGATTGGGCCGCGTATCAAAGGCTGGCCAGCCAGCGAGATTGAGGCTTACATCCAGTCGTGTATTGCAAAGCGCGATAGCAATACGGAAGGAGATGCAGCATGAACGCCAAAACTTCCATGCCGCTACGCCAATCCAAGAAGCCAGCATTGCAGAAACCCGCTGCAACGGCTTCGACCAAGCGTCAGTTTGCCAACGCTAGTGCCAGTCATGAGCCTACTGAGAACATTCCCGGTGAATTCGAGAGCTACGGCAAAGTGACTTGCATCCGGGACGATGGTTTGTACCTGCGTAACTTCGTTGATGGGATACCCGGAAAATTTGTCCGTGTGTGCGACGATCTCTGGCCGCAGAGCATGATTTGCAATGAAGACGGTACTCATCGCGCCTACCTCATCAAGTTCAAGAACCAGACGGGTGAGTGGGTCACACGCGAAATCCCAGTGGAAGCCTTCATTGACGAAAAAACGCTGCACAAGACCCTGCTCAAGGCTGGATTTGGGTTCGCGTTGACAGAAAGCTCTAAAGCAGCCTTTGTCATCAAGGTATTTGTCGAACATGCCTGCCCAATCGACAAGACCGGCATCCGCTCGCGCTCTCCCGGATGGCAAATGCTGCCTGATGGCTCATCGGGGTACATACAGAACGGCATTGTCTACGGTGGCGCATCGGAAAAATTCGTACTGCATGCATCACCGGGGCAGAAGCTTCCTCAACAAAGCGTGGGACGTAAGAAAGAATTCCTTGCGCTGATGCGTTTGCTCAAGCGCGATGCCTTGGCGGTGTTGGTTGTATGCGCAGCATTTGCCTCTGTACTGCTCAGGCCCACCGGCCAGTCCAGCAAGGCGCTATTCCTGATCGGCACCTCCAGCATCGGCAAGAGCATTCTGCTCAAACTGGCGAGCGCCATCTTCTCCACCATCGACAAGGTCATGACTTGGTCGGGCACCGACAACGGTTTTGAAGCCCATTTAGCGGAACACACCGACAAGCCATTTGTTGTGGACGAGGTGGGTCAGTCTAACGGGCGTCAATTTAGCCACCTGGCCTACCGCCTCCTCAACGGTGCTAGTAAGCTGCGTGCCAACCCCAATGGTCAGGCTCAGTCCAGCGTGAACACGCGCACGGTGTTGATTTCCGCTGGTGAGCAGTCGCCATTCGATCTTATGCGGCAAGCAGGACTGACTATTCAAAAGGGTCAAGAAGCGCGCCTGATCCCCATTCCTGTTCAGGAAAACTACGGCGTCTGGTCTTGTCTCGATGAATTCGCCAACGGTGCAGAAAAGTCTGCCGAAGTGCTCAAGCGACTTCCAGGCCTACAAGCCATCGCTGTAAAGGGCTTTTGCAGAAAAGTAATACCCGAGATTGATGACTTAGCCGTCACGTTCGAGAACGTAGCCAGTGATTTGGCCGACGAATTGCGTGGCGACATTGTGATCGACCCCAACGACAACGTGCCAGAGCGTGTGCTGCAAAGCTTCGCGTTGTTCGCATATGCTGGGCTTGTGGCAGCACACCACGAAATCCTGCCGTGGACGGAACGTCGCATCATGGGTGCGATTCGTAAGTGCTACGCCCTGTGGCACACCGAGTACCAGCGAAATCAACCCATTAAAGATGACGCCTTGCTGATGCCGGTGCGCGCGTTCCTTCAATCGCAGCGCGGTAACAAGTTCAAGCCACTCAAGCAGTGGCATGAGGACAGTGCGGGCGTCGTGGCTGGCTATGAACATGTGTTGCGCAAGGGTGAGCCTGTATTTCTCATCCATCCGCCGTACTTCGAGAAGCACTTGCGCGGTGACCATGAGGCAAAAGCCGTGTTGCAGGCGCTGCGCAAGGCTGGCTATTTGATCGAAGGCCCGCGTGGTGTGCCGACACTGCAAGTGCACCTGCCCGGCACTGACAAACGCAAGAGCAGCTTCTACGCCGTCCGCAGGTCGATACTGTTGAACTAAGAAATGCTGACCGCCAACCTGCCATATCTGCATCCCTGTACAGATATGGCAGAGGCGAGGACAGGGCGGGGCGAGCGAACCGCAAAGCAAAAGTGCAGAAACTTCTCTGCATCCCTGTACAGATTTCGAGGGAGGCAGGCATGTTTCTCAACGCCGTGAGAGTGCAAGTCGGTCATGTTCTGTGGCCACTAATTTGACTTTGCCGACACGGTCTAATAAGAGTGCAATCGGTACATGTACTGAAGTATGTGATGGTGGTGACAGTGTGAACGGTTGAGAGCAATCCAACTGCTGAACACGCTAACTGTCATTAGCTTGGCAAAGCACTGATTCAGTGCAGCATGTGTGTTTCCACTGCATCCGAATTAAAGCTTGCTGAGGGTTGTTTCACCAACAGCATCGCTTGAATTGCTGGGCAGTGAATCACACACCAGTAGCACTCTCACGAAGACTGTAAATACATCAGCAACCGCTGGCGGCATGTCCGCTGATTTCCGAACTCGTCTTTTGAGAGGTAACCGTTATGGCTATTCGAGTAGCTTCCCCCATTCTGGACAAAATCGTCTTTCTGCTGCCATGGGACATTGATCCCCGTGTGGACAAGGCCAAGATCGACAAACTGAATACCCGATTGCAAAAGCTGATTGACAAGGGTGACTGTGAATTCGCGCACATCAAAGGCAGTCGCTACTTTGTTCGTTTCCGCGTTATCTTGCCCGGTGGACACAAAGTGCTCGTGCAGTTGGGCGCTTTCGACCAAAGCCGCAACAAGGGCGGTCTTCGCATCGAACTGAATCCGTCCCAAATGGAAAAGGGTGATGCGGCGTTCTTCCGAGGCATTCTGCGGCGGGTGCTTGCCATCAATACCCAACGCTTGCGTGAGTTGTTCGTCGATGCAGTAATCAACAAGCTGCATGTCGCAGTTGATGTGCATGGAATTGACCTTCGCCGTGTCCTTGTGTATTACCAGTACGCCGAAAAGCTATCAGTGATCTGCAAGCGCCTGAACAAAGCTGGACTGATCGAAGGCTATAACTTTGGCGCAAAAGGCAGCGACTATCAGGCCGCTGTGTATGACAAAAAAACAGAGCGCATTCACCGTGCCGTCGAGGCTCTGTTACGCGCGGGGCGCAGTGCCGATGAGTCGCTAAAGGCAAATCGCGTCACTCAGTTTTACACGGCCAAAGGTGTACCGGAGCGGATGCGCGTTGAAGTGCGCGGGCAAAAGTTGCGAGGCATGGCGCTTCACAATGTGGGGACACTGAGCAACCGATTTGCGTGGTTTCACTTCATTGACTTGAATGCAGAGGGCAGCGACCTGCCTCCGATACTGGAGCAGGCGTTTGTCTCGATGTGCCGAGACATAGGGGCTGCTGCTGCACTGAAGGCATTCAAAGGCAGCAGGCAAGTCCGCAAAATCAATGCATTTTGGCGGTCAAGACAGGCAGCTTGGTGGCAGCCGGAACGCATGTGGGGACAGGTTGACGGACTTCTCAAGGCCACCAATCTTTTCCCACCTGAGGCGTTCGTTGCTCCGTAACTGCTGACGGCAATGGCATTGCACGGCTAATTTCATGCTGTAACAACTATTGGAAACCAGCATGACCAAGCACGTCAAAGCCGACAAAAGCCGCTGCAACAACGCTGTGTCAGCACGCAAGCCGCTGACACAACAAAGCGCCCCTGTTGCAGCCCCAGCCATACCCGTTAGAAAAACATATCGACGGAGCAGCGCATCGCGCACTGTCCGCGTGCCCAATGAGCTTGTGCCCCGCGTCAACGCCTTGATCGCTGAGTACCGTGAGCGGTTGCGCCACGACCCAGACACATGGACTGGTGGTTGAGGGTGGGGCGGCGATTGAAGCTCAACCACCTCAGTCTAAAATTAACCTACTTGTAAAATAAACCAACTTGGTTATAATCATCCTATGGAAAAAAGCACACCTCACTGCAAGCTGTCGGTAGTGCAGGGCATGGTCGAACGTGGCCAAGTTCGAGCCACGGCCACGGCCTTTAGTGGTGCTCGTGAGATTGGCATCAACGACCTGGCTGGGATGTGTGCCGTGGTCATGTCTCTGACGACTGCCAACTTCTACAAGAGCATGACGACCTACGCTGACCACCGGATTTGGCAGGACGTGTACCACGCGAAGACCACTGGCGGCGATGAGGTCTACCTCAAGCTGACGGTGATTGACGATGTTCTGATTGTTTCCTTCAAGGAGTTGTGACCATGAAATGCCCTAGCTGTGGAGCGGCTGAACTGATCCACGACACCCGCGATATGCCCTACGTCTACAAGGGCGAACACACCACCATCCCAGAAGTCACGGGCGACTTTTGTCCTGCTTGCGGCGAAGCGGTTTTGAACCGTGAGCATGGCGACCGCTACAGTGACCTGATCGGCGCGTTTCAGCGCCAAGTCAATGCGGCCTATGTTGACCCGGCCTACATTGCCAAGGTGCGCAAGAAGCTCGACCTTGACCAGCGTGAAGCGGCTGACATTTTTGGTGGTGGAGTGAACGCCTTTTCCCGCTATGAGAACGGCAAGACAAAGCCGCCGCTGGCCTTGGTCAAATTGCTCAAGGTGCTGGATCGGCATCCCGATTTGTTGAACGAAATCCGAACAGCTTGAGAAAGGGTAGGGCGTTGGCTTTGCTGCTAGACATGGAAACCCGACTGATCGAAGGCGTGGAAGTGCATCGTGGTTCTGGCAACGTGTTTGCTGACCTTGGCCTTGCTGATGCCGAGAAGCTCAAAATCAAAACCGGCTTGGTCATTGAAATCAGGAAGGCCATGAAAAGCCGTGGCCTGACTCAACAATAGGCAGCCAAACTGATGGGCATCAGTCAGCCCAAGGTCTCTGACATGATGCGTGGTGACTTCACCAACTTGTCTGAATGCAAGTTGATGGATTTCCTGACGCGGCTGGAGCCTGAAACACCGTCCCCTGCATAATTGTGGAGTCAGCACATGACGCCGCTCATAAACATTGATTCGTCCCTAAAGTCCCTCACGGAGGATGAAATCACAGCGGCAGTAATCGACGCTCGTGTCTCCAGCATGGCGTTCAAGAATTTTGACTCAGTCCCTCGCGTACTCCCATTTGTTCTCGAATTGTGTACGAGCACAGCATCAAGCTGGAGAAAGCTGACCGAAGCGGCGCATCGACGTTACTGGATCGGATCAGCCAAGGAAGCGGTTCTCGTTTTTCATGCATCCAAAGACTGTGGGTGTGTACGAACATATCGGCTCACTGGGTTCAGCAAGTCGCAAGAACCAACCCCGGGATTTGAATGGCAATCAATCAAGGACGTAAACACCTTTTACAGTGTTATGGACGACCCGGCTGCCAAGCAGGTGTTTGAAGCGTGGGTGGCGCACCAAGAGCAGGTTACCAATCTTCCCACCATTTTTGTGAGTGGCCGGTTGAACAATACCAACGTTGAAAAAGCTTTTATCTTTTCCAAAGGCGATGGATGTGTTGTTTGTGGTGCAAAGGCGACCTGCTATGCAGCTACAACGCAAGGAACGCAGCAAGCGGCATTGTTATTGCAGCTTCCAGTTTGCCATGCGCATATGCTTGCTGCAAGGGAATACCCGTCGGTTTTTGTTTTTCTTGCCTCGCTATTTCAGTTATCACTTGATTGGGAGCAAATTCCAAAGTTGGATCATATTCCCGATGCGATGATTCCGGTCATCCATCAGGCGGTTGCTGATGAATTGAAGGCATACGTTGGACGGGTAGAGAAACGCGCACGAGGCTGGCATTTGTGGCTTGACCTTGACTCACAATGGAAATGGCTGCTACGCCTGAATTCCTTTAGTGACTACGCCTATCTGCTTTTCGCTCCGAATGAAAAATCGGAAAGATACCGAGCAGATTCCGCTCCAGATCATCCAGACTTGCCATTTTTTCCAGACCACGAGCATGATCGACCCGGCAAGAAAGTGGAGCAAATTGCCCCCAGTTTCCTGTATGGGCATCCGCTCTTTGACTTGAAGCGATTGAAGAAAGCAGGCATAGAGTACGGAGCTTACAGTTAGCGTTTTGTTCGACTTGCTGGGCTGTTTTACAACAAGCTGGGGATCTTCCTACGCGCCACTGGCCTGATGTACTTCGCCAGCGTCACATCCGATTTGTGCCCGGTTTGTTCTCGTATTTGCCACGGCTGCAAACCTTTCTCCGCTGCACTGGTGCAGTAGCCAGCCCTGAGACTGTGGCCGCTAGCGTTGGCGACATTACCGCCAGCACGCGCCACCGACGCCTTCACCACCAGCGCCACCGACTGCGCTGACAAGCCGTTCCGTGCAACGCGGTCATGGCGGGTGACGGCTCGAAAAACAAACCCCTCCGTTATTTCAGAAATCTCTAGCCATTCACCCAATGCCCTGACCGGACACCGACTTTCATCGTTGGCATGAGGGATGAACACCGTGCGCCCGTTCCGGTCTTGGTCGGTCTTCGAGCACGGCAAGAAGATTTCCATGCCGCTGGGCAGGTGCGTGATGTGCTCCACCTTGACTGCTACCAACTCGGATCGGCGCATGGCACTGGCAAAGCCCACCAACAGCAACGCACGGTCGCGTGCGGCTTTCACGGGGCTTTGCTGGTTGACCATGACCAGCGCGGCCAGCAGATCGTCTTTGACCAGCGGGGTCACTTGCCGCTGTTTGGTGCCCAGCGTGCGTCGGATGCCCTGCATTACACGCTTGACCATTTCGCTTTGGGCCGGGGATTCAAGATTTTTCTCAAGGTGTGCCTTGTGGATCGCGGTCAAGCGCCGCTCAAGGGTCGCCACGGACAATTTTTCAGCGGATGAGGCCAGGTATGCGGCCAGAATGGTCGGGCTTGCCGGAATGCTCCCGCCATTGGCGAAAAAATGGCGCAAGTCCGAGGCGTAAGCGCGTTTTGTGGCCGCTGACTGGCTTGCCGCCAGAAAGTGCTCGGCAGTGCCGGAAAAACCGCTCAAAACGGCCTCTGGCGGCGTTTCTGGCGTGCTGTTGGATGTAGTGGTGCTGTGCGTAGACAAAGCTGCGCCAGCGCCCTCGCGTGGAGTGCGAATTTTCTTCATGGTGAGTCCTTTGGACGGGTTGGAAAAACAATAAAAAACGGCCCGCGAAAGGGGCCGTCTTTGGTGGTCGCTGGTAGTCGATAACTGTGTCTTATCGCTACCTGAAATTCGGAGAATTTTCTCTATCTGTGGGCGCTCTGACTGCTGCACTTGCAGCAAGTTTTAATGAGTTTCGCAGGACTTTCTGCCCAAGGCAAATATCAAGAAAACGTAGGGATTGCCTATCGGCGTTTTACTCTCAGTCGATAGACTGGAGCACCACCCATCGGTATTGACGTTGCGCGGATGCTTTTACCGCCGTTGTCCAGAGAGTCATTTGTTCTCTTTTTCAGGACAGGCTTCAACTCCTGAACGAGCCATTGCTGATCGTGTCGAAGCTTCGCAATTTCCTCTTGAAGCGCCGTCCCTTTGGCCGCAGATTGCTTTTCGAGTTCAGACAACGCGTGACGCATTGCCTCAATCTGCTTTCGCAATTCTGCGTTTTGGGCAGATAGTTCGGCATCAGCTTGGGCTCGAATCGCCTTGATCTGGTTCAAACTCAGGCCATACACATAAGAAGGCTTTTCCCCGGCTTTTTCGCGCCAGACCTGAAAGGAATGGAACCGCTTGTTGCCCACCACAGCAGCGTAGTCAATGCCATCTGAATATCCATCAGCGTCAGACTCGGCGGGCGTGTAAGCCTCGTGGAGTAGCTTGCCTTTGATTCGCTTTGGTTTTGCGGCCATGTTTACCTCAAAAATGCGTGTGGTTTTGGTTCTTGTCCGTGATCCAGCGATGTAATTCACGGTCTGGAAAAGTCTCTCGCTTGTACAGTGGGCTACACGGCACGTGGGCAAGCTTCAAGGACAGTTCGAGAAGATCGGTAGTCTCCAAATACTCGCGGTAGCCCTCGGCCAAGTAGCTGAACTGGTTCATGATGCCCAGCACGCTACGGCTGCTGGTTTTGGCGTACTGCACTTCACCCATTGCCGCCACCTGAACGGCAACGAAACTGGCATCCACGTCGAGGGCATACAGCACTGCGGCAAGGTGCGCCGGAAACCGCTCTGCAAGACTGCTGGCAGGTGCCAACGGCACTAACACGGGCAACAGCGTTTCTTCGTGGACTAACAGGGCAAGTTGCGGCTTCCAGAACAAGGCGGTTGCATACCAGTTGCTCAGAATGCCGCCAGACACAGGAGTCGGATCAGTGACCAACGGCCTGATTCGATCAAGCAGCTTCTGGGTACAAAACAGCGCATATCCCACACTGATTCCTCACAGATGGACCCAATGTTTTTTGTATTGCGGCCCCTCTGACTGCGGAGTAGCCGAAGGAGGGATTATTTGAACAGGCAATGGCATGGGAGAATCAATACCAACAACTATTGCTTCGCCTTGACCTAGTGTTGGTAAAAATGCGGCGGCTGATGCATCCATATTTCCACATGCCTTTTCGACCACTTGCCTGTCCTTTTCGTTGATTAGCCGATGGACAATAAACATACCCATCTGGCTGAGTACGTCTTCTGGAATGTCTCTCGGTCTTTGGGTGGCCAACAGTGTGGTTAGTCCGTATTTGCGCCCCTCTTTGGCAATAAGTCCAAATGATTCTAGAGACACCCGACTGTACTCATCTCCCAAAGACTTATCTAAAAATTGATGAGCTTCGTCGAGTACCACTACGGTTGGGTTAGTACGAAAAGAACCAGTACGAGCCAACTTCAATAAGTACCGACCAATTGCGTTCGTTACCAATTCACGAGTGTTGTGTTCAAACGGCAAGTCTGCCATTGAAATTCTTAGAACTGAATCCTTCGATCCTAGAAAATCGTTTATTACTTGTGGTAATGCGGTCAAGCCATCTGGCTTAAATATGCATGCCATGAATGGAGACTTGAGGGTGGCTTCAATGCGTGCAATAAGACTGATGCAATAAGTCAACTCATTGCTAGCATCGCCCCACTTAGTGTGGTCTTTTCCAAAATTTGCTGATGGATAAACGCACTCTTCCTGAATTTGTCGTGCCAGTAACTGTATGTTGTAGGGGGCATTATCCGCATCAAGTGAGGTGGCATTTGCCGTCAAGGCATCCTCAATAGGTTTTTTGGATTGGTTAATTTTGGCAAGATAGCCGTTTGGCGCTAGAGCCTTGCAAAGATGGGCAAGTTTGAGGCTTCGCAATGCCTCACGCAGCTTCGGTGCTTGCGATGCCCCAGTCGGATTAAAAAGCACAAAAACATCGGACTCATTCAAATGATTAAATGGATAGCCGACGAACTCGCGGTCGTCATCGTCATTTTCTGGTTTGCCCCCCAAATGAACGTGCCTGACGCCATCCCTCAATGCTTTGAATTCGCCTGTCGCATCAAACAAAATGGCCTTTCCATTCAATCGAACTATCTCTTCGACAAGGCGCGCAACAGTCCAACTTTTGCCGCCGCCTGTTGTTCCTAAGACGGCACAGTGACGCCCAAAAAGTGCCTCAGGAGTGAGGGACACAGTTGTGTTTAATGAGTGAGGTAGAAAAGCTAGCCGGATACTTTGGCTTGCTTCTTGTACTTGCTCTACCGCATGCTTTATCAGCAGAGGATGTGCTGAAAATATATGCTGCGCGATGCGAGGATGCGCAGGGATTCCTCGAATAGCTTTTCCAGATGCCAGTTCGAGAGAAGTGAGTAGCTGAATCAGTCCTATAGGGTTGGCATCGTTGTTTTTGTGAGCAGTGGGTTCTACGGTCAATCTGTCTCGCTCAGGAAGCTTCACTTCCGTGATCCGTCCGACAATCGCGTGTTCTTCACTCTCGATCAGAACGAATTCGCCCACTTGCCCAGCAGGCATGCCGTAACCCGCATGATGACCTGACACAGGAGAGGCGGCATGAGGAAGATTAACTCTGACAGTGTTCGGGTCTACTTGGCAAACCGTGCCAATGTAACGAGCTGGGTCAAAAGGTGCAATTGGCAGACCGCTCACACTGAATCTCCCTCAATGACACGCATCCGCAGCATGTGCTTCTCAAGATCGGTTTCAGCAGCCATATCAGGTATTTCTCTGGCTACATCCTCAAATGTTCCATTAAGAAATGTCAACCTAGCATCACCTTGATCCATCAAACCCATGATTTTGGAAAGGTACGCATTTGTCCTGGCTGTACCTAAATTGACGGTTAGCTCATCGTCTTCATTCAAGTCATTTTTGTCGCCACCGTCCGCCACGTATTTGTGAGCATCAATACTTCTGACCAAGACCGGATCAACGATCACAACCTTGAGCCCAAGGTTTGAACGTATCGCAGACAGGATGGGTTCGGCGATATGGTTGTCATTGAATCCAAAGCCAACAATCAACAGACCCGTATTCGGCTCCCTCAATACAGCCTGTAATGCAGCCATCATTTCAAGATACGGTTGTGAAAAGGCTTGCTCATACTTGCTGCTGCGTGGATAGATGAGAAGCGGCTTGTCGGTGTTGTGCTTCTTTTCAATCTCGGCCTCAGTGCGCTCCCAATCTATGGAGCCATGCAGCTTGTACAGGTGGAAAACATTGGGTATGAATGCCGACGCATCACCATCCAAGCCGCGCCGAACTATGTCATAGGTGAAGTAGACAGGATCAAAAGTTGGCGGGAGCGTGGGTGAAAATCCATCAATCACAACGAATCGGCCAGCTTTTGCCGCGTGCTCAAAGCACAGGTCGTAATTTGTGGTGAAAATCTTTGCTCGACTCTTACCTGTGGAGCGGCGAGCAATGCGCTGAAGGAATGCGCTATGTACCGGCAGCGAGTCCGTGTTCACTAAAAAATTGACGGCCGTCCGAATTTCAGTTTCCGCCAACTGGATAAAGTCCTGAAGCTTCTTCAGTTCGCCATCGCGGAGAAAATTCTCAGCGATCTTACAAGCAGACAGTAATTCCTCGATGTTTTCGCTGCCTGCTGTATGGCGAACGCTTTCAAGAATTTCCTTCCACTTTTTTTCATCACCTGACGCATAGGCTGCCTTCACCCGTCCCCAGAGGTCGGACATTGTCGGAGCTTTTCTTTTTGGAGGTACTGAATCATCCGTCAGACAAAGCGAAGTCCCAAGACCTGACAACACAATTAAATTCTGACACCGGACAATTTCTGCCAGTGAGCGGTGAATTTGCTCCTTTGCTATGTCTCGGTCTGACTTCTTTTCATCAGAGGCCGTTGAGCTTATCGGCAATGGCATCAGCCACGATTTATTTGTGTATGCAGACCGGATTTTCATTTTCTCCCCTCAGTTGATGTAGTCGTCCGCAGCCCCGTCTTCATACAAGCCCTTTGCGCTATCCGCCTTATGAACGGCTTCTTGGATGCCTTCATCCTTCAAATTCAGTGCTCTTAGCTTGCCGTTGACTTCGGCTACCGAAACAATCCGTCGATAGGCTGCTGCATGGGTCTGCGCATACTCAGCCAAGCCTCTCAGCTTAGGCAAGGCGTCCGCCAGATGGATGCCGTGGGGATCGACAATATCGGCAACGACTTTGCCGTCCTGCTCCGAGAAGAAAACGAAGTCAGGGCGAACGATTTTGTATTCGTCATCCTCTTTGTAGGCCACGCCCAGCGATGACTGACCGGGCTGCTGTGGATTGCGATACCAAAAAAGAAAGCTGGGACGCTTGGACTCGGTTTCAACAACGGCTCGCTCCCAATCATTCAATTCCGCAGGGTACTTGCCATCTTTGTCGCACAAGAGATGCTTCTTCCAGGTGGGGAACGTGGACGAGTGGCCGTTCTCGACCGCCTTCGTTGCCTCATAGCGGGATTCTGGCTTGGCCAGATCGACGCTTTGGGGGGCGGTACTCATCTCAATGATTTGCCGATACGTCTCTTTGCGGTCGTCACTCAGTGTCTTGATTTGGGGAGAATAGGTCTCAAGGAGTGTCTTCGCCAATTCATCGGCCTTGGCGTCGAAATAAGGCCCGATTTCAGTCACCAACCCCATGCCCGCGACCGTTACCCGTGCTTCGGTGATGGCTTCAAGGTAGTCCTCGGGGTCGTCGTCGATGCTGGCGGTTTTCTGTGCCAGATGCTCAACGTAGGTTTTGGCAATGTCAGGGCTCAGCACGCGGGCGGCACGCCGGTAGGCATCATCAATGACGGCCACATCGGCATCTTCCCAAAACTCGTCAAAACTCTTTTCTTTGCCTTTCAAATCAGCCTTGACCGTCTTGCCGTCCACGGTCATCACTGCTTTGCGTTTGGCCTCAATCTTGTCTTGTTGGCTTGTGGCAAACGCATCCAGAGCTTCATGCAGCTTGCTGTGCGCTTGTCTGCCTGCGCCAGCCAGAATGCCGTCAGAGGCCAGTTCATGTGCCAGTGCAGTCAGGCGTTTGGCGGGCTTCGCGCCGCGCTGTGGGCGGGTCTGCGATGGCAGAGACTCAAACAGTTGCCATACTGCATAGGGCGCATCTGGGTTGGGCTTGACTTCCACGTAGTCAATCAAAATGCGGCCTGTGGGCGGCCCTGACTCGTCGCCCTTCATCAGCACGTCAACCACTTTTTCAACTGTCTTTTTGTTGAACTTGGGCAGCAAGCAGTCCACTGCGTTGAGCCGGTCGTTGCCGGGTATCCGACGCGCCAAAGGCGAGCGAACCATGCGCCCGAGCAATTGCGTGATGTGGGTTTCGTCACTGGCTGAACGGAATGAAACCATGACCTCAGCACGAGGGCAATCCCAGCCCGTACTGATGGCATCTTTGGCAATCAGTACCCGCACCCAATTGGACTCTTGCACCCGCTGCGGTTCGATGTAAGGCACATCGCGGTTGCCAAACCGCTGCGTGGTGTGATCGCCAAACACATGGGCTACGCTGGCGGCAGGCAACTCAGGGTAGCGTTCAAAAATGGTATCCAGCGCACGACCAATTTCGTTGGGGTCTGGTGTGTTGGGTACTTGCAGCACCATCAGCGGAATGACCACTCGGGCCTCTTCTTGCTGTTTGGCGTATTCAGCCCATGCAAATGTGGACTCTTTGAGCTTGTCCGTTGCCCGACGCACAAGCACGGTATCAAAGTCACCCGTTTCATCGGGAATGTCCAGCAAGATCGTGTCTTTGATGAGACCCGATTCCTGTACTTTTGCCGCATCGACCACAACATTGGGCAATCTGATGTGCTTGCCCGCTGACACGATGGCTTGGTTGAACCGCTCCACGGTGGCCGAGATACCCCAGACCACCGGAATGCCGGGCACCCCGCCGGAGCCGTTGATGAGACGCTGCACGATGGTGCTCTTGGAGTTTTCTGCGGCAGTGGTCTGCTTGCCCATGCCTCGGTGCGCTTCGTCCAGCACCAGATACAAGGTCAGTTCGGGGTCTTCAATCGTGTTCTGGATCGTGTCCCAGATGGTGAAGGCGCGCAAATCTGGCCGCGTCTCAGGGAGCAGGTCGCCACCCTTGGCTTGAAGTTCTGCCGGATCATGGCCGCGCACCAGCAGACTGTTCTTGCTCAGCTTTTGGGTGTTGAGGAAGTAAATCTTTCCCGCCTGAAACCGTGGCTGGTTGAACGTGTTTTCCACCACCACCATGTCAGAGTGGTTGATCCGGTCACTCGCCTCCATCAAGCGAAAGCGTGTTTGCTCATTGAGCGAAGGGTCATCACTGAACCAGATCACCACCGCGCCCGGGTCAGCGTCAAAGTCCAACTCATCGTCACCATGAAACAGGGCCTCAAAAGCTGCCGCTGCCATCACGGTTTTACCCGCGCCGGTAACGGCGGTCAGCGAAAACGCACTCTTGCGCGACTTGCGAAGCCAATCGTCACGGGCGTCTTTGAGATTGGCCAAGGCATCGCGTACTGCGTCGCGCTGGTAGTCTTTAAGGGTGAACTTCATGCTTGATTCCTCTTCTTATTCCCCACGCTCATTCCCCATTCGTGAAGCTGAAATTGGTCAGGTACGACTCATACAGTCGCACAGGCTCCACCTTGTTTGGTAGGCGCTTCGCTATCGCCTGAAACCGCCGATCATCATCGGTCACGATGTAGGCCACCCGCAGGCTGGGCGTTTTTTGCACGGCACGGATGAATGGCGTGGCTTGATCAACTTCGCTCAGCAATCCATAGGTATCTGCCAACGCCCAGCCAGTGGCAGGCAGCTTGTCGATGCGCTTGCCTTGAGAACCGGCCCTGAGCCAGAGGAGAGGGGCGATGCGGGCAAAGGCCAGATTGTGGTTGACCGCGTTGCGTGCTTCGTAGGTCAGCGTAAAGAACTCTGCATTGGCCTCAAACCCCTCAGCCATAGGGAATTCATCGGTGAACTTGTAATCGCCCTTGATCGGTTCACCGCTGGGGGCTTGGCCCGTGATCGCAGCAGCTACGCGGGGCTTAGTGATGTAGTCGCAAATACCGTGCTTCTCCCATTCGGCATCGCCGGGGCGTAAGCCTTGCTCGCGCAGTGCTTTTTGTTCGTCCGCTGCAACCTCGTTGTTGGTGACGGAGATGCACTGGCGGTGACCACCGTCTTGACGGTTGAGGCGCATCACAGCGTGGGCTGTGGTGCCGGAGCCAGAGAAGAAGTCGAGGATGATTGCGTTGGGCTTGCTTCCCACAAAAAATCTAAGTGAATCTTCGACGGCATACAGAGACTTAGGGAAGGGAAATCTTCGCTCGGGTATGACGGACTTCAGAACACCAGTGCCACCATGCTCTGCGCTGTGTGAGGTGAACTCCCACTGCGTCGTCACATGCTTCAAAGTCGCGTCAATATACTTTGCAACTACAGAACCGTCTTCACGTCGTTTCTCAATCACAGCCGTTCCGGCGTCTATTTCTTTTCTGGCTTTGTTTGGCAGATGCTGAATGATGTAAGCCTGCGGCTCATCCTTTTTGCCGTTCGCACGGATGAAACCCTTTGGCCACCAATTATCAAAAGCTGAATCCGTGTATTCCCAGTTCATTTCTGTGCCATCGGGGCGAACAGGAAATACAGCCACAGCCCCTTGAGGGGGGACAATGCTTTCGCGCAGGGTTTCAGGTGGCAAGGGGTCACCCCGCCCGACTATCGCTCCTGTCGTTGCATCGACAAAGATTGGAAAAAATTGATTTGGCCCGCAAGCACCTTTTCCTTTCCTGCCGCGGACAGAAGCGAGATTACGTCGGCGCATAGTCTCCCATCCAACTTCAGCGCCTACATCTGCATCATCAGGCATACCGCCTACTTTTGCCGATCCAAATCGCACGAAAAAAAGGAACTCGTTAGTTCGAGCAAAATCTCCGCTCCTACCCGTTCCTTTTGGATTGATAACGGAAGAAACCATTTCAATTTTGGCGTCCTCGTAAATTTGCTCAAGGAGCAGTCCAAGTCGTAGATATTCCTTCTCATCAATCGTGACGATCAACACCGAGTCCGCAGGATTGAGCAATTCCTTTGCCACCAACAAACGCCGCTCCATCATCGCCAACCATTTGCTGTGCCGATACTGGTCGTCACTTTCGACGTAATCGTTGTTGTATTTCCAGTCTTTTGCGCCCGTGTTGTAGGGTGGGTCAATGTAGATGGCATCCACCTTGCCACGGTGGGTATAGGTCAGTGCCTTGAGCACATGGTAGTTTTCGCCATTGATGACCGTGTGAAACGGTGCATCGCCACCACGTTCTACTTTTCCGGTGCTGGCCAAACCGGGATAAATGGTGTCGCGGAATTCGGCCACAACCACCAAGTCATCGAGCGCGACGGTCTGGATTTCCACTGCCTCAACGCCCATCAGTTCAAGGTCGGCATTTTTTTGTGCCTTGTGGATGGACTTGACTTGCCATAGGCGTTGATCGCCTTTCTTGACTGAGCCACGTGGAGGCAGGACGCGCACCTTGTCGCCCTTGCGGATGGGGCGCAGTGGCAGTTCCACCGCCTCGGGGCTGTGGCGCTCAAAGTTCAGACCGAAAGGCAGGCGCGTTGAAAGCGCCTTGAACTCACGTTCAAGGTCTGCGCCAAGCTGGGTGTCTTTGGCTTTGGCTTGCGCGATGAGGTCAGTGAGCCGTGACATGGCTTCCCTCCGTGCGCAGCAATGCCATTTGTTCTGAAATCATGGACATAAGGCTGCTCATTGCTTTCTTGTATGTTCGTTGGCTGACCGCACTTGTTCGACGATAGCGGCGATTTGCTCGTCGGAGATGGCCGGCTCAAGGTTTGTTCTCTGCGCCAGTACATCTAGCAGTTGCACCATCAACCGATCCACCTCACGGTAGCGGTACAGCCCCGCAGCCGATAGCAGAGCGGCGACTGGCTTGCCATGCTTTGCAATCACGACTTCGCCGCCGTCTCGCTCCACCTCGTCGATGGCTTTGGACAGGTTCTGCCGCACTTCATAGAAGGGCTTGATCTCATCGGTGCTAAAGCGCATGGTGGTCGGTGCTTGTGCGAAAGTTTGTGCAACTCATTCTACGGCTGATATTTCATACAGTATTTTGCTGTAACGCAGCAAAATCCAGCTTATTTGCACATATATTAGCACAAATTATGGTACAATGACTGAAAATTGACAGTTTCCAGCGTCTGCGGTGCCGTTTTCCGGTGCTTTTGCAGTCCGTTGGCGCGTGCCGCTGAAGCTCGACCGCGCTGTCTTCCATCACCCACAATTTGCCCCGGCTGATCCGTCCAGCCCTGCGCCTTCATTGGTCAGCGGGGCACGGAGAACCCCGTGCAAATCGAACCCACAGTGTCGCAAGCCTTTGCGACCCTTGAGACAGCCTTTCACACTGATTTTTTGAGCAGGCTGCCCAGCCGTCACAACCTGATGTACAGGCAGTTTCTGGAGCGCCAGTTCATGCTGCGCATCGGTACGTCCTTGGCAGCCCTGCCGGAGTCCGTTGATCGGCTGTGGATTGCGCATCTGCTCAGGCGCTACCTTAGGCGTGATTTGGGCTTGGATACATGCCCAGACTTGCCGACCGAATTGCCCCGATTCTTGTGGCCTCGTGGTTACGAGTTGCCACGTGTTGATGTGGTGGCCTTGTCTGAACAAATTGAGGCGCTGTGGGAACCAGCACCTGACCCGCCGTGCATTGCTGAACGCAACCTCTTTAAGCTAGAAACGCTGCTGCACTTGCGGCCTGCGGAAACCGCTCTGATCGAACTGGCGTATGCCGCCAGCCCGGATGGTTGGCCGCAGTCTGATTCAGACACATTTGAGCCTGACCAGAACGCGCTGCATGCTGTACTGATGTGCTTGAACTGGCGTGATCTGGCCGAACGTGACCATGTGTTTTCTGTGCTGTTGGGCGTGTCGCCCCAAGATGCGGCGGCGTTGTTAGCCAATCCGGCCACGTTGCTGGCACTGCATCTGATCGACAACACGGACTGGCATCGGGGCAATGGCGCATTCGCGTATGCGGTTGCCACCGAGAAGCTGTTCGCAGTTTTGGAAACGCAGTACCTGACGCACGCGGCCATGCTGGCAGACTTGCAATCACTGCCGTTTGACCGCTGCTTGGACCCTGATGACATGCCTGAAGGCATGCTCTATGAGTACATGCCGCCCTTGGTGGCCGATGCCTACATCGCGGCACGTCAATCCCGGCATCTGACAGTCGAGCAACTGGCTGCGCTGGTGCATTGGCAAACGGGTATGACAGTGACAGCCGAATCGGTGCAGGCGCTGGCATCACAACTTGACTTCGAGACTGTGTGCCGGGCGCTGGCGCAAGCCGTACTCGACTGTCGCCGAGCCGATGCGGTGGTCAAGCCACTGACGCTGCTCAAAGCTCTGTACGCAGCGGCGTAGCCAAGCCCGATACGGTCATAACTCATGACCGTATGACTTTCTGACTTTTCTTCTTGCCGTGCCCCGGTGATGCCGGTGCGTGAGGTGATCCGACCTGTGACTTCGGAGGCTTACTCACGTCCGTTATCAGGCAAGCACGGTGCGCATTTCAACCACTCTTGGAGAACACTATGAACCAAACCAGCAACACGCATTCCATCCCGTCCAACGATGGCAAACCAGAAGAATCATTCACCCCACGGTACACCCTCATCACCAATGCGGCGAAGTTTGGCCTCGGGCAAGTGGTTGCAACCCCTGCGGCGCTACGACTATTGGAAAAGCATCAAAGCAATCCGCTGATGCTGCTGAATCGGCACGTTCATGGCGATGGCGGCGACTTGTGTGCCGACGATGCCAAGCTCAATGAACAGGCGCTGGAGGACGGATCAAGGATTTTTTCGGTATACCGCTTGGTGTCCCCAGAAGTATTGGCAACCATCCCTCGCAACAAGCGCGACCGCCTACCAACTATCTGGATCATCACCGATGCAGCCAATGACGCTGGCGTGCGCTGTGTGACGACCCTGCTGCTGCCGGAGGACTATTGACGATGGCGGCCCGCAAAGAAGTCTCTCACAGCCCTAGCTTTCGATGGCAACGCACACACCCGGCTCTGATCGTTGGCCATGTGCTGACGGTCAAAGTCAAACGCGAAGAGCCGATGGGCGTGTGTTTTCGTCAGTCTGAAATCGACGGTGCCTGTTCGGTGCATTGCCTCGCCAGTGTATTGGTCATACTCAATCTGGCGAAAGCCGAGGCACTGACGCACATGGCACAACGCAAATACGGTGTCCCCGCCGATGTGTGGCGCGAATTCCATGATGTGTACTTTCAGGGCTGCATGGCCGACGACCTGGTGGAGCGTGTCAACCGGCTGGGCTTGCCGCTCAAACTGACCGCGCGTTTCAAAGGTGATGCCGATCTGGATCACTTCGCGGTACGTTCCCTGAGTCGTGGCGATCTGGTGATGCTGAGTTTTAGGAGTGTGCTCAACCGCAGGACGCACCACTGGGCGCTTGGCGTTGGCGTGGAGGGCACTCAAGTTGGGCGTGAGACTGCTGTCGATACTGTGCTGCTGATCGACCCCAGCGCCGACGAGCCGGTGTTTCGCGCATTCAATGCCCGTCTGCGCGTTCAAGTGCCGTCTGCTGCGCGTGGCTTGTTGAACGAGTCGCCATCCAAGCCCGTGCATTGGCTGTATGACTCACCGGAGTGGCCTGCTGAGGTCGTGCGGCTGACGGGCGCGGTGAGGTTCCAGCGTACCGACTTGAGCAGCGGCTGATCCGCGACGCTGACGGAATCTAGGCGGTCAGCGCAGCGGCATCTTGCGGCTGGGCGGTGGCGGCGCTTTTTCCAACACCGATTGGTTCTTGCGCCGTACTGGCCCACCCTGTGCAGTTGGCGCGATGGTGTCGGTGATCCCCTCGAACAACTCGGGCAGGGTGATCTTGAGCACATGGCAGATGGTGGCCAGCGCAAACAGCGAAGGGTTGGAGACGCCTCGCTCAATGCGCGAGACGTGACTGCGCTCCATTTCGGCCTCAAAGGCCAGATTCATCTGTGAGAGCTTGGCGGCATGCCGATGGCGTTTGACGCTCTGGCCCAAGGCCAGCGTCACGGAGTTCGGCAGGTCACGGGAAGAACCGTCAACACCCGGCTCGACGGCCTGTGTCTTGGGGTCTGTTCTCATGCCCCAAGGGTGCAGAACTGTGGCCTGTGAAGCGACGTAGTTAACTACTCAGTATGAGACACTATGAGGTGTATATGCCTATTTATTGGACAAGCTGTTTTGTCAAAAAGGAGAATCTATGAACTTCAGAAAACTGATCTTTGCGGCACTGTGCTGCACATTCATTGGTGGTGCCATTGCTCAATCGGAAAACTTGTCTGATGGACGTTCAGGTCGTATCGAATTTCAAAGCGCGAACGTCCCCGATATGTGGCAGTTCGCCCGCAAGAACACCAGCAACACCACGCAGCAAACCGTTTGGGGCGATTTACTGATGCCCAAGAAAGTTGATGGCAAAGTGCCCGCACTTGTCATCATGCACGGCAGCGCCGGAGTGGAGCCGTGGGCTTACGATTTGTGGGCTGCCAAGCTGAATCCGGCTGGGGTGGCGGTGTTCGTGGTGGACAGCTACAAGCCGCGAGGTGTGTCAGAGACGAACACCAATCAGTTGGGCGATCAGGTCACGATGCCGTCCCAAACCGCCGATGCACTGAACGCCTTGCGCGTGCTGGCAACACATCCCAAGATCGACAGCAATCGAATCTACGTCATAGGAATGAGCCGTGGAGGCAATCCGGCGTTCTATGCAGCGTGGCCGATGTACCAAGCGGCGGTCAACACGAATGGTGCCAAATTCGCTGGGCACATTCCGATGTACCCCGGCATGTGCAATATCCGATACCGTGCTGACTATGCGGAGAAAGCCTCAGCGCCGATTTTCTTTGCCTTGCCTGACCGCGAACGCGAGGACTATCAGGACGTGTCAATCTGCCAGCGGTACGCCAAAGAGCTTGCCGATGCAGGGAATACGGTCACGACCAAGGAATACAAGGGCGCTTACCACGCATGGGATGGCGGTGGGCGTCGGTTCCGATACGAACAAGCCCACAGCGCGAAGCCCTGCGATCTGGAGCTACAGATGACCACGGTTGCTGGTAGCGGACTTGGCAAGAACGCCCGCGACTTGAAGAAGAATCAAGAACTTAAAAACTACGACGAGTGGCACGCAGCGGTTCGGGGTTGTATGGCGCACGTCCGCGCTGCTGTGGGCGGCGATGCCGCGCAAAGCGATGCCGTGGTGGCGGACGTACTCAAATTCATGGGGGTGCAGTGAACAACCAAATACCGTCAAACTTGCTGTAAGCTCGGATGTAATAGGGTGTAGTTGGGTTTTTCTGGACTACGTGTTGATTTCCATCCAGAACTGACCCACTGGGGATGCGGATAAAAACTTGGACTGGTTTACGCCGCAAGTCCAAGGCTCGCCCGGTATTCGACAGGGCTGAGAGAGCCAAGGGATATCTTGATCCGCTTC